>NZ_CP160680.1:2165500-2507500 GCF_040784935.1 Lewinella sp. LCG006 | reverse complement strand
CGCTGAAATAATTTCTGAAACAACATAGCTCCGGGGTATTTATCCTTCTCCAGCACACGCAGCATCACACTATCGTAGAAACGATGACGCCGCAGATCAAAATCATCTCCTACTCTAGGGTCTTGTTGGCGAATGAGACCATTGATGATCCGCTCCATTCTACGGTGTATATATATAAAGGTGTAACCCGTCGATGCACGCGTATCTCCTCCACTCATCCCTACATTAATAATATGCTTATCGAACAAGGGAAACTCAAAATCCGTCATTGGTATATTGCCCGCTTCGGTTCGAGTGATGGTGTAATCATCCAGTTGTGGCCAGTGCTCCTTAAGGTAGTTCTGGATAATACGATCATAACCTTCTCCAGACAAATGTTGGTTGGAAAAGATGGCCACCTCTACGAGTGCTTCCGTTGTACTCGTCGGCAATACGTAAAGAAAACGAAACTCTCCTTCCTGCGGCGTTCGAAAATCCATCATTACCGCCTGATCAGGATCAAAGACGGGACGCTTGGTCTTAATGAACCAACCCCGGAAATGTTGGTCGAGATAGTTTACTTTGCTTTTATCAATTTCAGGACGAGCCGTACTATTGATGCACCATCTCGCACTGATACTCCCGCCATCGGTTTCTACCTCTACACCCTCATTCGTGTTACTAATGTTCTTGATATTGGCTACCTGCTGTTCTACCTGCGGTGCTTTCGCAAATGCCTCGTTGGTATAACGATAGTAATCCGCAGCCAGGATCATTTTATAGGAGAACGGTGCGATCTCCATCTTCCGGGCAAAATCTCTATTGTAAAACCAAAGTACAGGCCAACGATGATGGACAATTTCTTCGAATGGTCCCTCGCCTACCTCCCAAAAACTCCAAGTTCTGTCATCTGCCGTTTTGTATGCTTTATCTAACAACAAAACCCGACTGTCTCTCAATGGGGATTGCAATAAGTGGTAGACAAAACTTCGACCAGCGGCACCAGCACCAGCGACAATAAAGTCATAGTCATGATTAGTAGAAAGTGTTTTCATGGTGAAGTTTTAGGTGTGATACGCTATGGCGCAATAAATAAGGCTTGAAGTAGTAAGAAAAAGGTGAGTTGAGCTACTCCGTATACAATTAGTAAGGGATGCCGATAGCCTACTTCAAAATAACTTAGTGGCCAACTAAACAAGAAAGCAATGACGCCCCAGGCCAGATAATTCTGCAAAGGGATATCCACGGCCTCCCAAGTCCAGTAATCCAGAGCTATGGCTACTGGCTCAATGCAGAAATCATAGGCCATGATCAGCACTCCCGTAACGAGTGCGGTGAGCAGCGATGATTTGGGAACAAGATAGGAGGCTATTTGGTGCATCGCAAGGATCAGCAGGGTCCAGTTCAGCGCTATCACCAGCGGCACGTTTAGCCACTGTACCCACATGGTAGGGCCATAGGTGTATTCTCCAAAAATATTCCCGGTAGCTACTCCAGTAACTTCTATAAAGAACGTCGACAAATAGGTAACGCCCCACCACCACCAAAATCGGGTATCCTGATGACGCTGATAGATAAACCAGAGCAAGGGACCGCATACTACCAACAAGAGAACATCCGTGATGTCTTTGGTAAGCGGATAAACGCTAGGCAACAAATGCGCCTGTACCCCAGACAGGAAAGAAAACACCAAAAAAAAGGCAAACAACAACTCGGATCTGGTCATCGACCAGCGTATGGCCAATTGATCCAGGTATGCTTTTAAAAAATGTGTTGCTCTTACCATCTAGCTGCATTAATGTTCTATGCGTTCTTTCGTCGGCCTTTATCTTTTCTTCACAACATATTCAGGCTATTGCGCAGGGCACTACTAAATAGTAATACCATCTTGCGCCCATCGTTTACCCGTATTCTTTGTTCAGCCACTCGATCGGCAGGGGATGCCTTGATTTTTTGCAGCAAATTCAGGTAATAGACATAAGCCAGATAAACCCCAAAGCGTGCTCCTTTAGGCAAGCGCACGATACCTTCATAGGCATGATCAAAGTCCTTACGGATATCGGCTTCAATCATTATTTTATCTTCGGTCGTAAAGTTCGTGAAGTCGACCCCGGGGAAGTAAACCCTTCCACGATCATCAAAATCACTTTTCAAGTCGCGCAAAAAATTTACTTTCTGAAAAGCGGCCCCCAAACTACAAGCAGAGGCTTTTAATTCATCAAACTGCTCCTTGTTCCCTTCACAAAAAACCCGTAAGCACATCAACCCCACTACTTCGGCCGAACCGTAAATATACTCTTCATAACTCGCCTGATTGTGCGTATCCTCGTGCAGATCCATTTCCATGCTTTTCAAAAAGGCATCGATCAATTCTCGTTCTATACCGTAAGTATTTACCACCTCTTGAAAAGATTGCAGCACGGGATTCAAGCTGATCCCTTCTTCAATGGCCCGGTAAGTATCCTCCCAAAACCGAGTCAACAGTTTCGCCTTGGGATAATCATGGAAGGTATCAACAATCTCGTCCGCAAAACGCACAAATCCGTAAATAGCGTAAATGGGGTCGCGAAAGCGCTTGTCAAACACGCGGATACCCATAGAAAAAGAAGTGCTGTAACGCTGGGTAATCAGCTTACTAGACTCCATACAAACTTGGCGATATAGGTTCATCATTTTACAACAGGGTTTTTCTCTTGGATGATAAAGTAGGTATGCTTAAAGTACTTTGTCTACCTCTTCGGCGACCACCTGACCAGAGATCAGTGATGGCGGCACTCCCGGCCCTGGTGTCGTCAACTGGCCCGTGAAAAAGAGGTTAGCTACTTTGGCATTGCGCATTTTGGGTTTCAAGAAAGCCGTCTGCAACAAGGTATTGGCTAAGCCATAAGCATTGCCCTTAAACGCATGATAGTCTTTTTTGAAATCCCGGTGCGCATAAGATCTACGGTATACAATATGGTCGCGGATGTCATGCCCGGTAATCGCTTCGAAACGCTGCAAAACGATTTCAAAATATTTCTCCCGCAGCTCGTCGGTATCCTCGAGATCCGGCGCCAAAGGAATCAGAAAGAAAAGGTTCTCCTGACCGGCTGGTGCTACACTATCGTCGGTCACTGAGGGGGCACACACGTAAAATAAAGGTTTACTCGGCCACTTCGGGTCTTCGTAGATTTCCTCCGCGTGTAGTGCAAAATCTTCATCGAAAAAAAGATTGTGGTGATGCAAGCCCGGTAGCTTCTTATCAACACCAATATAAAACAATAAGCTGGAAGGTGCCATCGTCCGCTTATCCCAATAACTCGCCGAGTAATTGCGCAAGTGAGGCTCCAGCACTTGCTGCTCCAGATGGTGATAATCGGCACCACCTACTACGGCATCTACTTCGTACGACTGGTCTGCTGTCACCACCGCCGTTGCACGGCCATTCACAACTTTGATTTGTTTCACCTCCTGGTTGTACCGAATTTCCACCCCTTGCTCTTCTGCCACACTCACCATGGCCTTCACGATCTCGTGCATCCCTCCCTGAGGGTACCAAGTGCCCAAGGCAAGATCGGCATAGTTCATCAGGCTGTAAAGGGCAGGGGTTTTCTGTGGAGTCGCCCCCAGAAAGAGTACCGGGAATTCCAGCAACTGAATCAGCTTTTCGTTCTTAAACAACTTGCGAATCGCCGCAGACACACTCGAAAACATCTGCAGACCAAACATGCTCTTCAGAATCCGCAGGTCGGCGAACTCCATGATACTATGGCTGGGCTTGAAGACAAACTCACTCATGCCTACCTTATACTTGTAGGCCGCTTCGTCTAAAAATTGCTTCAACTTAGCACTACTTCCCGGCTCGTACGACTCAAACATGGCGTACAGCTCCTCCATTTTTGCTGGCACTTCCATCTCCTCACCTTTCCCAAAGTAGACGATGTAGGAAGGATCCAATCGCAACAGCTCGTAATAATCAGCGGTGCTTTTACCAAATCGTTGAAAAAAATCTTCAAAAACTTCCGGCATCCAATACCAGCTAGGGCCCATATCGAAGGTAAACCCCTGGGCCTGATACTGCCGGGCTCTTCCTCCCGGGCCTTCGTTTTTTTCCAGAATAGTGACTTGGTGGCCTTTTTGAGCCAGGCTGGCCGCGGCGGCTAAACCGGCGAAACCGGCACCGATGACAACAATTTTCTTCGACAAAATAGTCCTAGTTTAGTAGTAAGGGGGAAACAGGACTTTCTTTGTTTTGTTTAATAAAAAAGCAAAAAGATTAGACAAAAAACAATTACATCATTTCTTATTAAACGTATTCATGGTGTGGTTGAGCCCGATAGCGCCAAAGCTCAGCGCGGTATCTCCGGCATATTTGATCAACTCCGGCAAAGTGGCCCGTTCTTCCGTTGACCATTCCCCTAAGACAAAATCCACCTGCTGGCCTTTCGAAAATTCATCCCCGATACCAAAACGTAGACGAGCGTAATCATTACCACCCGTCATTTGGTCAATATCTTTCAGGCCGTTGTGCCCGCCGTCGCTGCCTTTGCCGCGCAAGCGTTGTTTGCCGAAAGGCAGGTTCAGGTCATCCAGAATCACCAGCATGTTCTCCTTTTCTATCTTTTCCTTTTGCAGCCAGTACCGCACCGCTTTACCACTCCGGTTCATGTACGTCGAGGGTTTCAGGAGGATGTAGGTGCGCCCACGATGCTTAAACTGCGCTACATTTCCCAGGTTATCCGTGGTCCAGCTGACTTCCTTGGATTGCGCCAGGTGGTCCACTACTTCAAAACCGACATTATGGCGAGTACCCTCGTATTTGGCACCAATGTTTCCTAAACCTACAATCAGATACTTCATGGGGTCGTAAGCAATATCATTTTTATGAAAAAGAGCACCAAAAGCCTGGTCGAGCTTGTGCATCATACCAACAAGGTGCGAAATTAGGGATTTTTCCATAGTTCTATGATTTTTGGGCCATCTCGGCCGCAGCCGAGACCGGGTCGTCCGCTCTTATGTGCTCGCTATCGCTTGCGCGCATACCGCTTCCACCCCTTGTCCGGGTACGTACCTATTGTTGGGCAAGTGCCTCTGTACAGTGTGCTTCAAGCCTTTATCGTGCATCAACATACCAAATAGTTAGCCATCAAGTTCCCGCGGGGTTAAACACAACATCGCGAACCTGCCTGCTCGGCCGTGCCTCACGGGCAGACAGGAACGCGAAATTTCACGAAAGCTATTTCAGCCGCAGAGGTAGTGGGAGTAATCTACGAAAATTCTGAAAAAGTGAATGTATAGCAAAGTCCACCCCAATACAACCAGCGTTGTTTTGGTGCTATATTCCCCCCAAAAAACTACCTCAGAAGGCCAGATTTAGGTAATGCCACCTCCGTTATATGGTATTCATGCTACTAGCAGGAACAACTGTGTCCCGCTGGAGGGACCGATCCACAGGATCGAGGCCTGCCTGCCGGCGGCACGTCAGGCAGGGAGGGTAGCCCTTGCGGTTAGGGCTCTCCTCCCCCGTCACTGCGTGACACCCCCTCCAAAGGGGAATATGTAGATCCCTTTGATTTGGTGCGAAACTAAGCGCATTTAGAACCAATTGGCCATGCCAGCCCTGTGGATGACACCGGGTTGTTCAATGCTCCTTCGTGCAGGGTATGAAACCCTGCTCTACGGAGCAGTTTCCATTCTTTGTTCTCCTATCCCTATAGAAAATCGAGATGCGGCGTGCTTCGGGCGTACCTCAACAAAGCAGGTTAGTAGGCTAAGAATAATTTCTTCCCGTCCCGCATTACTTGCGGACGGGGGGAATTACGACTACTATCACTGTCTTCTTTTGCATCCACTTCTTTGAAGCGTAGGTCTAAATCGTATATTCCATCGCGCGCAATGACTAATTCCTGGGTAATCGGAAATTCAACTGTTTTGTAATAGCGAAAAAGAGCCCAAGGCGGACCTTTAATTGAGTAAGTCATTGATACTTTTCCACCATCCACTATCTTAAGATCGTGGACGGTTGGCTGAACGACACTACCAGTAGTGTTGTTTTTTAGCCACTTATGGAAAGGATAATCAATAATCCAGGTTCCATCAACGGTACTTTTGTATGCAGCAGATAGTATAAAATACCTATCATCGGAGTTAATTAAGATACAAAAGGAGCTGTCTAAGTAGACATCATAGATATCTGAATGCTCATGCCTGTAATGAAATGTGACGGTATCTTTTTCGTTTTGGATTTGTACGAAATAGTCGGTACCATTGTTAGTAAACGATACCGATAATTTATCCTGCTCCGCTTGAGCAGTCAAACTTGCAACAATAAGAACGGTACTCAAGCAGGATAATAATAACTTGAATCCAGGGCACGTAATCATAATGATTGATTTTTCTTGAATAATATTTAGCCTAAAATTTAGCCCAGCCCCTTTTAATGCTCTCAATATGAAAAAATTAGCATTCACTTTAGCCTTAACTTTATTTATTAACTTCGCTTACAGTCAAGAAAGCACCTGGACGGCTTCGTTGGATATTGGTTTGCAAGAACATGACAAACGTCTTTTTGACTTCCCTCAAAAGAACTTTTTTCTCAGCATACAACCCGAATTTCTAGGTACCTATCAAGCTGGTTTCTCATTGGCCAAAAACTGGGAAAAAACTAAAGGTTTGACAAAAAAGGTAGGTGTTGGACTACACGTAGAGACAGCAACCTTTAGAAGACCTTTCGATCATTCATTTAGACAGGAAATTGGATTTGACATCGTTAGAATATGTGATAACTATCGTAACGTTCTCATCCCTATTGAACTAGGTATAGGCTATTCTTTCAAAGTCGTGTCATTACAATTGAGCGTAATTAGCCAAATCAATGTATTATCTGTAGTTGCTCACAATGGCAATAAATTCAATTGGCTAAGATCGAATTTGTATTCAACTGAACTCTATCCTAACGTAATTTTCCGAATAAACGATCAAATGAAAATAAGACTTGGTTATCGATCTTTCCAATTAAAAAACATCGATCCAGTGATTTTCTTTAGTGTGGTGAATAACGGAGACAATAAAGGGTATGAAACTTACAACCCCTTCAAATTACTCCTTTCATTTCAGTACGATCTGAAAAGCAAAGATTCAGACTAAGTGTGTGTTAGGTATGATCTTCCCCCTAATAGCAATTTTCATCTCCTTGCATTCAAATAATAAACCACTACCTTTTGCTGGCACCCCACAAAAAAAACACTCACTTATCGCCCAAGTGATAAAGAATCCCATACGTCGTAGGCGACCAGCGGGATGTTTTTACTTCGGCAGCTTTCAGCGCATTGTTCAGCCAGGTATTGCAGGTATTGATGGCGTTGTATTGCCCGGTAGCTTCGTAGAAAAAGTCATTGGGTGTATAACCCGCTGCGATTATCTCCTGCCACGCCCCCTCTTCTGAGGTCTGAAAAGAACCTTCGATATACGCCATGAGTTTTTGCAAAGCATCTTCACACAAGGCCACGGTTTTCCACTCCTCGCCCAAGGCTTCGTAACGGGTAATATGCATGATCGGTTCGCTGTTGACCAGCAGCGCCTGGGCGCCATTGCTCAGGGTGAGGTCGGCCCAGGTGGGGGTTTCCAGATAAAAGTTACGCTCGCCCCAGCCGTAGGCCAAGTAGGTAGTAGTGCTGTCCTGGAAAGAGGGGTGCCGGAGTGACGTGGGAACATCCTTCACCGGAATCACCACATCCAGGTGGATACCCGTGGATGTGATGTACACCTTCTTATCCGCAAGACAGTCCCGAACGGGCGGGTTGGTCCCCCACCAAGAGAGCACAAATGCCAAAAAGGCGTACAACAAGATTGCCCCGAGCAGGGTGAGGGATATCCATTTGGTGCTTCGCCAGAATATTTTCATCATTGATCTATTCACAAAGGTTATTAGTGAGGTGGGGTTTCAGGGCTATGCTTTCTTTCGCTGGCACCAGGCAAATAATCCATGTTCGTTTCCTGCCTCCCTTACACAGAGGCATACTTCTAGAGTGTCCTACCAAGATTATCGTGGCAATTCACATCTATTTCCTCGGTCCAATACATTTCAACGCTATCAAGGTCCCCCAATTCCACCGCATCAAATATATCTAGATCAAACTTCATATTAATGGATATGTAACCATGCATCCCAAAAACCGTGTCCATGAAGATATCCTCCAAAATTGCCATGAATACCGAACACAGGAATTTCTAAGGCCAATAAGCACAGAATTAAGACTACCACAACCCTAAATTCTTTAGACGCTGTATACTCCTCATAATTGATCTCCTCCTTTGGGAAAAGTAGGTTAAATCCTCGGGATAAAATCCAAATTGACACCCAGAACCAAATAAACTCAGTTACCAGAAACCAATTAAAATCTGGATCATTTTTGTATAATTCACTAATCCTAGATACTACGATAAAGAATACATTATGTCTTAAAAAATTTAGTATCGAAAAGACTAAAATTGTATAGGCAAGTATTTTGATTGACGACTTTTTTATCAAATACTTCCTAACTAACTCTAGAAAGACAACCTCCATTCCAACAATCATTAAAACACCCGGTATCAAAAAATCATCAGCTAAAAAAGCAATTACGAGCCCAACTACAAACATTAGCAGCCCGTAGATTGCTATTTTTTTATTTCCATGATTTAAGAATTGGTCCACCATCAAGTGTTATTTCAATTAGAGGCTGATGCCATCGCCATTATCCCTTTACCCCCCTAAAACTCCTCCACAGCCCTTTCCAAGGCCGCAGGCTTCCCTACATCCAACCACTTCGTGGAGTCGTGAGGGAAATTACGAATAATTCCCTTTTCTGCGGCAGCTAGCCATACATCGATGATGGAGAACACCTCTTTATTTTCTGGGAAAAAACCAAACAAGGCCGGATCGATAACTGCTATCCCGCTGTAGGCCCAATCTAGCACGGTCGTTTCTGTTCTGCTGATTTTGCGCTCGCCGGTCTTAACATTCCTCCAGCCACACAAGTCCCCTTCTGGGGTAAACTCCAAATAGCGAGAGGTTGCTCGTTGACGCACAGCCAGGGTACTCAAATGAACGCCGGGCCGGTGACTAGCATAAAGCTGTTCTAAATCCAGATTGCTCAAAATATCGACATTGTGAATCAAAAAAGGTGCGTCGGCGAGTAGATGGGCCGCTTTTTTCAAGCCTCCACCAGTGTCTAACAGTAGGTTCCGTTCGTCGGAAATATGAATTTGCAATCCAAAATTATTGTGTTCTTGCAGGTGGTCAATTACCTTATCGGCGAAGTGGTGGACATTCACAACGACCTCCTCTACGCCAAAAGATTGTAATCGGCGTAGTACAATTTCCAGCAAGGTTTTACCTTGCACCTCAACCAATGCCTTTGGTCGGTCGTTGGTATAAGGACGTAAGCGCGTACCCAGACCAGCAGCAAAAACCATTGCTTTCATAAACAGGTGCTTTCGTTCTCTGCAAATGTATAAATTATGATCCAACGTAGGCTCGTACAACTCTTATTGGCTCCCTTTTCGCTCCTGTATGGCATGGGGGTGAGCTTGCGCAATGCTTTCTACCGAGCGGGGCTACTCAAGTCCATGACGTTCAGTGTACCCGTCATTTCGGTGGGCAATCTCTCCGTAGGGGGCGCGGGCAAAACGCCCCATATCGAGTACCTCATTCGCCTGCTGCGCGAGCACATCAAGATCGCTACGCTCAGTCGGGGCTACAATCGAAAATCCAGAGGTTTCCTGGAGGTGCAACGTAACAACAACGCCGAACTGGTGGGCGACGAAGCCCTGCAATACAAACGCAAATATCCTGATATTGGCGTCTACGTTGCGGAAGATCGGGCCTTTGCCATTCCACAGATCATCATGCAGCAGGAAGATACCCAAATGGTCTTACTTGATGATGCTTTCCAGCATCGTTCGGTGCAGCCGGGGGTAAACATTCTGCTCACGGAATACTACAACCGTTTCACCCACGACTATCTCCTCCCGTCGGGCCGCCTGCGCGAATGGCGGGAAGCCTACGAGCGGGCCGACGTGATCATCATCAGCAAGTGCCCACCGACGATTTCACCGGAAGAGAAAGCCGCAATCCGCGCTGAAATCAACCCGCTGCCCCATCAGCAGTTGTTCTTTTCCTACTATGCCTACCAGGCGCCTTATTACCAATTCAATCCACGCTACCGGCTACAGTTGGACAAAGAAACGGACGTGCTCCTGATCTGCGCCATCGCCCGCACGGAATACCTGATTGATTATCTGCAATCCCAGGCCGGTTCGGTACAAAGCCTGGAATTTGCCGACCATCACTACTTTAGCAAAGAAGACATTTCCACCTTGCACCGGTCGTTCAACACCCTGGACTCCAAACGCAAGGTGATCATTACGACCGAAAAAGACGCGATGCGCCTGGAATTACACCGCGAGTTTTTGATCCAGGAACGCTTGCCTATCTTTGTGCTGCCTACCGAGGTGCAATTTCACTTTGGGGAAGGGCCACAGTTCGACGAAATCATTCGGCAGTACTTACTCAATTTCAAGGTGTGATTCTACGCTTTTTCCTCCTGCTACTTTATCACTTCTTCAAGGCTTTGGTTTTGTTGTACCAAGCCATCTACTTTCCGTTTACTACTTTTCGTAATCGGAAGATCCTTGATTTCAAAGGGCCGGGCATTATCATCTCCAACCATCCCAATACGATGGTCGACCCGCTCAATGTTATTTCCCGTACGCCGAGGCAGTCGTTTTTTCTGGCCAATGCGAGTATGTTTAAAAATCCGGCCGTAGGTTATATTTTACGACACTTGTACTGCATTCCCATTATGCGCCCCGGCAAAGACGAAGGAGTGAAAAAAGTAAACAATAGCAAGAGTTTTGCCGCCAGCTATGAGCATCTGATCAAGGGTGGCGTCATCTTTATTGCACCAGAAGGAGGAAGTGAACTCGAGCGACATCTACGCCCCTTCAAGACCGGCACGGCCCGCATCGCTTTGGGAGCCGAAGCGGCGCAAAATTTTTCTTTGAACCTGCACATTTACCCGGTAGGACTCACCTATGAACAACCCACCCAATGCGGCAGCAGGCTCTACATGGAAGCTGGCGCCCCCATACGAGTAGCAGATTGGCGGGAGGCTTACGAAAAAGATAAAATAGAAGCAGCAAAAGACCTTACCGAGTACCTGGAACAGCAAAACCGACAACTCCTCCTACACGCCGATGATCAGGAACAAGACCAGCTCTTGTACCGCCTGGAACGCATTCTTCAGCACAACCATCCGCTGCCTGTAGATCAGCATTATGATCGTACCCGGCAATTGCTCGATCAGCTTAAGCAGCTCGCCCAGGAACAGCCTGCTGCTTACCAGGAATTGAAAGCGACGGCTGCCAACTATCGCGATCAGTTGAAAGCCATCGAACAGACCGACCGCGGCATCAGCCGCAAGGACAAAACATGGTGGACCTTACCCATTTTACTGGGCTGGCCCATTTGGCTGTACGGTCGTTTCAACAACTTCCTGCCTTTCGAAATACCGCGCTTAGTTGAACACAAGATGCAACTGTACATCGGTTATCGGAGTACGGTGAAAATTTTGGCGGGCACTTTCACTTTCCCTATTTTTTATGGCCTGCAATACCTGATTGCCAAGTGGGTACTGGGTGAGCAGTATGCTGGCTGGTACTTATTGAGTTTGCCCATTTCTGCCATCCTGGCCTGGGTGTATGCCCGGCATTTTGTTCCCCGCTGGGAGGGCTTGCGTTACCGGAATTGGGCTAAAAAACACCCGGAAGAAGCTGTCCAACTAGAGGCGACAAGGAAGCAGCTTGCGAACATAGCCGGCCAAGCATGACAATAAAATAAAAGGGGCAACAGCCAAAACGTCAGGCAGGGAGGGTAGCCCTTGCGGTTAGGGCTCTCCTCCCCCGTCACTGCGTGACACACCCTCCAAAGGGGGACATGTAGATCCCTTTAATTTGGCTCAAATTTGAGCGCATTTAGAACCAATATAACCCAGCCCGTTAACTCAGTGCGCAGACGGCCCCTCTCCCTTCTCCCGATTGATGATGGGCAGAAGAATTAAAGCCAGCAAGCCCACCGTAATGTTGCAGCCGATCTGGATGGTAAAAAAGGAGATATTGGACCAGGAAAAGCCGTCATCTCCGGCAATACCGTAGAAACCAAGGGCGGTAGTGGCCAGGAAGTGATACGTACCCATCCCTCCGGGTGAAGGAATGACGATGCCCCACCCCCCGAACACAAAAACTACCAGTGCTACACTGGCCGAAAGGGCGGCCGTGGGCTCGAAAGCGAAGAAGCAAACGTAGGTCATGAGGAAATACATCACCCAAATATTGATGCTGTGCAAGACAAAGAGGAAAGGGCGATCCAGCTTACTTATGGTCTGCAAGCCTTCCACGAAGCCCAGAAGAATGCCACTTATTTTTTCGTAAATTTTTGTTTGTTGTATCCGCTTACGCAAAAAGTAAAGCAACAATAGTCCGCCGACACCCAAACCGGCCAAAACAAAAAGCAAGGTACTGTTGTCGCTGATTTTTTCGCCCAATGCATTGTTGTCCTGCAAGAACTGCCAAAGGGTATCAAATTCCAGTGCAAGTGCCAAGCCCGTTACAATCAGAATACTGATTACGTCGATTACACGATCTACGACCACCGTACCCATTACTTTTTCCACTGGAATTTTTTCGTAGCGCGCCATGGTGCCAGCGCGTACGACCTCGCCAACGCGTGGCAAGCCCAGGTTGGCAAAATAGCCGAGAATGACCGTCAAAAAAGCATTGATTAATCGGGGCTGAAAACCCAGTTGCTGCAAGAGCATGTTCCAGCGGACTGCTCTGGAAATATTGCTGATCGTAAAACAAACAAGTACCATTATCAGCCAGAAAACATCTGCTGAAGCAAAGTCGGTGAGGACTTTTTGCAGGAGGCTACAATCTGCCTCCGCAATACCTTTGAGGCCACATTCTGCCTGATAAGCCGCATTTTGTTTTTGGTATACCCAGTACAAAATAACGAGGCCTACACTCAGGAATGCCAGAAATTTAAGGATGTTGGTTAACGCCTTTTTCAATGCAGTATAAGTTTGCTGCAAAAGTAGCAATATTAACGGGAGCTTGGCCTTTTTGATCAGGCAAAGTCGATGTCAAAATAGGCCAACCTCTCTGTACCAGGTACTTAGTAGAGCCCGCCTGGCCAAGCGGACAGGGGTACAGGGATTTAGATGTACCTAAATGCAACATCACCCAAAGCACCTTGCACGCTATACGGCGAGGCCTGACACAACGAGACTACTGGTAATAAAGACTTGCACTCCCGTCACCTTAACTTAACCAGGAACGAGCGACCAACACGAAAGCAAAAACAATCAGTGCAATACCAGCCACCCTACGCACCCACCATAGGTGCTTTGGGGTGAGGCGATGGCGAATCTTGTGGGCCAGAAAAATTTTCGTAGCATCAGAAAAAACAATCATCCCAAATAGGCCGCCAAAAAAAAGGGCGGATTGTGCCCCATTGTAATTGCGCTCGAGTACGACGGTAGACATGGCGGTAATCCAGAAAATGACGGTAAATGGATTGATGGTATTGATTAAAAAACCTTTGGACCAAAGTGCCCAGCTGCCATGGGTGCCTTTTAAGAGATGGTCTGGATTGTCCAATTTGGGAGGAGGAGTCAGTAGGGTAGCGACTCCGGTGATGAGCAAAACCAGCGCTCCTACCAAACCCACACTGAGCTCAAAATGATCGGCTTTGCTGACCTTGTCAATAAAGCGGAAGCCAAAATAAACGCTGAGAATGAACAGCAGGTCACTGACCCAAATACCTAAGCCCACCATCAAGCCTGCTTTGGTACCTTGCTCCAGGCTGGCCTGAATAAGCGCCACCAGCAATGGCCCTACCAAAATAGCCAGCAACAAACCCCAGTACACTCCTTGGAAAAAAATAGCCATTATTGATCAACTGTACACCGTGGCAACGAGTTGACGACGCCCGCCGTGATTACGAAATTCACAAAGATACACTCCTTGCCAGGTACCAAGGTTGAGTTGGCCATTCGTAATGGGTATGGTCACGGTTGTCCCAATGAAGCTGGCCTTGATGTGCGCAGGCATATCATCAGGCCCTTCGAGCGTATGCTTGAGAAAAGGAAGGTTTTCGGGCACGATGTAATTGACGATGCTTTCGAAATCCGTCCGAACGGAGGGGTCGGCATTTTCGTTGATCGTCAGTGCGGCGGAGGTGTGCTTAATGAAAAGCGACAACAATCCCGTCTGGGGCAAGTCCGATAATTGGGCTAAAACCTTGGAGGTAATGAGGTGGTACCCCCGTGGAAATGCCGGAAGAGAAAATTCGTACTGCTGAATCATAACGAATGGCTTATCTACGCCTCGTGCCCTTTCCGTAAGAAGGGCAACGTACATCTCCGAAGTAGTACAACACCCCAACGCCGGCGAAAAGGTACATGTCGCGATCGTTGCTATCTCCACGCTGGCGGTCTTGCAAACCCAGGGTGCTGCCATTTTCCGTATTCAGCGATTTGCCGGAAGACATATATACCGCCAAATCTCCGCGATCCTTTTGCAGGTCGGTACGGTCGGGGTACACCCCACTCACATCGTCAAGATAATCGGTATAAGTAGAGCGAGCACCTACGTGGATATTGATGCTCCATTCAAAATTAATATCAAACTTAAAGCCCATGCCGTAGGTAAGGGCGGCGGTAGTGGTGTAGTATTCTTCTCCTTTAAACTGGCCTTCGGTACCTAAGGGGCGCAATTCCACCAGCTCTCCGGGGTTCACGCCATCCAGCGTCGTGGGCCCGTCGTATTCTGCCTTTGGGTTGAAATTGAACAAAGAAAGGCCACCAAAGAGGTAGGGCGTGAAAAATTCATCTCTACTTCCGTGAAAATAAGGAAGGAAGTTAAATTCAAAAAGGGCAGTAGCTTCCCAGATATCTGATTGAAAGCTCAGGTTACGACTTTGCTCGAAAGGGTTGCGGGAATCACTGTCGTAAGCTTCGATTTTGCCGTAATTGCCACTGAGAGAAAAAGCCAGGCGTTCATTGAAGTTATACCTTGCCAGTATTCCTCCCGCGAGGTTGGGGCGATCAAGGCGGGTATTGGTATTCAAATCACCGAAGTAATAAGATACGCCGCCCCAGGGGCCTACTTCCCAACCGCGCATCAAAGACTGGCCGTGAAGCGCATTGTCGGATAAAAGACCGGCACATAGCCACAACGCAAACAAACAACAGATACTAACCTTCCTCATGATAATGCTTTATGAAATTTGGCGCCGCAAAGGTAAGAATATTGCAACATCCTTGAGCGCATTTGAAACGACCAAGGGCTTTATTATGGTATGCCACGGGCTGGGTTTAAAGCATTTATCGTTCTCTATAGTAGACTCTATCCATTTTTCAGACGCATATTGAGCTTACAATAAGATCACCCGACCCTCGGTAATGGCAGAAATTGCCAAAAATGACTGCCCATCGTATTCTCCAAAACAGGTGATAGGTTGCCCTCCGCTGAGGGCGATTAATTTCCAATTGCCAGCAATGGGTTTCAGCGGCAGGTAGGCGCTCTCGGTATCCGTCAATAGAAAAGTCTCTTCCTCTTGATGATAGATCGGCGTCACCTCGTCGATCAAAACGGGAAAACTCAACAGCCATGGAGACGCTCCCAGCGCCTCGGCGTACTTGGTTTGCACCTCGCGCAAAGAAGCAAACGCCGCAGTCGCTTCGTAAGGAGTCCGTGAACTTTGGTAATTTTTAAAAACGCCCCGTATCTTGGGTTGCCCGGGGTAGTAAGCCAGGGTACCTTTCAGTACACTGCCCGTCACCCATTGATCTTCAAATCCTTGGTTGCCGAAGGCAAAATCCAGGAGCAGTGCGTATTTTCCGGTTCGCTCTCCCCGCAACCAAGTGCGCCGATAACGGAGTTTTTCTTCTATCCCGCTGGTCAGGCCCAGCACAAGCCAGTTGTCATCTACGCCTGGCTCCATAAGGATACGATCTTTGCGTAAGTTCCATCCTGCTACCTGTAGGAGTTCTCGTTTCTGATCGTTCTGGAGGGATGATTTTCGCTGCCAGGCTCGCACAAAAAGGTAAAGACGCCCAATTTCTGCGGTCACTTCTTCCACCCAATCCTCCTGCTGAAATAAGGCATAACAAATACGCAAGCGGCGGGCGATACTCCCCAATTTAGCGTCGACCATCCGGGCAGCCAGGGTTTCCCATTCTTCGGGTGCATTGGCCAGTTGAGCCAGGCCCAGCCGCGCCAGTTGTTGCAGCCATTTATCGAGTTCTGCCACGCCCTGATCCATCAGTTGAATTCGCTTCTCTTGCTTGAGCGCATCCGAAGAAGGTAGTTTTATTGCGGGAGCTGTAGAGGAATGGCTACCCAATAACTTGACCGCCCAATCGGGGAGCTCTTCCCTGACGGTCCAAACTTCGTTGCGATTAAGAAAGAGGAGTACCAGCGCTAAAGCATGCTTGCAGGGCCGGCGGGGGCTTTTGCAGGAACACCGAAAGAGTGGTGGCTCAAGGCGTACCACTGCACTAGAGCGGTGGCCATAGGCTGTTTCGTATACTCCCCAGAGGTAGTGGCCGTTTCCTTCGAGGGTTTGCCAACGCTTGGCAAAGAAAAGACGGCGAGCTTGTTCCAACGAACTGGCATCGGGTGCCAATTGTAGCAGACGTTCATACGACCAGGATGCGGGAGAATCAGCCATGGTTCTTAGTCATCATCGTCGTTGTCGCCATTGCCATGCACCGGAATATTCAGGTTGCGGAGTGCAATTTCGGAGGCTTGTTGTTCCGCGCTCTTCTTGTTGAAATCATCGGCAACCGCAATCTTTTGACCATCAATCATGACGGCTACTTTGAAGCGATCGCGTTTATCCATTTTGTAGCGGGTAAGTAAGCGGTAAGAGACATTCTGTCCATTTTTTTGGCAGTGCTCCAAAAGTTGGCTTTTGTAGTTATCATCGTAAGATTCCAGTTCGTGAACGTCTACGAACTTGCGCAGCATACGGCGGATGATAAACCGTTTGGTCCCTTCGTAACCCTTCTCCAAATAAACCGCTCCTACCAATGCTTCTACAGCATTGCCCAGCATGGATCGGCTGATTCTGGTATTATTGAATTCATTCAGGAGCATATCTACGCCCATGTTGTCGCCAATAATATTCAAAGATTTGCGCTTGACAATCTTAGAGCGCATCTTGGTAAGGAACCCTTCGTCGGCATTAGGGTACTTCTGGAAAAGGTACTCTGCGACGATCGTGCCTAAAATAGCGTCGCCCAGGTACTCCAGGCGTTCGTTATTTTGCATGGCATAATCCTTTTCCGACTGGGTAGACTTGTGGAAAAAGGCTTGTTTGAAAATACGCAAATTTGCGGGCGTAAACCCGATGATTTGGCGTAGACGGCGAGCAATATCTTTCTCTGGAGAGATATACCCGTTGTAGAATCGTTTGATTAATCGAAACACAGCATCCCGTTTTGTTGAAAGCAGCCACCATAGGATAACTCCTTATAGCGCCACTGTCAATGGTACAAAATTGAGCCAACAGCGAATGAAAACTCATCGCCTGCCTACAAACATTTTGCACTTCATCAGGAACCTGCACAGAAATTTGTATTCCGGGCCGTATCGGGATATGCCGACCATAGAAAAGCATGTGGTTTTTTGGAGCACCCTGTACAGGTGGTCTCCAAAAAATCACATTTTATCACGTTCTATCACGTCGCAAAACCCACTATTGCCCAAAGTAAGACCCTGCTAGCCTATCCTTCGAAGCGCTTGAAGACTGCTGCGGAATTGTGTCCGCCGAAGCCAAATGTATTACTTAAAGCTACCTTTACGTCTCTTTCCTGGGCCTCGTTGAAGGTCAGGTTGATGCGCTTATCGATCTCGGGATCATCGTTAAAATGATTGATCGTAGGTGGCACAAATTTATGTTGAATTGCTAAGATACAAGCAATTGCTTCAATTGCACCTGCTGCCCCGAGTAAATGTCCCGTCATGGACTTGGTAGAGCTGATATTCAGATTGTAAATCTTGTCCCCAAAGACCTGCTGAATCGCTTTTAGTTCTGCGATATCTCCCAGCGGTGTAGAGGTACCATGCGTATTGATGTAATCTACCTCATCAATATTGATCCCTGAAAACTGTAATGCGTTGCGCATACATGCACTAGCGCCCAATCCTTCCGGATGAGGAGCAGTAATATGGTAAGCATCAGAAGTAGCAGCATAGCCCATTACTTCTGCGTAAATGGTCGCACCTCGTGCTTTGGCGTGCTCTAGTTCTTCAAGAATAATCGAACCACCACCTTCTCCCAGAACGAAACCATCACGCTCTGCATCATAAGGACGTGAAGCGGTGGCAAAATCATCGTTACGGCTAGACAGGGCTTTCATGGCGCTAAATCCGCCCATGCCTACTTCTGTTACCGCTGCTTCAGAGCCACCTACAACCATTACATCGGTACGGCCGAGACGAATATCGTCAGCAGCAGCACCAAGCGCATGACCAGTAGATGCACAAGCAGAAACGGTTCCGTAGCTAGGCCCTCGGAAACCATACTTCATAGAAATGTGGCCGGCCCCCATGTTCCCAATCATCTTGGGAATCATGAATGGGTTGTAGCGAGGTTGGTCGCTGGTCGCATTGTAAGCAATTTCTTCTTCCAATGACCGTAGACCACCTATTCCACTGGCCCAAATAACCCCTACCCGTTCAAGATCTAACTTTTCCGGATCAAGGCTGGCATGTTTGACCGCCTCATCAGCAGCAACCAATGCATAGATCGAAAAACGATCCAGGCGTCGAACTTCCCGACGATCAATAAACTCGGTTGCATCAAAATCCTTCAGTTCGCACGCGAACTGAGTCTTGAAGTGCTCAGGGTCGAAATAGGTGATACGATTAGCACCACTTACTCCTTTCTGAAGGCCTTCAAGGTAGGCAGCAAGATTATTACCGATTGGCGTAAGGGCTCCAAGCCCCGTAACAACCACTCTTCTCATAGATTCGGTCTTTTAGAAAAACACCTCACCGTAGTATTTTGACGGAAATGAAGCGGAAAGTTATTCCAATGAAATTGCGCAGAAAATAAACTGCGATTTTTTTCAAGTTTTTCAAATAGCTAAAACGCTTGAAATGAAGCGCTTATTTAACTATTGTGAAAAACAAAATCGCTTTTTATTTTCGTGCTGTTCCAAAAAAAAGAAACCGTCCGAAAAATCAGCCACCGGTGCAACTGAGACAGTTACACACGGTAGGGTAAATCCTCCGGACGGTTACACTAGATGGAAATTACTCCTTTACCTGAGACTCCAGATAAGAAACAGCCTCACCTACGGTGGTGATGTTCTCAGCTTGTTCGTCAGGAATAGAAATATCGAAAGTCTTTTCGAATTCCATAATGAGTTCTACCGTATCCAGAGAGTCAGCCCCTAGATCATTGGTGAAACTTGATTCCAATGCGATTTCTGACTCGTCGACTCCTAGTTTGTCAACGATGATCGCTTTTACTTTTTCTGCAATATTAGACATGGTCAATTCGCTTTTATGGTATACGAATGCGGGTGCAAAGAAAAATAGAACCGCTAGTATAACCAAAGTTTTAGCCTAAATTTTTCACTTTACCTTCTTATCGCCGCATTATTAGTCCCTCATAATGAGGCCTTTTTATTTGGCTATACCTGTCAAGGCCGTCCTTTTTATTGGGGTTTACCCCTTTAAAAGGCCGTCCTGTTTGCCAGCAAGTAATTTACTGGAAATAACTGGTATTAGGGAGATTAGCAAAAAAACAAAGCATAATAAGTTGTTGAAATTGTAGCAGAACAGTACTTTTACACCCTATTATTGTAAAAAATACACTTACCTTAGTGGTTTGACAAAAACTAATCTTCCAATTTTCTTTTAGATTGTTGGATTAATTTTTTCTCTGTCACTTGCAGGCACCCTCCACAGAATAAAACATCAACCATGAAGATCACCGATCACCAAAATACAAAAATAGTTGCAACTGTAGGCCCTGCCTGTAGTTCTTACGAAAATCTGCTCGCCTTGGTGAAGGCTGGAGTGGATACTTTTCGTCTAAATTTTTCTCACGGTGAACACGAAGTCCACGGTGAAACCATCAACCGTATTACCTATATCAATGAAAAATACGGCTTTCACGTTGGTATTTTAGCGGACCTTCAAGGCCCTAAACTCCGGGTAGGAAAAATTGAAGACAATGCCCTCGAACTGGCAGAAGGCGATATTATCACTTTCGTGAACGAAAAATGTGTCGGCAACCGCGAGCGCATCTACATGAGTTATCCTCAGTTCCCTACGGATGTAGAAGTTGGCGAACGCGTACTGGTAGACGATGGCAAGCTGGTTTTCGAAGTGGTAGAGACCAACAAGAAAGATACCGTCCGTTTGAAGACCATCTTTGGTGGCACCTTGTCCTCTAATAAAGGAGTGAACCTGCCCAACACCAAAATATCGCTCCCTTCCTTGACGGAGAAAGACTTGCGTGACCTGGAGTACATCCTCACGCAGCCGGTCAACTGGATTGCTTTGTCCTTTGTACGCAACGCCAAAGACATCAAGGATCTGCGCAAGCGTCTGGATGCCGCCAAGCACCCGGCAAAGATCATTGCCAAGATTGAAAAGCCGGAAGCTATTGAAAACCTGGATAAGATTATCAAGGCGTCCAATGGTATCATGGTGGCTCGTGGCGATTTGGGTATCGAGGTTCCGATGGAGCAATTGCCATTGATCCAGAAAGACATCATTAAGAAATGTATCCAGCGGGCACGCCCGGTCATTGTTGCTACCCAGATGATGGATAGCATGATCACCAATCCTAGCCCCACGCGTGCAGAAATCACCGACGTCGCCAATGCCGTACTTGACGGCACCGATGCCGTAATGCTGAGTGCCGAAACTTCGGTAGGCCGCCATCCCGTGAAAGTGGTGGAAGCCATGAACAAAATCATCGACGAAGCGGAAAAGCACTACTCCATTGAGCAGAAGCGCCCAATTCCGCCAAAGAAATCACGGACCTTCCTTTCGGATGTGGTTTGTTTCAACGCGGCACGTACGGCAGAGGAGATTGGTGCCAAGGCCATTATCGGGATGACCAGCTCCGGCTATACTGCCTTCAAGGTATCCAGCTTCCGCCCTAACGCCAAGGTGTATATCTTCTCCGACCAGATGCACATGCTTTCTACGCTTAACCTTTGTTGGGGAGTTCGCACCTTCTACTACGACCGCTTCACGACTACCGATGAAACCATCGAAGATGTGGTTGAAATCCTGAAGACCAACGAGCGCGTAAAAGAAGGCGACATCATCGTCAACACCGGCAGTATGCCACTGCACCGCCGTCACCGGACGAATATGTTGAAGATTACGGTGGTGGAGTAGGGCTTAAAGGTACTTGGTACTTGGTACGGGGTATAGGGATTTAAATTTCTCAAAGGGGTGCTATAACCAAGTACCTTCTACCTCACCTCGTACCTTGTGGGGTATAGTCCTCCAAAGCAGTGTACAACTAGTGTTAAACGGACTTTTGACAAGCTGTCGAAAGTCCGTTTATGTTTTTAAAATGTGTTAGGTACTACAAGTGTAAGGTCAAGCATACTTATCATGCTTTCAACTCTCTTATTCTTCCCGCAGCTTTTCATATACTTTTTAGTAATTACTCATCTTTTAAATATTTTGTAATGATAGACTGGCCCACCTCCAGAAAAACAACCCTACTCCTACCTGTCATAAGAAACCCAAACTTCTCCTGATAATAATTGATCAGTCGGGTTTTGGGCACAAGAGACACAAAACCATCATATCCTCTCCTCTTTACCCAATCCACCGCTCCAACAAAGTGATGCTCCTACTGCCCGTATCCAAGCGGACATTGATCCCCATGGGCAGAGTACACATGTCATCAATGTGCCCAAAAGACAAGCCGTAAATAATGGGCATGTTTAAATCGCCCAAGCGATCTTCGATGGTTTCCAACAAGGTGAGGGAACGCGTACCACTTTTGGCTTCGCAATCGGCAAAAACACCCATGGCTATGCCCGCCAAATCAGACAGCGGCCAGGCTTGGCGCAAACTGGTGAGCATCCGATCTATCCGGTAGGGCTTTTCCCCCACGTCTTCCAGGAAGAGGATTTTGTTCTTGAGATTAGGAACGTAGTCCGTCCCCAGTGCGCTGGCCAGTAGGGTCAGGTTGCCACCCACCAGCTGCCCTTCGGCCACTCCGGGGCGGATCACCTTGGTGGTGTAAGCCGCTTCTTCCAGTGCTTTCTCCTTTTGGAGAGGAGCGAGGTCGATGCTGTAATTTTCGGAAGGGGCGAAAAGCATCGTTTCCACCTGTTCCCGGGTGTAGTCGGTAAGGGTAGAGCTGCCTACTGGGCCATGATAGGTCACCAGTCCTGTATAGCGCTGAAGCGCCACGTGCAGGGCGGTAACATCGCTGTAGCCTACAAATACCTTAGGATTGCGGCGAATCATCTTAAAGTCGATTTTTGGCAGCAGCCGCGCACAACCATACCCTCCTCGCGCGCACCAAATACCTTTGATGGCTGGGTCGGAAAACATTTGGTGAAGATCCGTCAATCGTTGCTCATCTGTCCCTGCGAGGGAACCGTAATCTGCGCGGATATTTTTCCCGAGTACGGGCTTCAGACCAAGCTGCTCAAGGTTTTTTACCGCCTTTTCCAAGCCTTCGTCCTCGATGTATGAAGCTGGAGTAATGAGGCCTACCTGATCACCAGGCTTTAGCCTCGCAGGTAGCAATCTGGCTTTTTTTACTGCTGAATTCCCTTGCATTCCGAGGGACAAACCAGCTGTTGCCGTAAGAAAAGTCGTATTAAAAGTTCTCCGATTCATGATATTGTGTTTTTTAGTCCGGCATTGGTTGTGCACAAAAAACAAAGTGCTGTTCCTTACCATTTACTATTCCCTCCCAGACGTTTCCGCCCCCAGAACAGGACCTGAAAACCGTAGACACTCAGGAAGTAAACCAGGGCAGCAAAAGACAGCGCCCCCATACCCGCATAAACCCTGACCGAGCGCAGATTGATGTAGAGAAATTCGTAACAGAAGAAATCCGTCAGTACAAAGGCCGTGTGGATGCCGAAAAGGATAAAAAGCCCTTTGAGTAATTTGCTCAGGTACCAAACTTTTCGCCCTTCGGCGACCGTCAGTTTTTGCCGCTTTTGGGCCCCAGCCGTCTGCCGTAGGTGAGCGACGTAACGATAAGAAAAATACAGGTACGCAAAAAAGGAGGCCAGATAGATGGCCTGCTCGAGCCCTCCGTAAAAGGGGTTGTAAAAATCCCGGCTAACGGACAACTTATCCAGCGGATTGCGAAGAAAAATGGTCCAGAAAAAGAGCCATTGTGCCAGGGGTAGGGCAAAATGCTTGGCGTCGCTCCAACGCAAACGGTACTCGGGATAAAGACTAAGCTTGACGTGAAAAAAAAGCAGCGTAGGAATGGCCAGCGTAAAATAGATCGGGAAAAATTTATACGCTGGGTAGTGATCATAAAAACCAATCACGTAAATGATATTGTGCAACAGCGTCCCCCCAATACACAACAGCAACAGACCGTAGAAAATATTAGCCCGTTTGACCCCTGACCGTTTCAAAAAAAACAAACTCCCAGCCGTAATGCTCATCAGTACACCGCCACCTAAGCTGAGTAGTAGCAAATAATACAGCCAGGAATGAGGTTCGTGCCAAGGCAACATAATGATCTTGTTGGAGGGGGTGTTGTTCGTTTTCCAAAAATATAAAATTCGCCCGTAGTATTGTGCAAAAACAATCTCTTAGCCCTTAATGTTAGTGGTATTGACTGAACAAGTCTACTATTTATTACTTACACCCCTTCCTATGTCCGGTTTTTGGCAACGATTATTCAACTTAGAGAAAGCGGTCGCCGAGAGCTCTCCCAGCCAACCGGCGATCCACGAGCTTATCCAGCGATCGGAAGAAGAAATCGTTGATTTTGAAAGATGGAAAGACTCCTTTATTCTGCGACGACTCCTTGACTGGCTGGCGGATCAGTACGCTATTTATTACCAAAAGGGGGCTACGAATGACAACAGTGTTGATTTCTTAAACCTGCCATCCTCCAAAGGTTTCATCCTCTATTTTCATCGCACCAATTATTCCCGACGCGAAGCGACTTTTCTTTTTGACTATTTTAAAGAAAGGGTAAAAACGCTCAATTACCGCACTCAGCTTTCGGATACCCGCACCTACAATCGCACACACTGGGTAGAAACGGTAGAAAAACACTACCTGAAACCTCGGCTGGAATTTATTGAAGGCGAAAAGATGAACCAGCAATTTGGCAACATCACCATTGAGCTGGAAATCAGGAATGAGGAGGTCCATAACCTTCGCTTAAGAGCTACTCATTACCAGGATTTCAACTTCACTACTGTACAAGATTTCCACGATCTGATGCAGCATTTATTGGACCGTGCGGCTTAGCTGGACTAATCTTGCCCCAAAACTTCTAATAACTCACTAATCATCATAGCGGTGGCACCCCATACCGTCTGTTGCTGGACAGCAAAATAGGGTACTTCTTTGAGCTTAATTTGAGCGTTGATTTGCAGGTCTATGCGCTGCCGATTTTTTTCATTCATAAAAGCCGCAAAGGGTACTTCCAGCACTTGCTCTACTTCCGAAGGTTGCGGCCGAAACACTGGTTCGTACTCAAGATAGCCCACGTAGGGCTGAACCAGAAAATTACTCACTGGGATATATAGCTCCGTCAGGCCTCCGAGTACGCGAATATCGCGCCGGTCTACGCCTACCTCCTCTTCGGTTTCCCGCAATGCTGTTACTTCCAGATTGGCATCGCTGGCCTCTCGTTTTCCGCCCGGGAAGCTTACTTGTCCGCCGTGGCGATCGTTGGGGTTCTTGTTTGGGCGTAGGATGAGCGTCAGGTGCCAATCCTTAACTTTAGGGTAAAACAGCGCCAGTACGCCTGCCTCACGGGCATTGGCTGGAGGTGGAGGCGTATCCTGGCGGACAGCGTGCGCCATTTTGTACTGCGCCTTGCGCCCTGGCAGCGGAGCTTTTAAGCTACGCTCTAGTTGCTGGATAAAATCAATCATAGCTGACTTGCGCCTGTTTTCAAATTCTATTCAATGCTTTTTACCAACAGCCAGAACTGCCACATGGTTGCGATGACTAAAACAAACACCCCGAACCACGTACCAGGACGAAGTTCGGGGTGTCATTATAGATGTACCCGTATTCAGCGATTGCTAGCCTACGTCGGGGTTGGATTGCTTCAGATATAGCTCTAAGGCCTTGGTCATAGATGGAATTTCTGGAGGTTGAACCCGAATATTCACGTTTAATCCATGCTCTTCTACGGCCTTGGTCGTGGAGCTTCCGAAAACGGCTAAACGGGTATCGTTTTGCTTGAAATCTGGAAAGTTTTCGTACAAAGAGATGATCCCCAGCGGGCTGAAAAACACGAGAATATCGTAAGTCACATCGCTCAGATCTGACAAATCACTGCTTACCGTCTTGTACATCATGGCATCTTGCCAATCAAGTCCCATTTCGGTAAGGTAAGAAGACACATCTTTAGCACCGAGGTTGGAGCAAGGAAGCAGAAATTTTTCGTCTTTGTTCTTTTTGAGGGCGTTGCTCAAATCCTGGATACTACGCTTACCAAAGGAGACCTTACGTTTCCGGTAAATGATAAATTTCTGCAGGTAATTGGCAATTGCTTCCGTCAGGCAAAAGTACTTGGTGTCCTGCGGCATTACGATACGCATGTCTTCACAAATACGGAAGAAATGGTCGATGGCATTTTTTGCCGTAAAAATGACTGCGGTGAATTCATCAGGGCGAATACGCTGTTTGCGAAACTCCTTTACTTCCAACCCTTCTACGTGGATAAACGGCCGCCAGTCAATCTGGAGATCGTATTTCTTTTCCAGCTCGTAATAAGGGGAGCGTTCCGGTTTGGGCTGAGAAATAAGAATACTTTTAACGCGTTTGTACGTCTCCTCCATCACATTGGTATTTGCTGCCATGCACGCGGTTTTTTTTAAGAAAAAAGTGGCCGGCCGCTTAGTCTCATAAGTGAAAACCCACCTGTTTAGAAATCGGTCAAATATTTAAATAAGCATAGGGCAGGCCCGATTTCGACGGCGCAAATATACGACAAAAAGTGAAACTGGTAATTGAAAATAAATCGATTAGCAATAAACAGCCCTCGGAAACTGCGTAGCAAATACACGGTTAGCAAGGTACCGACACCAATATAAATGATCCAGCGGTGATACTCGGCAGGAGCATAAGCGAGGATCACGGCACCAATGGTCAGAAAAAGACCGAGAATTATGGCAAAAACCATGATGGTAAAACTGTATCTACTGGTTTCTTTTTCTACTGGAAAAACGTATCCGATAATTGCTAGCAGCAGGTGTTTGACGACCATCAAGCTCGTAATACCTACGGTTATATACAAAAACTGGGACCACAACCCCTCTTGCGCCAGGTGCCCCCAGTGCCTGAGTGCCAGTACGGTAAAAAAGCCCGCCGCTAGAAAAAAAACGCCATAGGTAATGAGGAAGATCCCCAATGCTCCGGCTTCTCTTTCGCGGTACAACTGCGAGAGTAGATTGTCATTAAACAAAGCCCGGTAGGCTTTGAGGTACATACTACGGAAAAAGATCAGCGACAAGGTAGCGGCACTGAGTAAAAGAGAGGTTATCAAGAGCAAGGTACCATTGGTGCTGTTGTCATCGCTAGCCCTCGTCAGCTCATCTTTTGCTGGTGCTGTAACGGCTTTGTCTGCGGATGGTTGCTCCACCGAAGACGAGGAGGGCACTACCAAATCAAAAGGATTGGTCGAGGAATCTATTCGAGTAGAATTCCCGGAAGGCACTGCTGATTGTCCAGCCCGCTGCAAATCAAAGGGGTTCGCCTCGGAAGTAGCGGTATCCTCAACGGGAGCTTCCTCTATTTGCGCCGCAGGATCAAGCCTTGGAGTCAACTCAAAAGGGTTACGGGCATTTTGCGCACGCAGCGCAAATACCACTCCAAACACCACCAACAATAAGACCCAAAAACGCATATTTTTACTTTAAGAACAGCACAAAAATAAATTGAGCCGACGTTTTTCAAAAAGCAGGCTAAACGATTCATTTTAAGTGTGCCTGCTTTTTGAAAAACCGAAAAAGAGGTTCAATTTATTTTTTGCGCAATACATTGGTCACAAATGTAATTTATTCTTGCGGGATTTTGGTGTGTAGAATACTGTAGCAAACTTCCACCCCTCTAAAATAATTGCTGAGTAGCAAATTTTCGTCGGGGCTATGCTGGTTATTATCTGGATTAACCAAGGGAACGATCACCGCCGGTACCCCCAGTGTTTCCACAAAAGGAGCGATAGGAATAGAGCCTCCGTGCGTACGAATTTTGACAATCTCCTCTTGCAACACGTCCACCATGGCACTTTCCAACCAGGCTCCTGTAGGCGCATCCAGCGGCGTCCGGAAAGCACCGTAAGCAAACTTGTACCCGAAGGAGGCTATCCTTGGGTACTGATCGCGCTCAGCAGCGGTAGGCTCGCGGCTCTCCGTGATCAGGTAATACCCTTGGGCCTTGATGTGTGCCTGCAACAAATCCATAAGATTTTCGGCTTTACTTTCTTTTACCAAACGGATATCCAGATTGGCCACAGCATTGTCGGGAATGATTGTCCGCGCAGCCGCTCCTACCCACCCCGAGGAAATACCACGGATGTTCAAGCTGGGATACTGGATGGCCTCCTGCAAGCTGTTTCCGACCCCATCGGGTGCAGCAAAACCCAGTTGATGGTTGATTTCCGTTAGATCATCCGGCACTTGTGCCAGAGTTTGGCGGGTTTTCTCGTCGAGGTTGATCCCGTCGTACCAGTAGGGAATGGTCACCAGCCCAGCATCGTTTTTCATAGAGGCCAGCAACTGCGCCAGGCGCAGGGCAGGATTGGGTGCATAATTTCCGTAGTGCCCGCTGTGCAGGGGTACTTTCGGGCCGTATACCGTGATCCGCGCCGTGGCAATACCCCTGGCACCGAAAACCAGGGTTGGGCGATTAGAGATATGGGGTGGGCCATCCAGGATGACAAAATGATCCGCCGCCAGTGCTGTACGGTTGTTTTCTACCACCGATAGCAGGTTGGGAGAGCCCAGCTCCTCCTCCGTATCCATGATCACCTTGACGTTGAACGCGGGTTGCTCCCCTTGCTTTTGCAGATGGTCCCAAGCAGCCAAAAACATCGCGATGGGCCCTTTGGCATCCGAAGCCGCCCGCGAAAAAATCCGGTAGCTACGATCGACGGTTCGCCAATCCTGCGGCAGCTCTTCCAGGAAGGTATAGCCCTCCTCTGTGGGCTTGCCCAGCATGGGCGTATACGGCTGGCCCGAGGCCCATTTGGCCGGATCTACGGGTTGGCCATCAATCTGCACGTAGAACAATACGGTCGGCAAATCCTCTTTCACCCCGTATTCCGCCAGCAAGACCTCGATGCCCGCATTAGGAAGGCGCTTTACCGAAAAACCCCGCCGCCCAAATTGCGCTTCGCACCACTGTATATTAGGCTCCAGTTCCTCAGGCTTGTTCGCATCACAAGGGAGACTCAAAAAATCGCAGTAGGCCGGTAAAAAAGCGGCGGCAGCAGCTTCGGTTGGGTATTTTTTCTGGGCCGCTAGCAAGGAGGTAGTGCCTAAGAAAATGAGGAGGGGGAGGATGCGGGGCATGATGGTTGTTGGTTGATGGTTTGTTGGTGACCTTCATTAATTCCGACTTCTCACTTCCTTCTGATAGCTATCGGAACCGACCTTGAGAAGTTGGTGGTTAGTGGTTGGCTTTGGTGGTTTAATTTAGCAATATACGAAAATGGATTTTGTGTGGGTGCTGATGTGGGAGAGGGGGGGAGCTATACCTATCTTAAAGCAGTTTGGGCAAAGGCCCAAACTGCTTTAAGATAGGTATATAAATTATTTGACCTGCAAAATATACGGGTCGGTCGGTAAGATATTATATAATAATCCTATAAAATCTTAACTACCAAACCGGCCAATGGACGTGCTGCGGGATCTTCAGGGCAACGGGCTTTAATTTCCTCAAAGAAATAGACATCTCCGCTGCGGGCTTGTTGTATCAATTGTTTACTATTCGTTGTAAAATTGCTACCAAGGTTCTCTATCATTACAGGATCGCTGCGTTTGGCAACTCGTACCAAGCGGAATTGGCTCACCTCACAGCGAGCATCAAAATCAAAGTTCTCCAATACCGCTGCTAATTGCCCATAAGTATGGAATTCAGCAGCACTCATTTCTGTAACCTTCTGATTGAGGCTCAAGCTCGGTATTCTCTCCGGCAAAAGGCATAGCAAATTTAGGCTGGCAAGGAGGCTTGCGAGCAAAGTTTTAGTCATTAACATAACTCAGGATTTTGTAATTAAAACACCACCCTCGTCAATGTTCCAGAAATTAAAGGAGTAGAATTATTAGCATAACGTAGTGGGGAGAAAAAGTAACAGCCCCCTACTTAAACGCCTGAAAACCATACTCCAATCTAAAGTCGACACTATAGGGAGAGATCTCGCCGAGGAAGAAGACAACCTCTAGCCGGTAGAGCCCGGAGGAGAGCAAATCTTTGAAGTTGGCCAAGCCGGGCTGGAGGTTGATGTTGGTGATGTTGCGGCGATAAAGGTCGTTGATATGGAAGGCTTCGTCCGCCAGGGTACAATCTTGCTGGCTATTGGGGCAGATGCGCACCGACACTTCCGAGAGGAAGCCAGTATCCAGGCCGTCCACCGATACCAGGCGGGCATAGCGGGGCACGATCTTCGTCACATCCATCGCTGAGTAGCCACTGGCATTGAGGAAATTGGGGTAATTTGTGGGGATATTAGAAATGGCAATCACTGCGCTCGCAAAGGTATTGGCACCCGCTGGCAAGGTGAATGACTTGGGCGGATAGTCCATCTCGAAGAGCGATTCTCCTAGCTCATCCCTACAGGTACTGAACAACATGACGACTACTAGGAGACAAAAAACTTGAAGTAAACGCATAACTTGAAGATTATATTAATCTGACTTTACTACCTAACGCTGTGTCACCGAATTTTATATAAACAAGCCCTCTTTTGACAAAATTATTCAGGAACCTCCTTGGGATAATCACAAACAATTATATTAGCTAATTAATATAATCAAAAAAAGTGTCAAAAGCATTAGCTCATGGGGGAACAAACGGTAACATTAGCACAAGACGAGAAGAGCATGCACAGTTTTGTCCGGCACTTACTGAAAGATGTAAGAGCGCTGGAATATATGCTACAAAATGAATGGTTTGAAAGTGATACCATCCGGATTGGTGCCGAGCAGGAGATGTGCCTGGTGGACAAGGATGACTTCACCCCCTCCATCATCGGCCCGGAGGTTTTAGAGAAGCTCAGTCAATACCCTTGGGCCGATGGGGAATTGGCACGATTCAATCTGGAAACTAACCTCACGCCGCGTGTTTTTACAGGCAAATGCCTCAGTGAAATGGAAGCGGAAAATATGGTTCACCAAAAAACCATCCGCAAGCAAGCTCGTCTGATGGGGGCAGAAGTAGTGCTCACGGGCATTTTGCCCACTTTGCGCAAGTTTGACCTCTCCATGGACAACCTTACGCCGCGGCCACGGTATTTCGCCCTGATGGAAGCGATTAACCGACAATTGATTGGCTCTGCCTATGAACTGCGCCTTTCGGGGATTGATGAATTGCTAGTCAAGCATGATTCTCCTTTACTGGAAGCCTGCAACACCAGTTTCCAGGTCCACTTGCAAGTGACGCCTGATTCTTTTGTGCAGATGTACAACATCGCGCAAACACTGGCCGCGCCGATCTTGGCCATTGCCGCCAATTCGCCCATTGTTTTTGGTAAACGGCTGTGGCACGAATCGCGGATTGCGCTGTTCCAACAAGCGCTCGATGTGCGCACTACCCACGACCACCTGCGGGAGCGGAGCCCGCGCGTAAGCTTTGGATCGGGCTGGCTGGACAAATCCATTATGGAAATCTATAAGGAAGACATTGCCCGCTTCCGCGTACTTTTAGAGACGGATATTACGGAAGATAGTATTGATCAAATTCGCAACAAGCAAGTGCCCAAACTGAAAGCCTTGCAAGTACATAATTCTACGGTTTACCGCTGGAATCGTCCCTGCTACGGCATCAGCGAAAACGGGAAACCTCACCTCCGGATCGAAAACCGTGTACTCCCTTCCGGGCCCACCGTTGTCGATGAAGTAGCCAATGCTGCTTTCTGGTTGGGGGCAATGACCGGCATGGCTGCGCGCTATGGGGACATCAGAGAGCAGATCTCCTGGGAGGATGTTCGCGACAATTTCGGCAAAGCCGCCAAATTCGGTATCGACACCAATTTCACCTGGTTTGGTGATAAAAAAATCGGCGCTTGTGAATTGATCCTCAAAGAACTACTGCCCATCGCAAGGGAGGGCTTGAAACTGCGCAAAATCGACGAAAAAGACATCGACAAGTACCTGGGCGTCATCGAAGGTCGGGCTAAGGCCCACATGAACGGTGCCCGCTGGCAATTGCGAGCCTTTAGTAAACTCAAAAAAGAAGTCAACCGCGACGAAGCACTCGCTATTCTAACCGCCTGCATGCTCAAACAACAAGATGCAGGAAAACCTGTACATACCTGGGAAATGCCACAACAAAGTGACTTGAAAGAGTACGGCCCCGCTACCCTTACCGTAGAGGAGTTTATGGAAACGGATTTATTTACCGTTCACGAAGATGATCTCATCGAAATGGTAGCCCACCTGATGGATTGGCGTAAAATTCGCCACATGCCCGTCGAAAATACCAAAGGCGACCTCATTGGTCTCATTACCGGCCGGATGATGCTGCGCTATTTTGCCAATGGAAAAACCGTCAATGGTACCCCCGTGACGGCCGTCAGAGACATCATGATCAAGACGCCGCTAACCATCGACCCTAAGGCCAACATTGTGGTCGCCATGAAAATGATGCGTGAAAAAAAGATTGGTTGTTTGCCCGTGGTTCAGAAAAACGAACTGATCGGGATCATCACCGAAATGGATTTTGTGCGTATTTCCAGCCGTCTTCTAGAGCGACTGGCCGATCGCAAGGAAGAGGCCGATAATTTGAAGGCTGAGATGAAAAAAGCAAAAAGAAAAGGGAAGGAATAGGCCTTCTCAAAATAACGAGGGCCTTCTGCTTGCGCGGAAGGCCCTACCATTTTCACATTCGAGAGTCAAAAATAAAAAAGTCTTTAACGTATGCTGATGCGTCTTGTTCCAATACGGCTGTTTTGTGCGCCGACCAATTGAACGAGGTACATGCCCTTGGGCAAATCACCAACATAGTATTTATCTTCGGTTCGGTAAGTAAACGCTTTGATTTCGCGCCCTGCCAAATTGAACACGGCTATGCGTTCAACGGCTTGGTTGGTACTTACCTGAATATAATCTACTGCCGGATTTGGAAACACCTGCAACTCCACCACGGCTGGCGTGCTTCCGAAAGTACGGAAACTCGTCTGCCCTATGGCAAAACTACTTAGTAAACAAAAAGAAAAAAGGAGTATAAGGTGCTTCATTTATGCTGGGGTTTGACTTGGGATTATGAAACGTTACGATATATAATCCTCAAAGTACCATAAAATGTTCAGCAATACAAAGTATTTTGTCAGTACTTAAAGAAATTTTAACACATTCAACACAATAATTCCCAAAACGTTTTTGTCGGTTACTCGCACGTTGATACCGATAATCCTCCTATCGTTACCGCTTATTCCCTTTTTGTCAGCTATTTGCTTTCAAATGCAGGTCAAAAAATGAATATTGAAAAATATTTCAAACACCCCTTTTCACTAAACCCTACGCTCACATGATGCGCTCAATTTCACTCCTTGCTTGCCTTGCTTTTTCTTTCTTGAATGCCCAAAATGACTTTAGCTTTGTTACCCAGGAGAAATGGGCCAACTATGCAGCTATGGACGTACAAGGAGATGCCATTGCCCTTGCTGGCTTCCAAGGCCAATGTGATGCACCTTATGTCACCTACCTCGACAAAAATACTGGTCAAGAATTGTGGAGCAGCAGCGAAGCAGCTATGTACTACGGCACCTACACCGATGTAAAATTTGCCCCCGACGGCTCCTTTTGGGCAGTAGGTTGGCGACGTCAAGCCGATGATTTTCCTGTTAATCAATCAGCGATTATCACTCATTTCAGTGCCAGCGGCGAGGTTCTTTTTCACCGCGAAGATCTAGAGGAGCAAGCCTACGAAGGAACAATCATATCAGTTCACCCCCTCGAAAATGGCCAGGTCTTCTGGAATACGAGCCTGACCGTCCAGCGCCTCAACAACAATGGCAGCACTGACCTTTCGTGGGCCTTCAACGGCCTCAAAACTGGTCACATGGCCGTGATCTCTGCTGAATCTTTTGTGGTAAATACAGATTTGTCGATCATGTACCAACCAGCTGCTGGCGAGCTGCAAGAAATATTCAGCTTAGGCAATCTCTACCTCACAGACCTTGAGGTTAGTGATGAAGGTATCTATTGGACAGGCGACAACATGTTGTTCTTTTACGACTTTATTACAGAAGAAGTTACTGAATGGCCGCTCCCGCCCAACTTCACGAACACTGCGCGAATCAATATTACCGAAAGTGGGGTGCAGATTTACAGTACCCTCATTTCTCCACACGCTATTGCTACCCTGCTGCCCGACCAATCAGAAGTAGTCATCACCCAGATCTGGGAAACACCCGATCGAACCTTGTTTCAACTCATTGAAGAAAACGGCACTTTTTACCAACTAGGGAATGATCTTTTTGAATCGCAATTAAGTTACGCTCATCTATCACATGGCTATGTCCGAAAAAGTACTGGTCTACCACCAATTACAGGCCCTGACATTGGCATAACGGGTATCAACATGATGATCGATAGTTTTATTCTTTATATTTCAGACGTCTCTTATCAAGTCAACGCAGACTGGTCAGGAGAAATACAGGTTACTAATTATGGTGATACACCTGTGGATCATTTTGTTATTGGCGGCCCTATCCAAGGCAATTTCAATTGTGCCGAAGGCCGTTTTTTTTCAGAAGAGGACATCACGGTACCAGCCAACTCCAACATCACCGTTCCCTTCACCTATCGTAGTTATCATTGGGTAAATCTCGATGAAGAAGGCGACTTCACCTTCAACCTGGAGCTCTGCCTATACACCGCCGCCCCTAACAGCGAACTCGACGAAGACACCAGCAACGATCATTTTTGCGAAACTTTCGTAGTCGTAGATACGGAAGAGCAACTTCCGATAGCCTATGAACTTCAGGTCTTCCCCAACCCCACCAACGACCAGCTTACGCTTTCCTTATCCGGCGCACAAATGCAGTCGTTGGCTGTTTACGACCAAACGGGGCGCGTGATGCTTCAGCAAAAACTCTCCTTTAGTGAGCGAGAAGAGTTAGCTTTGGGTACCTTACCAGCAGGTATTTATTGGCTAAAAGTGATTACGAACAACGGTGTCATTACTCAGAAAATCAGCAAGCTCTAAGCCTCAACTAAAAATTCCTTAATCATGTGGAAAACTTTACTCTTTTGCTGCGCTTGCCTCGCAACATCCCTTTCCTTGTCTTCTCAACCCATTGTCTATAATGACGCCACCTCACTGATTACCGGCAACTGGGTGGGCAATGGCACCTTGACAGAAACGGGGCAGAATGCACCCTACGAAGGCGTAAATCACTACCAGTTCACCTACAGCTTCACCGGCTACTGGGCGGGGCTGGGCCTCAATCTGGCAAATTGGGGCACCAACGGCTACGACTTCTCCGCCTATTCTCACCTACGGATCGCTTACCGTGGCCTGACGGGCGACCATCGGCTTACCCTGACACTCCGTAGCGACAACAATGTCAACGGAAACAGCCTCAGCATTGGCAACAGCAGCAGTACTTACGAGCTTGTTGATATTCCGCTGTTTGCCCTCGCAGCGGGCACCAGCCTTGATCTGAGTAATATCACCGAACTAAATCTGAGCATCGCCAGTGACCTCGCCAACGGCAGCGGCACCCTCTATTTCGATGATATCCAGTTGGTAAACACCAGCACGGGCACCACCACCTCCGCCGCTACCTGGCAACGGGCCAACGCTATGCACCGGGGCGTCAACTACAGCAATTGGCTGGAAGCTTACTGGCTCATTCCCTTCAATGCTTATCCCGAAACCAATAAATTCAACGCCACCAATACCGCCGACTTCCGCAATCTGGGCATCGATGCCATCCGCTTACCCGTCACTTTCGAGCACCTCGCAGCCAGCAGCCCGCCTTATGCACTTGATCTTGGCAACCCCGCCTTCGGCCTTATCGACGATGCCATTGAGTGGGCCGCCAACAACAACATGAAGCTCATCATTGACATGCACCACGGCACCACCGATTTGACGGACGCCAACTACCTCACTCAACTGCCTCGCCTCGAAGCCATCTGGGCCCAAATTATCGACCTCTACGGCGACCTGGACCCCGATCGCTACCTCTTCGAGGTGTACAACGAACCCCACCTCATCAGCAACGAAAATTTTCGCACCGTTGCGCAAGCCCTCGTCGATGTGCTGCGCGCGGCGGGGTCTACCCATTCGGTCATCGTGGGAGCCAGCGGCTACAACAGTGCGTCTAATCTTTTAAGTTTCACGCCTTTGGATGATCCCGACATCATTTACACTTTTCACCTCTACGAGCCCTACTTCTTTACGCACCAGCAAATGTCGTGGACGAGCACGCCCTATTTGCCCGCCCGCGCTTTTCCACTCAACAATGAAGTGGCCGACATCACCGCCCTGGTCAATGCCGTCGGCGAATGGTCGGCTTTTTATGATGCCCCCGTGGTGGTTGGAGAATTTGGCGTTACCAGCGAAGCCGCCGCCAGCGATCGCTGCAACTGGATCGAGCTCATGGCCCAGCTTTTTGATAGCAATGGCCTGCCCTGGTTCTACTGGGGCGCAATTGACATTAGCGATGGCTTTGGGTTTTTCGACAATGGCGTCGTCAGTGTTGCCAACATGGAACCCTGCTTCGGCACCGCCCTCGGCTTGCCCGCCACCGTTCTGGCCATCGAAGAACTCAGTGCCCTTTCCCTTTCTTGTGAAACAAGCTATACCCTGGTAGCGTGGTACCTCAAAACCGATGAACCCGGCCATATAACTGTGGAAGGACTGCGCGAAGAAAAAGGTGAGTGGGCACCCATTGGTGGAATCGAGATGCAGCCCTCCCGTGAGCAGTATGCCTTTCGCGCACCTCTCGACTACTTCGCTTACCGACTAAAGATCAAGGAGTTGGACGAAAGCACGCATTATTCAACCATCAGCATCAATCCTTGTGCACCCGCAGGCCAATGGACCCTCTTTCCCAACCCCGTACAGCAAGCCCTATTCCTGCAAAGCCCCTTCACCACCAGCGCCGATCTGGTACTTTACAATAACCTCGGTCAAGTAGTGCATCAGCAAGCAGACTGTTCGTTTCAGAAAAACAGCACCTTCTCTACCACCATCCCGCCTCAACAAGCAGGCATCTATTTTTTGGAAATCCGTGACCACCAACAAGTGCTCCACCGCGCAAAGGTGTTGATTGAATAGCAACGTTGTTCTGCTAGATGGCAGAGAGTTGCCTACCCCGATTCTACAACCCGTACGGAGCTGCATTTTCAGGGCAGCCGAGTTTGGTAAAGGAAACCACCCCTTACTTCTTCCCCCCTCTGCGCAAATCGCCCTGGTGCTTGGCCGACAAATACGTCTCGGCGTACTCCAGGTTGTCTTCTTCGTGTTCGTTGAAAATGGCTTTTACCTCAGCATAAAAAACATTTGTAGGAATCTCCATCGCAAAGTAGCGGTCGTTGAGTTCCTCTATCGTGCAGCCTAGTTTTTCAAAAGCCTCCATCATATCCTCCGGGTCATATTCCTCGTTGATGATTGCTACCACGGCTACTGAATTGCCCGAGCTCTTGGTGGTTTGGCGATACAACAGGCCAGATTCTTCTTTGTCGTAGGTGGCGTGAAACTCATCATCGGTGGCAATGGAAGCTCCGTAAAAAGGAATGTTCTTGAGCTGATAAATCCCCTTTTCTTCATTGACTACTTCCGCCAACAATACTTCAATGATCTCTTCCTCCAGGATGGGGCTATCGTATTTGAACAATACTTCTACCTGTTTTTTTTCGACGCTCATTGTTTTGTTTTTAATAGTAACCTCTCTTTTATTTTTTTAGCCGCGGGGGCGCGGAGAAACGGAGTTTTTTTTAGCCACGAAGGCACTAAAGCACAAAATAGCACGGAATATTTTTTTGTGCATTTTGGTGTTCCTGCCTGCCCCTGAGGCACGGCCTTGCAGGCAGGTTGGAGCTTTAGTGGCTATTCCCGTTTTCTTACGCAAATATATGAGGCCGAAAGATACCTACTCTTTAGTATAAGTAGGGCGAAACATGATCTGTTCCGCCCTAATGATCTTGTCACTGAATTGTTGAGTATACGCAACCTAATCACTCATCCCGCTACTACTTAAACACAACGAGCGGCGCGAGTGGGCTGCTCTCCGCTACAACAACTCTTTGAAGTAAGTTACGAACTCCTCAATGGTCATCGCGCCTTTGTCGCCTTCGCCCTGGATACGGACAGAAACGGCATTGCCTTCCGCTTCTTTCTCGCCAACGATCAGCATGATCGGAATTTTTTTCAATTCTGTATCACGGATCTTACGACCAATGGTCTCGTTACGGTCATCAATGAAGCCACGGATATCGTGGGTGGCCAGCTTCTGCTGCACCTCCTCGCAATAGTCGTTGAACTTATCGCTGATCGGTAAGATCGCATACTGCTCGGGCGTGAGCCACAGCGGAAATTTACCGGCAGTGTTCTCAATCAGGATACTGATAAAGCGCTCCATTGAACCAAATGGTGCCCGGTGGATCATCACCGGACGGTGGGCTTTGTTATCCGCACCGATGTACTCCAGACCAAAACGCTCCGGTAGGTTGTAATCCACCTGGATCGTCCCCAACTGCCAGGAACGTCCCAGCGCATCCTTGATCATAAAGTCGAGCTTGGGACCGTAGAAGGCCGCTTCTCCCAACTCCGTGGTCGTAGACAGGTTCACTTCCTTGGTGGCATTGATAATGGCACTTTCCGCAGCTTCCCAATTTTCTTTCGAACCGATGTACTTGCTAGGGTTCTCTGGGTCGCGCAAGCTGATCTGGGCGGTGAATTCATCAAAGCCCATCTTCTTCAGTACGGTTTCCGTAAGGTCCAGCACGTTCAGGAATTCTTCCTTCAACTGGTCGGGGGTACAAAAGATGTGGGCATCATCCTGGGTAAAGCCCCGTACACGGCTCAGGCCGTGTAGCTCGCCACTCTGCTCGTAGCGGTAAACGGTGCCAAACTCCGCAATACGCAAAGGCAGATCGCGGTAAGAGTGTGGCCGGTGCGCAAAAATTTCACAGTGGTGCGGACAGTTCATTGGCTTCAGCAAGAACTCCTCATCAATCCGAGGGGTTTTGATCGGCTGGAAGCTGTCTTCCCCGTATTTTTCGTAGTGACCAGAAGTCACGTACAATTCTTTTTTACCAATGTGCGGCGTTGTTACCATCTTGTAGCCGCGCTTTTCCTGTTCTTCGCGCAGGAAGTTCATCAGGCGTTCGCGCAAGGCGTTGCCCTTAGGGAGCCAGATCGGCAAGCCAGCCCCTACCCGGTCACTGAACATGAACAGGTCCAGTTCCTGGCCCAACTTGCGGTGGTCGCGTTTTTTGGCTTCTTCCAGCAACTCCAGGTACTCGGTCAGTTCTTTCTGTTTAGGAAAAGAAACGCCATAGATACGGGTCATCTGCTGGTTTTTCTCGTCGCCGCGCCAGTAAGCTCCAGCTACGTTCATCAGCTTTACCGCCTTGATGGCTCCGGTATTTGGGATGTGTGGCCCACGGCACAAATCGGTGAACCCGCCCTGGGTGTAGAAGGTGATCTGACCATCTTCCAGGCCTTCCAGCAGTTCCAGTTTGTACTGGTCGCCTTTTTCTTTGAAGTGGGCAATGGCATCGGCCTTGCTGACGTCTTTGCGAACGTAGTCGTTCTTTTCGCGGGCCAGCTCCTGCATTTTATTTTCAATGGCAGGCAGGTCGTTGGTACTGATGACGCGGTCGCCAGCATCCACATCGTAGTAAAAGCCCGTGTCGATAGCAGGGCCAATACCTAGTTTGATACCTGGATAAAGGGCCTCCAGTGCTTCGGCCATCAAGTGGGCAGAAGAATGCCAGAAGGTCGCTTTGCCGTCCTTGTCATTCCAGGTAAACAATTGCAAAGTAGCATCGGTGGTGATGGGGCGGTCGGCGTCCCATACTTCTCCGTTTACTTTGGCCGAGAGCACATTACGTGCTAAACCCTCACTAATGGATTTAGCCACGTCCATAGCCGATGAGCCGCTCTCTACTTGGCGCACCGAACCATCTGGTAAAGTAATATTGATCATTGTCAATAGTTATAGCCGCCGATTGCTCAGACGGGTAAGTGTTCTACGACAACACTAGCTCCCGCCCAGCCGTTCCCGGTGGCTTGTGATAGATAGTAGATCTCAGAAGATGGAAATATTTAAGGTAAATAAGCTTCCTATCCACCAATAAAGTTCCCCTCGTCTAAAAACTGGCCGCAAAGTTAGCAAGTGTGGCGGGGTATATGGTAGATTGAAAAGAATAATTTAGCGAAAGCTCGAAGTAAATCCTCATTCGTTAAAATTGTGTCTCCTCTAATAATTACCATCACTTACTGTTTATTTTTCATAAACAAGCTACGTTGACATGAAAAACACTTCTCTGAAAGTAAGTGCGTTCTTCCTCCTTTTCCTGTTTTTTGCGCAATACGCTGCTACCGCTCAAAGTAGATTTTCGCTGGGTATTTCCACGGCCGTGGATTACGTAACAACTGCTGAAGCCCCTAAATACAATAGTCTTGGCTACGGAAATCAATTCCAGTTTCGCTACGGGATAAGGGCGATGGCTAGACTAAACAAGCGACTAAGTATCGGGATCGCGCTAGATGCTTACAACCGTAAAGAAAATTATGACTGTGTCCATTTTCCTGACCCCGAATATCCGCCTCAGAGTGCTTACAATATCATCATCAACAATCCCAATTACGAATGTCAATTTAAAAGTGAAGCCACGATTTCTTTTCTGGAGATCCCTTTACTCGTCCAGTACGACTTGGTACAGAAGGAAAACTTGTCCATTTTTGTAGAAGCTGGCGTGGGTTACCACATGAGCCACAACCGGAAAACGAAGTTAACCGATCTTCAGACCGCTGTGGTCACCGAAGAGCAAGATCGGTCCTTCTTTACTTGGTCCAAATACGCCCCTCGCTTGAGTGTAGGTATTGCCAAAGATTTATCGCCTAAACTCGCTATCGCAGGAACCCTGCTTTACAAAGCAGATGATTATTCCTTCAATTACAGTACTTGGGGTATGGGTATTACTTTGTATTATAAGTTATAAGGCCAAAAGAATAAGTTTCGTTCACTCCGATCACGGCATGCTCTTATAGTTCAGTCTAATTTATCTGTCTCCGTTCGAAACCAAATCTCTAATGGCCTTTTGTCTCCCGCACTATTGGCGAGGTATTTTATCTTAATTCCCCAGTCGCCACTGTCGTCGATATCGGTATAGCTGTAGTAGTTGTGTCTGATCGGTAATTCACCTGCTTTAAGCTGCCTGTGTGTTTCGCCTTGAGTAAGCAGTCTGTTATAATTATCATAAGTACGATAATCACATTTTTCCAGCTCCCCACGCGAATCAAAAGTACATTTTTTGGCCACATTCCCTTTGTCATCATAACCGTACTCTATATAGCTGCCTAAGTTATTGAATTGGTCGTATAACATTTCTAATTCCATTTTTCCATCAGGATAATAATGGTATTCATGCCTTGTATCCGGTTCTATGTTGTAGTTACTGGCTTCCAGCGTTTCCCGCTTTTTTCCAGAATCATCAAAACGATGATGACCCCATTCATAGGGATTATCCGGTTGATTAAACTTAAAAAATTCTTCCTTCTCTACTTGCCCAGAAGCGTTGTGGGTATAAACAACCTCAAAGCCTCTTTCTTTTCCTCTGTTTGTTGTCGTATAACGACTTTTAGTCAATTGCTGCAAAGAATCGTAAATATAGTTTACCGCCAGACTGTGATTAATGGGGGGAATTTCGTTGTACTCATAGATCAGTTTTCCGGAGGTATTAAAATGTTCTATTCTTATACTAACGGTATCACCACGAGTGACGTCATTACCTGTTGAAATAGCTTTGTAGATTTCTATAACCACAATCTTGCTTACTTCAGTGTTTGTAGTTTGCTGAGAATTGGCCGTTTCACATGAAAATATTAAGAATAAAAGACCGTAGAGCGAGAAGTTTTTGAACATTTTTTTAGTCTTAAATGAGCTATGTTTACCGGGATTGACCCCGTTTTATGTTATTGGTAAACAGGATGAATTTCGGAAAATTAAGTCCCAAAATACGAAACTGAAACATTAACCCTATTCTAGGGATGGAGCCTGGTGGATCATCGGGTAAGGTATATGGAGAAGATTTACCTTGAGGGGAGACATTCTTTACAGTAGAGATACCTTTTTCCTTAAATAAAACACCTTAGTATTGGCTACTACTAATACTTTCACTGCAAAGTGAATAGTTGATCAGGAAACCTCTTTCACCAATTATTAAACTTTGTTTTTCGGAAAAAATAGTGGGCACGTAAGCATTAGATTACCCGTAGGTCTGGTAGCAGTAATAATTAATTTTTTAGATTTTATGCTGTGCGCTTTTTTTGCTAACCAAATGAGGGGCTATTGTAGCCAATATTTCCCGGTATATATGCAATTAGCTATCTTTGCGCCACCAAATTAAAACCCTTGCTCCAACCATTTGTTGAAGCAAGTATTAGACTGTCCTAACCAATACCGCAACTGATGCAGCAAGTAGCTCCCTACCAACCGCAACACAAAATTCGCATTGTCACCGCCGCCAGCCTTTTTGATGGCCACGATGCCGCCATTAATATCATGCGCCGCATCATGCAATCCAGCGGTGCCGAGATCATCCACCTGGGGCACAACCGCTCCGTGCAAGACATTGTGGAGACAGCCATTCAGGAAGATGCACAGGCCATTGCGATAACTTCTTACCAAGGTGGGCATACCGAGTTTTTCAAGTACATGCACGACTTGCTGGAAGAACGTGGTGCTGGTCATATCAAGATTGTTGGTGGCGGTGGCGGTACCATTCTTCCTTCCGAGATCGAAGAACTCCACGCCTACGGCATCGACCGTATCTATTCTCCCGACGATGGTCGTACGCTTGGTTTGCAAGGGATGATCAATGATGTATTGAATAAAGCAGACTACCCCCTCGGCGAGCACATCAACGGCGAAATAAAGGAATTTACCTCCCGCAAAGCTACCGCGGTGGCCCGCCTGATTACTGCTGCGGAAAACTACCCTGAAGAAAACACCACCTGGCTCAAGGACTTACAAGAAAAAGCAGCCGCCATCAAAACGCCTGTACTGGGTATTACCGGCACGGGTGGAGCTGGAAAATCCAGCCTGGTGGATGAACTCATCCGCCGTTTCCTACGCGATTTTCCGGAAAAGACCCTAGGCATCATCTCCGTCGACCCATCCAAGCGGCGTACCGGCGGTGCCCTCCTGGGTGACCGTATCCGGATGAACGCCGTGAGCCCCGCCATCGCGGGCGACCGTGTCTACATGCGCTCCCTGGCTACCCGCCAAAGCAATCTGGCACTTTCGGCCCACGTACAGTCAGCCGTTGACATCTTGAAAGTGGCAGGCTACGACCTCGTCATTCTAGAAACCTCCGGTATTGGCCAATCCGATACCGAAATCATCGACCACTCCGATGTTTCCCTTTATGTGATGACGCCCGAATTTGGAGCCGCTACCCAGCTGGAAAAAATTGACATGCTGGACTTTGCTGACATCATTGCCGTAAACAAATTTGACAAAAGAGGTGCACTGGACGCCCTACGTTCCGTCAAAAAACAGTACCAACGCAACCACCAGCTTTGGGATCAGCCCTTGGAAGAGATGCCCGTTTACGGTGCCATTGCCAGCCAGTTTAATGATCCCGGAGTCAATGCCTTGTACCAATCTTTACTCGCCAAGGTTGATGAACGCTGTGGAACCAGCCTGGCCGCTGCCAGCAGCGGGAGTGCGTTGGAAGAAAGTGCGAAAATCTTCATCATTCCGCCCGCCCGCGTTCGTTATCTTTCGGAAATTTCAGAAAGCATCAGGTCTTACAACCAATGGGCGCAAGATCAGGCAGATATTGCGGATCGCCTTTACAGCATCCAGCAAACCATTGACACCCTTCGGGCAGTAGCCAAAGACGATCCGAAGCGCACAGAAGATTTGGAAAACCTACAGGAAGAAATCAAGCGCGACCTCGATGGCCACAACTGGCACCTGCTTGAAGAGTGGGAGTCCAAAGTGCAACGTTACACCGCCGACGAATACATCTACCAGGTACGGGGTCGCGATATCAAAGTACCCACCTTTACCAAAACGCTTTCCAATACCAAAGTTCCTCGGGTAAGCTTACCCAAATACCGCTCATGGGGAGACATCCTACAATGGAGCCTTCAGGAAAACGTGCCCGGTGAGTTTCCCTATGCTGCGGGCGTATTTCCATTTAAGCGGCAAGGCGAAGACCCTACCCGTATGTTTGCTGGTGAAGGTGGCCCCGAACGTACCAACAAGCGCTTCCATTACCTCTCTGCAGGAATGCCCGCCGCGCGCTTGTCTACTGCTTTTGATTCGGTGACTCTTTACGGTGAAGACCCCGATTATCGGCCTGACATTTATGGCAAAGTGGGCAACTCGGGTGTAAGCGTATGCTGCCTTGATGATGCCAAAAAACTCTACTCTGGTTTCGACCTTTGCGATCCGCGCACTTCGGTGTCGATGACCATCAACGGGCCGGCCGCTACCATTTGTGCCTTCTTTATGAATGCAGCCGTAGATCAGCAGTGTGAATTGTACATCAAAGAGCATGGCCTTGAAAAACAAGTCGAAGCCAAGTTCAAAGAACTTTACGATGACAAAGGGCTAGACCGCCCCACCTATTACGGTGATTTACCGGAAGGAAACAACGGCTTGGGCTTGATGCTCCTGGGCCTTACCGGCGACCAGGTACTCGATCCTAAAATCTATGCTGAGTTACGCGCGAAAGCACTCCGCTCGGTACGTGGCACCGTTCAGGCTGATATTCTTAAAGAGGACCAGGCCCAGAACACTTGCATTTTCAGCACCGAGTTTTCACTCAAACTGATGGGCGACGTGCAGGCCTCCTTTATTGAGCATGGCGTGCGCAATTTTTACTCGGTTTCCATCTCCGGTTATCATATCGCAGAAGCAGGAGCCAACCCTATTTCTCAACTGGCCTTCACGCTTTCCAATGGCTTCACTTTCGTGGAATACTACCTCTCACGCGGGATGAATATCGACGATTTTGCGCCGAACCTATCTTTCTTCTTTAGCAATGGGGTGGATGCAGAATACGCGGTTATCGGCCGAGTAGCCCGCCGCATTTGGGCGAAAGCCATGAAGCAGAAATACAATGCTAACGATCGGAGTCAGAAGCTGAAATACCATATTCAGACCAGCGGGCGCAGCCTCCACGCACAGGAAATCGACTTCAACGATATCCGCACGACGCTGCAAGCACTTTACGCTATTTACGATAACTGCAACAGCCTCCACACCAATGCCTACGATGAGGCCATCACTACGCCTACGGAAAACAGTGTGCGCCGGGCGGTGGCCATCCAGATGATCATCAATCATGAGTTGGGGATGGCCAAAAATGAGAATCCGCTCCAAGGCAGTTTCATTATTGAGGAATTGACCGACTTGGTGGAAGAGGCCGTATTGCTGGAGTTTGACCGCATCACCGAACGAGGTGGCGTACTGGGCGCCATGGAAACCATGTACCAACGGAATAAAATCCAGGAAGAAAGTATGCACTACGAAATGTTGAAGCATACCGGTGAATTGCCCATCATTGGTGTCAATACTTTCCTCAGCAAAGAGGGTTCACCCACCATTACCCCTGGCGAAGTCATCCGAGCAACAACAGAAGAGAAGGAGCAACAGATTGCAACCTTGGAGCGCTTGAAGCGTGCTAATCAACAAGAGGGCACCGCAGCCTTGAAACGCCTTCAAGACGCAGCCATTGCCAACGAAAACCTTTTCGACGAGTTGCTGGAAGCTACCAAATACTGCTCCTTGGGGCAAATCACCCACGCCCTTTATCAGGTAGGGGGGCAGTATCGGAGGAATATGTAAGTGCTGTCAATGGAGTTGCTGTAATTTATGTTGTAACCATTCCCTCTCTATAATTGGGACAAGCTCCTGTACCTGGCTTTTGAGTTTTTTCAAGGCTTTCTTTGGCTTAATCAATCGGTATTTAAGCAATTGATTAACCAGGCTTAGAAAATTCAAATACCGCTGTTTATCATCTTTAGTAAGCTTTGAGCGCCTTACTTTTTGGCTCAAGGCAGAAGTTCTGCTTTCCAATAAGTCGTTTTCAGTCTCGTAGTAAATCTTAATCAATAGAATATCTGCTAGAATGCTGTAATTGACATTTTCGTAGTTGCGATAAACAATGTGTTGCTCCGCTTCAGAAAATTTTTTCTCAGCAAACAACACTTCTGCTGTACAAAGGCTATGGGCTTCCAATGGATACCGCGTACCGATAATTTGATTAGGGGGATAACGCTCTAACAAATTTGACGCCCAGTCGATAGCATTCACTTTGATGGCTATATTAATCATCAACTTTAGAGAACCAGGAAGTAAGCAAGCTTGGTTACCCAAGTGAAAATAGCCTTTGTCCAAATGTTTTTGGTAAAGCACAAAAAGCTTATTCAGCAGCTCTTGCCCACTGACCGTGAGTTGATATTTTCGACCAACAAAATAACGGTAGAAGGCCATCAGATTGCGAAACTTTGCTGGCGGTATCTCCTTTTCGTACTTCTCTGCTTTAGCCAGAAAATCTTGTAAATCATTGGTACCAATTGGATTTTGCAACAACTTTATCACCAGATAGTACAATTGTGCAAGTGGCGTTTGAATGTCCTGATAAGCCATAAACTGGTCCATGATCGCCTCACTGAATAACAACGACTCAGCCGTCTGAACTTGCCCCATGTGTTGTTGAAAAAGAAGCCCACTTGCCTTTTCTAATTTCGATATAGTAAAATAACTATCAAGGGCAATATTAGCCTTCACCAAATTGGAATCATCGGTATAGGTATTAAAGGTACTCTGGAAACTAGCCACTTCATCTTCCGTCTGCAGTTGAGCTTTAAAATAGTTTTCGTCTTTTATTTGTTGTTTCTTCAGTTCCTTGCGAATTCTTTTGATCGTCTGCCAAAACCGCTGTTCTAAGTTATTTAATCGATAGAACTTAGCCATCGCTAAAGATTCACTAATTTTTGTCCATTGGCTGGATTGCTCCTCCTGAAGCAAAAACTCCCTTACCAGGCTAAAAAGATCGGAAGCCAGAGAGTCGATAGGGTTTTTATCATTTTCCTCGAAGGGTTTTTCAGGAAAAAAGTATGTGTTTAGTTTTTCCTTATCGTTCAACTCCTCCTCCTGGCCTGCTGGTGTATCTAGAATAAACTCCAGCAGTTGTAACACTTTCCCTCTATTGTACTTCCTATTGTGATAATTAGAACCAACAAACAGGCGCAATTCCTTGCGCTGGGAAAAAGATAAGTGTTCGACGACCTCCAATAATTTCTGATTAGGCATGGACCTTAGTTACTCATTTTTTAATCATCATCCTGATATTATTTTGTTTTACAAAGAGAGCCTTGCTACGGAAAATCGTAAAAAAGTGAACATAGAGAACTAGGCAATTACCGCTAAATTTAACAGCTTTTGAGAGATAACGCGGAAAATTAGATCAAATTCCCTATGAAAATTCGCCACCATTTTTTTCATCTTCTGTTGTTGCTTTTGAGTTCTCCGCTGCTATTTGCGCAAAGCCTATGCATTGCACCTGTCCCATCTTCGGGCACCGTCATTAGTCAGGGCAGTGATTTTGCAATCGTCCACTGGGACAATGTTCCCGGAGCAGCGAGCTACCAGATAAGGACATTCGAAGCCACGACGGGAAACCTCATCAATCAGACAATCACGACCACCAACAATTATGACCAACAGGGGCTTTTCCCTGGCGTAGATTACACGATTGAGATTAGGGCATCCTACTGCCCTGACGGGCCTTATGGTGGTCCTCTTTCATTGTCTGTAAAAACAGATATTGTCATTGTTGACATTATCCTTCAAATGGAATGCAGTAACGAAGGTAATACCTCCAGTTACCCTGTCCTGGCAGGTGATGTACTAGAGCTTGATTTTGATCAGTTTACCATTGGCTGCTATGCCGTAAATATTGAAACCATCATTGGAGAAGAAATTGTCAATATAGACCTGGCTTTGAAACAACTTCCAGGAGGTCAGCTTACGCTGGGCAATCCTTCTTATAATCCTTTGGGATTTCAATTGAATGGGTTAGGACCAGTCATAGGTAGTTTTTATGGTACAGAACAAAACGGAAGAACTCCTCTGTTTTTACTGACTTTAGTAAAGAATAGCCAGCAAAACCTAAAGGTAGAATTTGAATGGTTGCTCGACGCTACAATTACCGTCACCGCGTGCAATGGTTGTGAATTCATTTATGATGGACACGACGAAATTCGAGTGCTCACCGAACAAGTATCCGCTACTGATCTCAAAATAAGCCCCAACCCTGTCAACAGCCTCCTTTTACTCCAAAGACCACAGGAAGGCCTCCTGCAAATATGGGATATCTCTGGTCGAAATTGGCTCAACCTTGCCCCTAATGGTGATCAACACCAACTGGAAATAGACGTTAGCCATTGGCCTGCGGGAATCTATATCATGCAGTGGCATCAACCTGATTTGCCCCCCTATTTTAAATATTTTTTAAAGCTATAAAGGACGCGCTATTACAGAACGCACTGAATTTTTCAGTGCGTTTTTTTACGGAAAACACGATTGTTATGAAGTTTTGGTTCTCCATAAAAGCCCGGAGATTTAAGCATCTTTTCATGCTTTTTCAAAGTCACGATCAGTATGATCTGAACTTGAAAATTACCAAAACCGATTACATTATGAAAAATTCTTTTATCAAAACGAGTGCTCCTCGTATGCTGGCCATTTTCCTATTCATCCTCACCAGCTGGAATGCGAATGCTCAAATGAGCCAAACTTGTTCCTGTGAATTGGTCTACAACCCTATCGTCACCTTTCAAAGTCCTTTTGACCAATGCTGCTATGCTTTTGTATTCAATACCGTTACTGTTGTACCTCCCGATGGACAGTTTCCAGGACTTAACGAATGCCTTGTTTCCCAATCCGATATTGTAAATTGGAATATCTCCGGGCCTGGCATAAATATGGGTACCTCAACAGGCCCTAACGAAGCACTGAGACAATGTTTTACAGACGGCGTCTATACCATCTGTGCCCGTAGGCAAGTCGTCGTTACCAACCCGGCTACAGGGCTACCTGAAGCCTGTGAAATTTCTGACTGCACCACCCTGACCATCACTGATTGTGGCGAGGAAGAGTGTGTATGTATCCCCGAAGATCTAGGTATCAACATCGGCAACATTAACGTCAACGGCTGTAGTGTATACGTTAGTGGCTCCAGTGAACCCCAAGATGGCTGCTGGACACTCCAGGAGATTGAATACAACTGGGGAGATTCTCAGGTATCTACGGGAGTTGATACATGGGTATCTGCTCGCCATACTTACGATTGTAATGGCTTGTACCAGGTGACTATCACTGGAATTTACACCAACGATGCTGGCGAAATTTGTGAAAGTTCCGACACAGAATGGGTATCAATAACAGGTTGTAAAGAATGCTTGCAAGGTAGTGTTCCTTCCTCTGATCAAATTGACCAGGGTCTTTTCGGGCAATCTATTGGCCTTTCTCCCAATCCGGTGACCGAAGTACTGCTTATTACTCACAATTTAGCCCCAGACCAGCAAGCTAATATTAAGATTACTAATTCAGCAGGGCAGTTACTTAAGGAGTACAACCAAAGTGTAGCCAATCCTACTTTGCAATTTAGTATGGCTGATCTGCCTGCAGGTATGTATCATCTGCTCTTAACTTCCGAGCAGGGTGAACGTTTCACCAAATCGTTTATCAAGCACTAAGCTTAAATATCAAAGACAGTGTGGTTGCATAAAGTGTGCAACCACGCTGTTTTATCAAGCCCGAAAAATATGCCTAATACTGTACGGCCGTTTCCCCTGCGACTCGTAATACGTTCGTACCTGAATTTCTACCACAATACCGATGGTGATGAATTGAATGCCTCCCAGAATAAGCAGCATTCCGAGGATCATCAGGGGTTTCCCCCAAATATCCTGGCCCATAACTTTGAGCCCCAAGAGGTAGAGGTTGATCAAAACACCGACCAGGAACATGATGATTCCGGAGTTGCCAAACAGGTGCATGGGGCGGGCCAGGTAGCGCTTAAAGAAAAGCATCAACAGGAGGTCGCTGACGACCTTGAAGGTACGCCCTAAACCATATTTACTCTGCCCAAACTGACGTGCGTGATGCTTGACGGGAATTTGCTGAATGCGCGATGTTTCCAGACTGACCAGCACGGGAATAAAGCGGTGCAACTCTCCGTATAAACCCAAATCCTTGGCCACTTCTCCGCGCATAACCCTAATCGCACAACCATAATCACGTAAATGGACGCCCGAAGAAGTACGGATAATGTAATTAGCAATCCAGCTGGGAATTTTCCGTAGAAACATCCCATCTTGACGATTAGCTCGTTCGCCAGCTACCATATCCAATTCGTCTGCCTCTGCCAAAGCCAACATTTTGGGCAAGTCATCGGGATCGTTTTGCAGATCACCATCCATGGTGGCAATAAATTCTCCTTGTGCGACATCAATACCTGCCATCAGGGCTGCACTTTGGCCATAGTTGCGCCGAAATTCAACGATCACCAGGCGTTTGTACAATTCCTGGCGCAAAGTCTTCAACGTACGATCCGTTGATCCATCATCAACGTAGATCAATTCATACTCAATGTCTTTTAGTGCCGTCTTGATTTTCTGGATCAAAGGCACTACATTTTCTTCTTCGTTGAAGACCGTAACTATTACCGATAACTTTATTGACATAAGGCAGATATATGAAATACAAAGGTCTGCATTTTTCTGCTTTTAAAAGCCTATTGGAGGCTACCCTTTGGCATCACGTTCCTTTTTGAGTTTATCCAGCCTTATTTTGTAGAGGTACTGAGGCGTTTCTGCGTAAAGTTTTTTGAACAAACGGGTTGCTAAATCACAAGCTGCTGTATCAACAGGTAGGAGTCGGAAACGAATGTAAGCAGCCTCGGCCTGCTGCTCGATACTTAGTGGATGCTCCTGTAATTGATTGAGTAAAACCAAAGCTTCGTTGGTGCGACCATTTAGGTGCAATGCGCGAATTTCCAGGGCACGAGCAGCAAAAAGCAAGTCTGGATTACCTAACTCTTGGGCCAAAGCCAGCGCTTCTTCTTCTACCTTCAATAACTCCACCACTTTTTTCATCTTGATCAAAACGAGTCCTTTCTCAATGAGGCTGGAACAGAGCACGATTTTGTGATTGATCTTTCTGGTTACCTCTATCGCTCGATCATAAAAGTGCAGACTACGCTCGTATTCTCCCGTAAAGAAGAAGATATCTCCCAGGGTGTTCACGGCCTTAGCGATGCCTTTTTGGTACCCAAGTTCTTCACAAAGCATCAGGTTTTTCTGCATGTACTCCACTGCGGGGTAAAAATCACCGATCAGCTTGAGTAAATCACCAATCAGCCCGAGCGCAATGGCAATGCCTTGTTTGTCACCAAGTTCTTCCGTCAGTTCGAGGTCACGCCGAAAGAGGGTCATCGCTCGTTCGTAATCTCCTTGCTGTTGAATCACCAAGCCCAAAGACCCCATCGCAATGGAAACCAGCTGTTTATTCCCAAGTTCTTCAGCCAGTTTCAGTCCTTCTTCGTAGCTTTTTCCTGCTTCTGTGTAATCGGCTTTTTCGTATTGAACGATGCCCAGATTGACGAGTAAGACCGCCAAGCCCTGTTTGTCGTTGCGATCACGATGGAGGGGGAGTTGCTTTTTTACCACCGCGATGCCTTCTTCAAGTTGCCCCTGGTTCATGTGTGTCAGGGCCAGGTTGGCGACCACTTGTGCACTGCCCGTGGAGGCCCCTGAAGCGTAGCCCGATGCCAAGCTGCGTTCAAAACATTCTTGTGCTTCGGGGTATTCGCCTAAACGCAGGTGAAGGTTCCCTAGATGACCATTGACTTTAGCAAAACCAATTTTATCATCAATCGACTCAAACATCCCCGCCGCCATGTGGAGGAAAGAGGCCGCTTTATCGTATTCGCCCCTCAATAAGAGAAGATGCCCCAGGTGGTTATTGGCTTCGCCAATCATGACCACATCGCGGGAACTTTTAGCCAACTCCAGCGAGCGCCGGAAAGCTTCTTCACTCTCCTGCCAATTCCCGATGAGTTGCAGTAATTTCCCACGCTTGAGGTGGGTTTGTATTTCATCGGCACTATCCGCTTTCGCGCCTAAATAGCTCAGCAGTTTCTCGTAATATTCCAGGGCCAGCTGGTTCTGGTAGTTATTGCGAGCATGATCTGCTGCTTTGCGTAGGTACTCACAGGTTTTGTTGAATACGCCCGCCTGCTCGTAATGAAAGGCCAGATCTACATAACGACTCTCCAACTGCCAGGGATAAATTCTTTCTATCGCTTCCGCAATCAGCCGGTGCAACTGCTTGAGGCGGGTACGCAATTGCATGCTATAAACCGCTTCGCGCAATAGGCTATGTCGAAAAATATACCTCAACTCATTCATGGCCATCCAGACCTGAACTTGTTCTGCTGATTTTATCTCTTCTCTAAGCAAGGCTGCACTGTCTAAATACCGATCGGCAAACAAACCCTGGGCACGCATCACTTCCGACAAGACGGGGATATCAAACTCTCGTCCGATTACTGCCGCAGCCTTCACTGTTTCCCTCACCTGCTCCGATAAGCGATCGATACGGGCGGTCAGGATAGCATTGATGGAATTCGACAGCTTAACATTTTCGTCTTTGATGGTCCACTTTTTCTTTTCCTGCGTCAACAAACCGCTTTCCGTAAAATACTCCAGAATTTGCTCCAGATAAAAGGGGTTGTTGTTAGTTGTACGAATAAGCATGGCATGAAAAGCCTCGGAGATTGGCCCGTCCAATACGGCTTCGGCAAATTTTCGCACACTTTCTTCCGAAAGGTTTTTTAGTTCTACTTCCAGGTAGGGTAAATCCAAACGTGTAACTGTCGCTGGCGTCAGGGGATAGGGCTTAGAACCTTCATCATTATAACGGGAGGTAATCAACAACAGCAAAGGATAGTGAGGCATTTGCCGGGTAAGCTCCTGGAGCAACTCAGCAGTGCTATCATCCAACCAATGACTGTCTTCCAATTCTACGACCAGGGGCTTCAACTGACTTTCGGCAATCAACAAGTTGATGATCGACCAGATGGTGTTTTGATACCTTCCCTTCGCATCCAACTGCTCCCATAGAGAATTTTCGGAAGAAAGACCTAGCAAGGCTATCAGGATGGGCCGCGTACGTTCCAACTCCCGGAGCGTCATCTCTACCGCCTCTGTATTCAGCTCCATCAACTGCTCTCGCAGCAAGCGGAACCGGTTGTTAAAATTGAGCCGGTTGGTAAAGTCGTTTTCCTCGGGAGACTGCTCAAAATAATTTTGCAAAAAATACAAAAACGGGTTGAAGGGCTTATGCAGAATTTGATCTGCCTGACAGACGAACCACTGGATGCGATTGTCTTCTAAGAGGAGGTTGCGTAGCTCAAAGGTAAACCTGCTTTTACCTATCCCTGCTTCCCCAAAAATGTATGCTACTCCGGCGTTTTTGTGTGCAAATAGCGGTTCCGCAAAACTGATCACCTCTTTGAGTTCGGTTTCCCGAGCGATCAGCATCCCCGTGTAGGTGGGTTTTGCATTGAAATTCCGCCCTAGCAATTTATAGGTAGGCACATTGCCTTTGATGCCCTTGTACTTGATGTTGCCCGTATGCAGAAAGCGGAAATTACTGGCTTTTTGAATTTCTTCATCAACAAAAAACTCGCCCCATTCCGCATTGGTCATCAGGCGGGCGGCCAGATTGACGCGGTTGCCAACACAGGCATATTGGCAACGCTCGTAACCTCCTACAATACCAGTGTAAGCATTTCCTACCGTCATGCCTGCCCGAATCGTCCAGCTGTATTTATCCTGTACAGGACGGAGCATTTCCCTCAAGCTGAGTAAAAACTCCAAGGCCCGGTCTACATTGTTTTCAAAAGCTACGGGCGCACCAAAAAAGATCGTAATGACCCCTCCTTTATCGCCGAAATCTATTTCCTTGAAGTAGCCCGAAAACGTTGCTGTTTGCCGTAAGATGATTTCTGAAAACTCATTGAGCTCCTGGTGACCACTAACCCCGTCAAAAGACAGAAAAATCGAGACGACTGGCCGAAACTCTCCCTCCTGTTTATAATCTACCACCGCCTCAGGCAAAAACACCAGGGCCGTCTCACGATCCAGCTCATCGCACTCCAGCGGGGGAGGAAAGCCCGTAATACTGATGGTACTCGTTACTCGATAGGCATCCTCTCCTACGGGCTCCAACTCAAGCGCATGATCGGGCAAGCGGTGGAGCAGTGATCCATCGATCACAATATCTTGGTTCTCCGCTAGTGTCTGGCAGTAGGCACAACTATCAATAGGATGCCCCCGAAAGTAAAAACTCTTGGGGTGAGAGCCGACAATTCCCCATTCTACATCCCCAAAACTAAGTCCAAACTTAAGACCAATAGTGAAATTTCCGAATCGGTTTTTGCGGCGCTCAAATAAAGCGCGGGCCATTGCAGCCGTTTGTACCAGTGCTTCGGCACTTTGCCGTTCGTCGTCTGCGGGAAAGATAGCGGTGAAAGCATCGCCGGCGAAGTAAGGAATAAACCCTCCCCGCGCATAGACCATGCGTATGAGCGGGTCAAAGATTTCATTAAGAACAATAGAGAGTCGTTCCGCTCCAGCGTTGCCCTCTCTCATCAGCCCCTCGGTGAGTGGGGTAAAACCTTTTAGATCAATAAATAGCGTAAACGCACGCAAGCTACCTTGTTGCTCGTTCGCCAGCAGGCGTTCTTGAATAAAGTATGGAATAAGATGCTTCACCGTAGCTATTAAGGTATCTCTTCGTCTCGACTGTGTTTGATCACCTTGGGCAATCATTGGGCAAATTACAAAGTTTTGGGAAATCGCCACTGCTTAGCAACTGGCGAAATCCTGTTTCTCAGGCTCTTTAGTAAACTGATTTTATGGTTCTCCAAGTATTCCCCGTTGTAGAAAGTCATGTTTTTGCACCAGTCTACCAGCCATTGGCATCTTTAATCATCGAATACTCAGCACCTTTGCCAACATTTTTTTTAATTCGCAACAATATGGACGACTTTCAACGAAAGTCCAGTTATGGCCTTATCCAGCCGAAAGAATAGACTTGTTCTGCTGGGTCAGTTTACCTTACGGTGATCGCCTTCGGCTCGGAGTTGGTGGGAAAATTGATGCATTATCGACCACGCGAAGCCTTTTTTTAGGAGCCTAGCCGTAGCTAAGCGACTTAAAAAAGGCACAGTGTGGGAAGATAAGGCGCGATTTGCCCCCGAAATGATCCCAGCAGAACAAGTCTAATTATCACCCACTACATGTATGATCCAAAACCAAGATTCTCATGAAATCACCCCTTTCGCTGCTTTTTTTATTGCTCCCTTTCCTGGGGCAAGCAAGCAACGTTATTGACCCTAACAAAAAAGAAATCCGGGCTACTGCCGTCAACCTTGCCCCTGTCATCGACGGTGTACTGGACGACGAAGCCTGGCTCAACGCCCTCCCCGCTAGAGATTTTATCCAAAACCGCCCCGTCCCCGGCCAGTCGGCCAATGCGAAAACCGAAGTGCGTATCCTCTACGATGATACCGGCATCTACATTGGCGCAATGATGTATGATGATGACCCCTCGCGTATTCAAAAAGAATTATCAGAAAGAGACAACCTGGCCAATACCGATTGGTTTGGCGTCATCATTGATGCTTACCGAGATGGTATCAATGGTTTCGGCTTCATTGTCTCTGCCTCCAATGTACAGTTCGATACAAAATACTCCACTTTTGGGGAAGATGCTGGCTGGGATGCCGTCTGGCAGAGCAAGGTCAACATCAATCATCAAGGCTGGGTAGCGGAAATGATGATCCCTTATTCCGCCCTGCGCTTTCCTGAAACAGAAGAACAAATATGGCACTTGAACCTGGTACGTTCCGTTGCCCTTACGCAGGAAAAAAGCTTCTGGAGTGAGGTCAACCCTCAGGTCAATGGCTTTCTCAATCAGGCGGGCTACCTTACCGGGTTGAAAAACATTTCTTCTCCGGTGCGTTTGCAGGCTACGCCTTTCATTGCCGTTTATGGCCAACAGCACCACGACGCCTCTGCGGAAACAGTAAACACTTACGGCCGTAGCCTGAGTGGCGGTATGGACATCAAATGGGGCCTATCCGATGCTTTCACACTTGACATGACCCTTATTCCCGATTTTGGCGAAGCACAGTCAGACAACCAAGTCCTCAACCTATCTCCTTTTGAGGTGCGCTTTGATGAAAATCGCCCTTTTTTCACGGAAGGCACCGAGCTGTTTAGCAAAGGCGGTTTGTTTTATTCCCGGCGCATTGGTGGCAGGCCAATCAATTATTACACCATCACGGATGAATACGCCGAAGAAGACATTATCAGCAACCCCGCTCAAACCCAACTGTACAATGCCTCCAAAATATCGGGGCGTACCACCAAAGGCTTGGGTATCGGTTTTTTCAATGCAACCTCGGGGCGTACTTACGCCAGGGTGAGGGATACCGAGTTAGGAGAAATGAATGTTCTTACCGATCCGCTGACCAATTACAATGTCCTTGTGCTTGATCAAAACCTTCCCCACAATTCCTATGCTACCCTCATCAATACCACCGTCTTACGAGAAGGGGATGCTTACGATGCCAATGTTATCGGCACGGATTTTTTATTGCGCAACAAGGCCAACACTTACTCCGTTGGTGGCCGTGCCGCAGTGAGTCAAAAATACTATCCTGGCCAAACCGACCTGGGGCATACCACCTCCTTGCGTTTGCGCAAAACGAGTGGCAAGGTGCAGGCGGGACTCAATTATTCCGAAGAAAGCGACACCTACGATCCCAACGACCTGGGCTTTCTTTTCAACAACAATGAACGCAATTTCAGCGGCTTCATCGAATACAACCAGTTTGAAGCCTTCGGTCGCTTCAACCGGGGCGGGATCGGGCTTTTTGCCAATTACAACCGACTCTACCAGCCAAGTGTCTACACGGGTTGGGGTTTTAATATCTGGACCTATGCCGAGAGTAAATCCTTCTGGAATTACAACGTTTGGTTCAATTTATCTCCTTCCAGAGAATATGATTATTTCGAAGCTCGGGAAGACGGCCGCGTCTGGAATCTTCCCGCTTCGGGCAGTGCTGGCTTCTGGATGGGCTCGGATCGTCGCAAGCGATTGAGGGTCTCCGTTAATGGTGATTACTGGGCAGCCACAGAAAACAATTGGAACAACTTATCAGGATCGCTGGATCTTCGTTTCAGAGCAAGCGATCGCTTAAATTTCAATCTTGGTGTAGAACAAAATCTGAGTAAAAACGATGCTGGCTACGTCAACGAACAAGAGGTAGCGCTTATCGACCCTAGCTCCGGGCAAACGACCCTTCGGAAAGATATTTTCTTCGGACGCCGCAATCGTAAAACGGTTGAAACTTCTTTTCGGGCCAACTACACCTTTAGTGCCAACATGACCCTTGGCTTGCGAATGCGCCATTACTGGTCGACGGTCGACTATTTGCGTTTTCATCAACTCAATGATGAAGGACAACTGATCGACACGGAGTACCAGGGCGAGCACAATAATGATTTTGATGCTTTCAATATCGACTTGGTCTACCGCTGGCGTTTTGCCCCTGGTTCTGATATTTTCGTAATTTGGAAAAACAGCCTTTTTAGCGAAAGCCAGGAAATTGCTCCTGATTATTTTCGCAATCTGGACGGCCTTTTCCAGTCGCCACAAGACAACAGCGTCTCCATCAAAGTGATCTACTTTTTAGATTACGCGTCATTGACAAGACGTTAAAGCTCAGTGCAAGCAGCGTACCAATGGTATTTTTCGTTTATCTTTGGTGAGGACCTCGCAGTATCTGCTTGAACAGCATACTGCCCAAGCACTTGGTTTTATGGAATTCGCCTTGTCCATCAACTATAATGAGCGCGATTTGATTCGCGCTTGCGTCCGCAAAGAGCGGTGGGCTCAGCAGGTACTGTATGAAGAATTTTACAGTCCGCTGATGGCCATCTGTTTGCGTTATTCGCACCATGAGGACGAGGCGATGGATTTACTGCACGAGAGTTTTATCAAAATTTTCCGCAGTATTCATAAATATCAGCCAGGTACTTCGCTAGGGGCCTGGATGCGACGAATCACCGTGAATACGGCCATTGATTACTACCGACGCAAAGTACGTCGGCGAACAGAAGATATTGATCAGGCTTTTGATTTGAGTACGGAAGAGGCTGACGCCATTAGCCAGTGCAGTGAGCAAGAAATTCTTGCTGCGGTGCAGAAGCTAACGCCAGCATATCGAACGGTATTTAACCTTTACGTCATTGAAGGTTATTCGCACAAAGAGATCGCCGACCAATTGCAAATTACGGAAAGTACCTCGCGGTCAAATTTGGTAAAAGCCAGATCTAAACTGCAAGACCTACTGAAAGGACAACATGAACGTGGAAAAGGGAAATAACAATTTGGACCGGATCATCCGGCATAAGCTCGACCAGGTGCATCCTGCGTTCAAGCCCGGAAGCTGGGATCAACTAGCTTCTCGCCTCGACGATGTTGAGGCTGCTGATGCATTCGACGAAGACATAAGCGAACGCCTCCAGCGGATGTATGTCCCTTATCAGCAAAATTCGTGGGCTGTCCTCGCCGCTCGTCTGGAATTGGAGCGCCGCCGTGTACAAACCATTACCCATTACAAAGTCATGGAGCTATCGCTCCTACTTTTACTGTTCATTACTGCTTGGCAACATCTTCCTACAGCTCCGGCTACACCACCACTACCACCACCACCTGGAATTCCATTCGCGAGCACCTCTCCTTCTGTCTGGCCTGAAGGTGGAGACAACGATGCTATATTTGCAGCAAATGGGGCCGATGACCAACAGCAACTCGCTGGTACATCTGCAAACAATGACCTTGCTGCCGAAAAAACAGACCAAGATTTAGTAAAATACTTTGAGGAAGTTAATCAACTCAAAGAAGCTGCCCAGCGTTCTGCCATCGCCAGTGCGGATTTATTACCAACTACTGACCTGGAAAAGATTCCTTATGGCACCAATGCTCAACAGCAACTCAAGCAATTTTTTGCTGAAAAAACAGAAACCATCAGTACACCAAGTGATGCTTTCCAAAAAACAGGAGCACTCGCAGCACTTAAGGACAACGAACCGGTATTACTAGATTATGGTGACCCCGATGAGTTGTTGGAGTACATTCGTCCATTAGAACGAAAAACTTTTATCCGCATTGGTTTTACCGGATCTCCTGATTACAACCGGGTGATTACTCCCCTGCAAGCACTAGAAGATGGCACTATCGTTTCTTATGATCGCTACTCTTTAGGCTACAGCGGAGGCATTACCCTCGGCGTTGAGCACGGTAAATGGGAAATAGAAACGGGCGCCGTATACGCTGCTCGCCGCTACCAAGCCATCCCGACCGTTTACGTGACCGGAACCATCAGAGAAGGCTACACCGGACTTGGATTGCGTGATTTTGAACTCAATACAGTCAATATCCCGCTTAATTTCCGCTACAATTTCCTCGTTCACGACAAGTGGCGATTGTATGCCCAAGGAGGAGCCAGCGTCAACCTGATTCTTGCTGCTAATTACTTTCTCACCGACCAAGCAGAATTTGCAGGTATAGCCCGCAACCCCAACGCCAATAATGGGACCTCTGCTCTGGATAAGCCCGAGCCCCTGCAAAATAAATCCCTTACGGAAGGCTGGCTCGAAGGAGGTTCCTTCTGGGAAAACGCTACCCTCTATGCCGATTTTGGCCTTGGCCTGGAACGCTACATGGCCCCCAATTGGAGTATGTTTGTACAACCAACCTACCACCACTCGCTGCCCCTTTTCAACGATGGCCTCGGTCCTTATCGTGATAAAATTCATAACTTTGGTATCGGGATGGGTGTGAAGGTGCGGTTGTAGCTACCTTAATTTTTGTCATAGCTACACTTGCCGTAATGCCTTATGCCTAAAGTACAATGTGTTTGTAACGAGATTATATCAACAGGAGAAATTCCTTGCCCTAATGAATATCTCTTTATAGCTGACCAAGCTTACGATAATTATAGTGGCAAAATAGATAGCGAACAGCTGTACCAAAACATGAAATCATTTATTCTTTGCCCTAGGTGCAAAAGATTACACCTCTTTTGGCAAGGCTTCGATAAAGCTCCTATCGTATATACCCCAGCATAAAAAAAGCCGAACCCTTTTCGAGTCCGGCTTTTTTATGCTTATTAGAGCCCTTTACATAAACAACTGGCTCATATCCGTCCGCTGGCGCACCAGCTCTGGCACTTTATCCATAGGTACTCTTTCCTGCACCAAGGTGTCGCGATCTCTTACCGTAACGGTGTTGTCTTCGAGACTTTCAAAATCGACGGTAATACAGAAGGGTGTACCAATCGCATCCTGCCGACGGTAAAGCTTACCGATAGATCCCGTATCATCGTACTGGCAATTGCAGACCATCTTTAGCTTATCAAATAGCTCTTTCGCTTTGCCTACGATCTGGTCTTCCGTCCGCTTGAGCGGTAGAATAGCGGCCTTGATGGGCGCTAACGCAGGGTGTAGCTTAAGTACCGTACGGGTGTTGGTAGGATCATCTTGTCCAGGCACTTGCTCCTCCATCAGCGCATTGCTCATGGTGGCCAGAAACATCCGGTCACAACCGATAGACGTTTCCAAAACGTAAGGAACGTAGCTTTCGTTGGTATTAGGATCGAAGTACGTCAGTTTCTTGCCCGACAATTCCTGGTGGCTGCTTAGGTCAAAATCGGTGCGTGAGTGGATCCCCTCCAGTTCTTTGAAACCAAAAGGAAACTCAAACTGGATATCTACCGCAGCATCTGCGTAGTGTGCCAGGTTATCGTGGTCGTGGAAACGGTATTTCGAAGCCGGCATACCCAAAGCCAAGTGCCACTTGAGACGCGTTTCTTTCCAGTACTCGTACCACTCTTTTTGGCTACCAGGCGGGATGAAGAATTGCATCTCCATCTGCTCAAACTCCCGCATGCGGAAGATAAACTGTCGGGCTACAATCTCATTACGAAAAGCTTTACCAATCTGAGCGATACCGAAAGGCAACTTCTGGCGAGTAGATTTCTGTACATTCAAGAAGTTCACAAAAATACCTTGTGCCGTTTCAGGGCGGAGGTACAACTTACCTTCCTCACCTGCGATATTTCCCAACTGGGTAGAGAACATCAGGTTGAACTGGCGCACTTCCGTCCAATTGCGACTACCCGTATCCGGATCTGCAATTTCGAGGTCTTCGATCAAGGTTTTCAGACCTTCCATATCACCAGCAGTCATGGCGGTAGCCAGACGCTTGGCAATTTCATCAATTTTCGCTTGGTATTCTACGATCCGACCATTGGTAGAACGAAACATGGCCTCATCGAAATCATCAAAGCGCTTGCGTGCTTTTTCTATTTCTTTGTTGATCTTGGCTTCGATCTTGTCCATGTACTCTTCTACCAAGACATCGGCACGGTAGCGTTTTTTGCTATCCTTGTTATCGATCAGGGGATCGTTGAAGGCATCCACGTGGCCTGAAGCTTTCCAGGTTTTAGGGTGCATGAAGATAGCAGCATCAAGACCTACAATGTTATCGTGTAGCTGAACCATCGATTTCCACCAGTACTCTTTGATGTTGTTTTTGAGCAACGAACCGTAGGGGCCGTAATCATATGCGGCACTGAGGCCATCATAGATTTCACTCGACTGGTAAATAAATCCGTATTCTTTGCAGTGCGCTACCAGCGCTTTGAATTGGTCGTTTTGTTGTGCCATTGCTATGTTCTTGATTGCTGCAGGCCGTACCCACAGCAAAGGACTTGCTTGATAGAAGGCGCAAAGATAAGTGTTTAGTTCCTTTACTGGTAATAATGACATTCATTCCAAAGTTGATTTTTCATTTTGACCAGCAAGCTGTATCTTTTCCAAGGGTAGCCAGGCGGACACTTCTACCAAAAAATCCACTCCTTGCACTACCACTACTAGTGATGCTTGTGTAACTTGTATGCCGTTACCTTAAAACCACCTTCCATGTCCGGTAAATCCACCGAAAAAAATATTTTGCAATACCTGGGTATTGGTCTTTTCGTATTTGCACTTGCTGTCTTTATTGGTTCGTTGACATTCAGCCATTACGAGCTCAATTTAGCAGCTGTTAAAGACAGTCTGAGCAATGATTACCACTATGGTTTTGTAGAGCAGAGCGCTCAGCAAATGACCGGCAAGTCCTACAATAGTAGTTTCGCTTTTCTGGATGCCTTTGAGAAAGTCCTGGCAGATGCGCAAAATGCCATCAAAACGGATGTAGAAGAGGTAAAAAGGCTCACCAAAAGTGACGGTGCGTATTGGAGTTCTCTCCTACAAGACTGGCAGTTAAAGGGCTTGATTTTTCCGGTCACCAAAGCTTCCAGTACGGGATTATTGCCGGGAAACACCTGGCTCTTTTTTTTCCTCAGTATCGTCTTGGGAATCATCGGTGCATTGCTCTACATCCTGCCCAAACGGCGTGAACACGCGGGCATAAAAAACAACCATATCTACCATAGCAGCTTGCACAGTCGTGGTTGGCTGGGTATTGCCGCGGGGACATTCCTGATTGGTTTTTACATCCTGCTCTACTTTTACCCCGAGCATATGGTCAACTGGATCATAATGGTGGACCCCATCAGTATGGCCCTGAATGGTGGACCGGCCAGCAACTGGTTTTTGTACGGACTGCTGTATACCATTGCCATCCTGGTTATGGGGGTACGGATGATGATGAAATATCGTCACAACAAATACCAACTGATCAGAACAGGTTCGGTGATGTTTTTCCAAACAACTTTTGCGTTTTTGCTGCCAGAACTCATGACGGCCTTGAACCAGCCAAGCATGGATTTGAAAAACATGTGGCCACTCAACTACTCCTTCTTTTTCGATTACCACCTCAATGAGCTGACCAGTTCGGGAGGATTTGGCCTGTTTTTGTTGTTTTGGGGTATTATCCTATTCGTAGTAGGCGTACCAGTCATCACTTATTTTTACGGAAAACGCTGGTATTGTTCCTGGGTATGTGGTTGTGGTGGATTAGCTGAAACGCTTGGCGATCCTTACCGCCAACTCAGCGACAAGTCGACCCAGGCGTGGCAGATTGAGCGGTGGACCATTCACGCGGTGCTGGTTTTTGCGGTGGTGATGACGATCATTGTCGTCTACAGTTATCTACCCTTGGCTACCGAGGCTGAAGGCTGGCTGAATAAAACCAACTTTGTCTATTTTGTTTCTGCGCTATTGATTGCGCTTCCAGCTTATGTTTTTGCACGCAACCAGAAAGTAGATATTTTCCCGAAAGGGGCGATGATCATGATGTGGGTAGCCGCAATTGGGGTTATTGTATTACTGAACTACAACCACTTTATACTCGAAAATTACAAAGCAACGATCAAGATCAATCGGTGGGTGATGATCGCCTTGGCCGGGGTCGTCATTGGTAGCTTAGTACTACTGCACCGCAAGGAAAACCCTGCACAACCGCCACGAAAAGTTATCACCATTGCCCTGGTATTTTTTGGTGCTATTGCGGGCTGGCAGCTTTTGGCATTCAGTAACTCGGGCAGTGAGATTGCCTCCTTTAGCCACTATGATGTACGCACAGTGTATGGTTTTGCCATCAGTTCTATTTTTGCTGGCGTAGTGGGTACCGGGTTTTACCCCTTGATGGGCAATCGGGTATGGTGCCGTTTTGGTTGTCCACTCGCAGCCTATCTAGGCTTGGTTCAGCGGATCAAATCTCGTTTCCGGATCACGACCAACGGCGGGCAGTGTATCTCCTGTGGCAATTGTTCGACCTATTGCGAAATGGGGATTGATGTGCGTGCTTACGCGCAACGCGGACAGGATATCGTGCGCTCTTCCTGTGTAGGTTGTGGCGTTTGTTCGGCGGTATGCCCGCGCGGTGTACTGCGCCTGGAAAATGCGGCGGCTGATATTGATGAACGTGCTAGCGATTTGCGGGCGATTCATATTACGGAGACGGAGGTGACGTTATTGGGGTAAGGTAGTTTTACCACATAGTCACATAATTTTATTGTAAGCTTTTCATGAGGCTGATAACTCTCTGTGTCTATGTGTTGAAAAAATTGGTCATGATTTCTTTTTTCCACATAGTCACATAGATAGCGGTCCACCAATAATCGAATACTTTGTGATCAAGTCAACAACTCCCATACCCAGGCCGTTACCCCAAACATGCGGAGGATAGCCCAAATTACAACGACCACTAAAATACGATAAGCCCATTTTCCGGCACGTGGGTCGGTGGCAGCAAAACGAGCGGTGAGGTACCCACCAGCGGTTTGTCCAAGCGCCATGAGTCCGCCTATTTTCCAGTCGATCAGGCCTTGCCAGGCGAAGATGAGCACTGCTACCAAAGTATAGATACCTACTACGGCTACTTTCACGGCATTGCTATCGACCAGGTTGTAGCGAGCTACCAGTACCATGGCAGCCAGAAAAAAGACACCCATTCCCATTTGGATAAAACCACCGTAAAAACCCAGCGCTAAAAATACCGGGATGCTGATCCACAAAGGAAGCTCCCGGGCATCGGTTTCTTCCCGCAACCACCGGGCTGGTTTTACTAAAATCACGAACAACATTAGCACCAACAAGAAGCGAAAGACCTCCTTAAAAGCCTCATTGCTGACGATTAGTGCTACGTAAATACCTATGAGTGCCCCGACGGTAGTGAGGGCAATATAAAGGCCACTTTTGCTGATATTGAGACGATCCTTACGGTAAAAAGCCCAGCTCCCGGCCGCACTTTGGGTAAAAATACCTACCCTGTTGGTACCATTGGCAACGTTGCCCGGTAGCCCCAGCATTTCGGTAAGAATAGTGAGTGTAATCGCAGAACCATTGCCCGCCAAAGTATTGATAGCACCGGCAACGAAGGCGCCTATTACGGCAATAATATAGATCATATAAGGGTACTTGGTACAAAGTACTCAGTACAAGGTACCAAGTACCGAAAAATTATTCCACACTCCACTCTGCACCGTCTTTGCCGTCTTTCACAACGATTCCGGCAGCTTTTAGTGCGTCCCTGATTTTGTCAGAAGTACCCCAGTCTTTGTTGGTTCGTGCGTCTTGGCGAATATCCAGAATCAACTGCATGGCGCTTTCCAGAGCGTCACCGTTTCCGGCATCAGCTGATGCTTCGTCGACCAAGCCCAGGATGTCAAAAATGAAGGTGCGAAAAGTTTCTTTAAGGCGGTCCAGCGTCGCAGCACTTACCTCTGCTAAGGAAAGTTGTCCTCCTTTGAAACTGTTGATTTTGCTCACCAATTCAAAAAGTCGAGCCAGTGCTTTAGGGGTGTTGAAATCGTCGTTCATCTCGGCAAAAGCACCGTCGATGAGTTGGTTGATTTCTTGATCCAATGCATCGCTATCCTTACCGCTTGCTCCACTCAGTTTGTTGAGCACGCCATAACCTTCCAGCAAGCGTTTGTAGCCTTTTTCGGCGGCCTGCAGTGCTTCGTCAGTCAGGTCGAGGGTCGAACTGTAGTGACTCTGCAACATAAAGAAGCGGATCGCCATCGGGCTGTAGCCTTTGGAAATATGCGGGCTGTCGCCGGTAAACAACTGATCTGGCGTGATCGTATTGCCGTCGCTCTTGCTCATTTTGCGGCCGTTCATCAGCAGCATATTCGTATGCAACCAAACGCGTGCCCCCGTGCAATCACAAGCCCCTACATTTTGCGCCACTTCGTTTTCGTGGTGCGGAAATTTGAGGTCACTGCCTCCACCGTGAATATCAAACTGTTCGCCCAGGTATTTCCTACTCATGGCAGAACACTCGAGGTGCCAACCGGGAAAACCAACACTCCAGGGGCTGTTCCAGCGCATGAGGTGCTCCGGCGACGCTTTCATCCAAATGGCAAAATCTGCGGGGTGACGTTTTTCGTCCTGATTTTTCAAATCATCACGAGATTCTACCAGCAACTCATCAATTTTACGACCCGATAGTTCGCCGTAGATGCCTTTTTCCTCTGCAAATTTCAGGGTATCGAAATAAACAGAGCCATTGCTTTCGTAAGCGAAACCATTATCCAAAATAGCCTGCACCATTTCGATCTGCTCGGGGATGTGTCCGGTGGCGCGAGGTTCGATACTGGGAGAAAGGGTGTTAAAAATCCGCATCATGTCGTGAAAACCAATGGTATACTTCTGAGCAACCTCCATGGGTTCCAATTGCTCTAGCTTGGCCCTTTTCGACATCTTATCTTCGCCGTCGTCGCTATCACCCGTCAGGTGGCCCACATCCGTAACGTTACGCACATAGCGCACGCGGTACCCCAGGTGTAATAGATAACGGTAAATCACATCGAAGCTGACAAAGGTGCGGCAGTTGCCCAAGTGGACATCACTGTAGACCGTTGGTCCACAAACGTACATACCCACGTATCCCTCCTGAAGAGGGGTGAAGACTTCTTTCTGCCGTTTCAGGCTGTTATGAACAATTAAATCCTGACTCATGTATCCAGCTTTTTTAGAAGGAGATTTTATTACTAACCCTATTTCCTGGTCATTCTATCCCCGTCTCTCGATATTTTTTGCAAAAATAACAACAGAATTGGCTCAATCCGCTTTTTTGATAAAGGATTAGCCCCCTTGGAGGCTAATTTCTGCACGAATCGCCTGGTGGTCAGAAAAACCGCAAGGGATCCGGTCAAAATCATGGATAATAAAACGATCATCTGGTAAAAGATAATCAATCCGCAGGCCGGGAAGTAGCCCTTGGTAAGTCGTGCCCAAACCCCAAGCCTGGCTCAGATGTGCGTCCTGAAATTTGGCGCTAAAACGTTGGTAGAGATAAGAAGTAGGGACGTCATTGAAATCGCCAGCCAATAAGATGGGGAGATTGGTTTTCTCACACGCAGAAAGTATTTCAAGGGACTGCTGGGTGCGCACTTTATTGGAACGACCATAGCGGCCAAACATCGTCTTCACTTTCTGCCAGGTTTTCTTTTCTTGAAAACGCCCATCATGGGTCACTTCGTTGGCGAGATTAGAAATACCGTTGGTCTGAAGATGAGCATTGACCAATTTGAATGTTCCTTCCGGGAGTTCTACATCGACCATCAGGTAGCCATTCACCCGATTGGAAAAGTAATGCACTTCTCCATTTTTGAGCGGAAAGCGGCTAAAAACCACCAACTGGGCTTCGGTCTTGCGATAGAGATAAGGAAAATCTGTCTGCCCCTTAATCGTTTTCGCCAAGGCATCTCCTTGTGCTCTAATTTTGAATTCCTGAAGGAGAAGGACATCAACATCAAGTCCTTTGATAAAATCAACAATATCTTTATCCGGCTGTTGCCGAAACCCATGCCCATTCAAAGAAGCAACACTGATTTTAGTGGTATGGGGTGCTGTATTCCCATCAGGGATTGCAAAAGCATTGCTCATCATCTCCCATCCGAGCAACAAGGTGATGACGGAGAGCCATACCGCATTATCTCTCTTCCACATCCAATAAAAGGCAAAAAGCAGTATGAGCCCCCACAAGCTGGGAGCCAGCAACCCCATGGTAGCCATTGGCCAGAAGGTAGCTGGATTGACGAAAGGTGGCAAATAAGATGCCAGGGTGACAACAACTAAAATGAGGTGGGATAAGCGAATCAAGAGCTACTTCTTACTGGCGTTGAATAAGTATTTTTTCTCTTCTTCCGTTAATTTCTCGTAGCCACTTTCTTTGATTTTCTCTAAGATAGCATCTACTTTTTCTTCGTGAGAAAGTCCTGGTTCTGCTCCTTCTGCTTTTTTATCCGAGTTTCTCCGGGTGAAGCGACTGGAGCGGTTGGCTGTCTCTTTTTTATTATTGGGATTGCGATAGGCGACCCTGGGACCGCCCCGTTCTTTCTTTTTACCTCGGTCTTGACCCAAGCCACGGAAAAATTCTCGCACCTTGTGAATAAAGTTGTTCACGGGTGCTGAAAGGTCATCACCTTGCTGCAAGCGACGGATAAATATCCAACCAAAAAGCGCACCTCCCAAGTGAGCAAAATGCCCCCCGGTATTGTCCAGACCACCGATGCCAATGACATCAATCAACAATAGTGCAGCGGCGATATACTTTAGTTTCACATCTCCGAACAAAATCAAGCGCATCTCTTTTTCCGGCGCAAGCACGGCCGCGGCTATCACTATACCCATTACCGCACCACTGGCACCGTAGGCAATACTGGGCGTAGGGCTAAGCAGATTTGCGTAAATAAAGTAAGCCAGATTTCCCGCCAGTCCGGCCAGCAAGTACAAGGGAAGCAAGCGATGGTCGCCAATCAAATCCCCAATGACGCGCCCAAACCAGTAGAGCATGAGCATGTTAAAAAGGATATGAAAAAATCCTTCGTGGAGGAACATGCTGGTAATAATCGACCAAGGATGGATAAGGACATCCAGCCAGTTGGAAGACATGGAAAAAAACGAAAGTATTTCCCGGTAGAGTGGAGAGGTCGTATAACCATTGCTGATTTGCAGCACGACCCAAATCAAATTAATAACGACAAACACACCAGCATTGATGATAACCAGGCGGGTTACCATATTGCCGTAACTGAATTCTCGCTTTATATCTTCCCAGATGGACCTAAACATGTCGGATGTGGTCTACTCGTTATACGAACGTTGAAAATATTGAAAAGGCTCGTCTTTGCCTGTCTACTATCATAACGAAATAACAATCAGTAAGTTTTAACGAAAAACTTTGTGATCATTATTTCCCAAAGCTTCCGCTACCAGCGGCTGCCAAACTTTCGCCAGTACAAAATTAAGAAGAATCCTGTAACTGCCCCCCCTAAGTGGGCAAAGTGAGCAATATTATCCCAAGAAAACTGGTTGAGCCCCAAATACAATTCAATCAGCATTAGTACCGGGATGAAGTATTTGGCTTTAATGGGAATTGGTAAAAAAATCAGCATCAGCTCCCGCTCTGGAAATAGCATACCGAAAGCTAACAACAAACCATAGATCGCTCCCGAAGCCCCCACCATTGGGATATTTAGCTTACCGTTATATATTTCATTGATCACATTGTTGGCCTCTCCGATCATTTGTGGCGTCATACCACGGCTCATTTGATTGAGGGCATCCTGGTTGAGATAATCAGGATTTACCCGGCTAGCTTCCAAAAAATTAGCAAAATTAGTGTAGTTGGGAGCTTCCTTAAAGATGGCCATCGCTTCTTCTATACTCGATATATCCCACCAGGTGAATCCCATGTGCAAGACCGCCGCGCCAATGGCACAGGCAAAGTAGAAAAAGAGAAATCTTTGTGGCCCCCAAAGGGCCTCTAAAGAGGAACCAAAGAGCACCAAGGCGAACATGTTGAAAAACAAATGCAGCATGCCACCGTGCATAAAAAAGTGCGTAGCGATCTGCAAGGGCTTAAACAATGGCGAGGCAGGATAGTGCAAAGCCATTAGATTCAACATCTGCTCATTGCCAAAAATAAGCCCTGCCAGAAAAAACAGGACATTAATAATGAGTAGATTTTTGGCTACATCGGTTATACGCATAGTCGATTGTTTCTAAACTTACTAAGTAAGGGCGTGAGCATAGGTAGTGAACCTTGATTAACTAATAAGCCTACAAAGGCCGATTTTGTTTTGTAAAATAGTTTCCGGCCCTGGTTAAGTAGCGTTTTATTCGGCGAACTTCTGCTCCAACTCGTCTAAAGAAAAGGTAAGGTAACAAGAACGTCCCGTAGGACTGCGCATGGGATTGGTACAAGCAAAAAGTTGGTTGATGATCAGCTGCATCTCTGCCACATCCAGGCGTTTGCCCCGCTTGATCGCCGCACTACGAGCCATGGCGCGGGCGATGGTTTCTTTGGTGCCGAGTTTCAGATCAAGTTGCTCACGGTACTGGCTGATCAATTGGTCGATGATGGCCACTTCGTTTTGCTTACCCGCGATTTCGGTAGGCAGGCCATTGATCACAAAGGCATTCTTCCCAAATTCTTCGATATCAAAGCCCAAGAGCCTGAGTTCGGGAAGCATTTCGCTCAGCAGGACAGCATCCGTAGGGCTGAGCTCGATGGTTTGCGCAAAAAGCTGCCCCTGGCTTACAGCTTGTTGCTGCTCTAGTGCTTGCAGGTATTGTTCGTACAGAATTCGCTCGTGAGCAGCCTGTTGGTCGATCAGCACAAAGCCTGATTTGATGGAATTGACAATGTAGCGCTGATGAAGCTGATAGGGGTTCTTGTCTTCTCGGTACCCTTGTTCGGAAGCAGGCCCAAGGGGCAGGTCTTGCGACATCTTGCTTTCGATGGTAATCATGCCCTCTCCACTCCCTTCCGTTTCTGGAAAAGAAGGAGCAGCCTCTTCCTCATTGCCCAGGTTTTCGTAAAGCTTTTGCCAATTTTCCAGGTTGTTACGTTCACGACGAAAACTATTATCAGAAGCTCCGGAGGAACCACCACCACTCTTTACGCCTCTATCAGGCTTGGCCGTAGCACTGGACTCAATGGTGGGATAATGCTCCACTCTCGGCGGAGCACTCATGCGGGCAGGAGAAAAACTACCTCCTTGCTCAAAGTCGAGCGTAGGCGTGACGCTGTACTGGCCCAGCGCGTGGCGCACCGCTACCTTGAGATAATTGTAAACCAGTTTTTCGTCATCAAACTTGATCTCCTGCTTGGTAGGATGCACGTTGACATCAATACGTGCGGGATCCATATTGAGAAACAATACGTAAAAAGGATGAACCCCCTGAGGCAATAATTCCTCGTAAGCCGACATCACAGCATGGTGCAAATAGCCACTTTTGATGTAGCGCCGGTTAACAAAGAAAAATTGATCGCCACGTGATTTTTTCGCAAACTCTGGCTTGCCCACAAAGCCCGACAGCTGGAGGATATCCGTATCTTCAGCAACGGGCACCAGGCGTTGGTTGTAGCTGTTGCCGAAAATGCCCACGATTCGCTGCCGTAGGTTGCCTACTGGCAGATGATAGGTTTCGGAATCGTTGTGATGCAGGCTGAAAAATATATCTGGATGCGCCAAAGCCACCCGCTGAAATTCATCGAGGATATGCCGCATCTCCACGGAATTCGACTTAAGGAAATTGCGGCGGGCAGGCACATTGAAAAACAAGTTCTTGACCGAGATGGAAGTTCCCGAAGCCGTCTGGCAAGGCTCCTGCGATTTGAGCGTAGAGCCTTCCATGATGATTCGTACCCCTAGTTCATCCGAATACCGGCGGGTTTTTAGCTCCACCTGGGCAATGGCAGCAATAGTGGCCATGGCCTCGCCCCGGAAGCCCATGGTACGAATGTGCGTAAGGTCATCAGCTACGCGCAATTTACTGGTCGCGTGTCTTTCAAAGCACATTCGCGCGTCGGTTTCCGACATCCCACAGCCATTGTCGATGACCTGAATCAGATTTTTACCGCTTTCCCTGATGATCAACTGGATATGATCAGCACCCGCATCAATGGAGTTTTCCATTAATTCCTTAACGACCGAAGCAGGGCGTTGAATAACCTCTCCAGCCGCAATCTGGCTGGCAATAGCATCGGGTAGAAGCTGGATAATATCTGACATCGAATCTAAAAAGGCTTTATTTAGTAATTTGACGGAAATAACTTATTCCATTCCTGCCTGCGTACCGCAGGCAGGAATGGAATAAGTTATTTTGGATCCGTCACTTAATAAACTTACTCAATTCAGGCAAATATACATCTAAAAGAAGGTAGCCCAAGACAATCAACATAATTACTACGCCGGCCAAGACAAGATTTGAGCGGAGCACCTGTCGCTTGCGGTACTGCTGATCGGCCAAATAGCTGCTACGCATACCGCTGGAGATACGCGCTTTGGCACCTTCTACATCATCTTTTTGTAGTTCCTTCAAACCTTTGATCCGTTCTTCCAGTTCCTCCTTTTGAGGATCGTAGTACATCGGTTTGTAATCAAATTTTTGGTGCTGTGGCACCTTAAACATGCGTCTTTTGCCGAACATAATGCTTTGTGTTTTATCGCTCAAGAGCTCCAATATAAAAAAACCACTCTCAATCCAGATGGTAAACAGTGCTGTTTTGGCGGGAGTTGTGAAAGGACGTCAGAAAAAGGTTGTTGTTTACTGTTCTTTTGTCTTAAATAATCCTTAACCCGTCCGCATTTCTTGTTTCTGAATAGAGAAAGGTACGATATTGGTGCGCAGTGATCAAAAAAACACGATATAACCTATGCGTACCTTTACTTCTTGCCTCTTCTTTCTCCTCATGGCTACTGGTCTTTATGCTGCCGGCGGCATCAAAGGCTTTATCCGCAATACTGCTGGTGAGCCGCTAGAATTTGCCACCATTTACATCGACGAACTTGGCTCCGGTACCGTCACCAACCTCGAAGGATATTACGAATTCCGGATGCTACCCGGTGATTATCGCGTCGTATTTCAGCATTTGGGCTACGAAACCCAGGTCCAAAGAGTGAGTATCGGCGACAATATGAAGGAACTAAACATCCAGCTGACGGCTCAGACCTTCGAGTTGGATGCGGTAGAAATCATCGATGGGGGGGAAGATCCCGCCTATACGGTGATGCGAAAAGCCATTGCCAAGGCCGACTTCCACCGTCAGCAGGTGGATTATTACCAGGCCCAGGTTTATATCAAGGGTTCTGGTCGCTTGCTCAACACCCCTGGTATTGCCCGGCGAGCACTGGAAAAAGAAGGGGTCAAAGCCGATTCCACGACAGCCTTCACCTCGGAGTCCGTTTCGCAGATTGAGTACGAACGCCCCAATACCTTTCGGGAAAAAGTGATCTCCGTATATACCCAGGGAGATGACAATGGTTCCAGCCCCAACGGCTACATCTACGGCAGTTTTTACGAACCCGATGTGGCCCAGGCCGTATCTCCTCTTTCCACCAAAGCTTTTGGTTACTACAAGTTTGAACTGGCGGGTTATTTCAACGACCGTGGTTTCAATGTGAACAAAATCAAGGTTACCCCACGTAGTCGTGGTGATAATGTTTTCTCTGGCTACATCTACATCATTGAGGACCTCTGGAGCATCCACAGCTTGGACCTTGAAGTTTACAAACTAGGTATCCGTTTTGATATCCGCCAGGTTTACGCTCCGGTGAAGGAAGAGGTATGGCTACCCGTGAGCCATAAATTTTTAGTGACCGGAAAGATTTTTGGCTTTGGTTTCGATTACCGTTACCTGGCCTCCGTTAGTGATTATAAAATCCGGATAAATCCGGATCTGGATGTAGACTTCAAAGTCATTGATGAAAAAATTGATCGCGAGTTGGCCCGCACTGCCGAAGCTCGCCAAAAGGACCGCCAAGATCTGGCGAGTATTGACGAAAAACTCAATAGCGGCGAAGAATTGACCAGAAAGGACCTTCGACGGATGATGAGAGAATATGAAAAAGAAGAGCAGCAGGAACAAGATGAGCCTGAGGTGGTCTCCAACTATTCTCAAGAAATAGACTCCCTGGCTACCAAGCGCGACTCTAGCTACTGGGCCGTTATTCGTCCTATTCCTCTGACGAAGGCAGAAGTGCGTGGTTATGAAGTACAAGATTCGATGGCTGTAGCCGAAAAAGTTGCCGAAGAAGAGGCCGCTGACGGTGTTAAAAACGCTGGTAAGAAGAAAAACAAATTCCCAATTTTCAATATTATCAGTGGCACCAATGCTAAGCTGGGAGAAGGCAAACTTGTCCATTATGACGGCTTACACAATGCAGGATTTAACCCTGTAGAAGGTTACTGGCTGGAAACCCGGCTACGCTACACCCAGCGAGGAGAGAGCAACCGCTTTCAATTGGCCCTTACCCCACGCTATGGTTTCTCCTGGGACCGCCTCACCTGGGACAGTGATGCTGATTACCACTTTGGTCCCGACCACAGTCGCAACCTGCTCCGCCTGAGTGGTGGCCGCATGGTGACGCAGTACAACGAGCCCCGCCCCGTCAACCAACTGTTCAATACGTTTTACGCCCTCCTCGGGGAACGTAATTACGTGAACATCTACGAGAAAAAATTTGTGGGAGCCAACTGGCGAAAAAACTGGCGCGAAACCGCCAAGGCGACCGCTATGGTAGAGTGGGCCGACCGTCGTACGCTCCAAAACACAACTGGCCAAACCTGGATCAACGCCGAAAACCGGGTCTACGCCGACAATGTACCCTTGATCCTGGAAGCACCCATTCTGGTGCCTCAGACCGAAAAAGCCGCGACGCTAGACCTCTCCTTCACCCTCAACCCCTGGCAGAAATACCGCATCCGAAACGGCAACCGCGAGGCCGTAGAAGGTTCTTCCCCTCGCTTCACCCTCAACTACCGGCAGGGCATCCCCGACCTCAACGAGAGCATTACCGACTACCAGCGTCTGGGGCTCGTTTACCGCCATACTATCCGCCCCGGTGCCCGCGGAAAGATTGATGTAAAACTCGATATGGGGATGTACCTCAACAACGACTACGTAGGCTTGGCCGATTACCAGCACTTTGCGGGCAATCAGATGATCTTTACCACGGCTGATCCCGTGGGGGCCTTCCGCTTATTGCCTTACTACACGTTCAGCACCAGCGACCGCTGGCTGGCCGCTCACGCGCATTACCAGTTCCGCCGCTTTTTGTTGACACAGATCTGGGAAGTGCAAATGACGGGTGCCCGAGAAAACTTCTTCGTCAATTACCTCAACACCCCCGAAAGCGATCATTATACCGAAGTAGGGTACAGCATCGACAATATCTTGCGCTTTCTCCGCGTAGAAGCCATCGTAGGCTTCCAGGATGGTAAGTATTATGATTGGGGTATCCGGATTGGCGTAGCCTCTAATATCTTTGGCAGCTTTGGCTCGGTGGAGGTGGAGACGAATGATTAAGTGACGTAATCAGCGACGTAGCTACAAGCTACGACGAACAGGGGATCATGCCGGTAGGGGCGTTGCATTGCAAAGCCCCTACGGCACTCGCTGTCTACTGCACCTTCGTGCAAGGTATAAAATCCTGCCCTATGAAGCAGTTCCTGTCCGCTGCACCTTCGTGCAGGGTATAAAACCCTGCCTACGGAGCAGTTCCCGTCATTTGTTCTTCTGGCCTGCGCAGCATTAGACTTAGGCTCCTTCCTCGCAAGGAAGGAGTGACGTAAAGGAGAGCGTCGCACAAACACCTGGTCAATTTTTAAAGCTGCTTTTACTAGCCGATGTTTAAAAAATAACATGGCAGACACTACTAGCAAATCCAAAATCCCGCTACCTTATACCCTGAGCGACGATAAGGTCGCCGTGCATCCCCTGACTTTCGTCAAAACATAAACTTCACCGTATGCGATATTTATTTTTGCTTATCGTCACCGTCCTGCTGGGAACTTGCAACACCAATGACGTAGCCAAACCGCAGGGGCCTTTCCCACCCTTGCCGGGAGAAAATACACCAATCAGCTATCTGGCGCTGGGAGACTCTTATACGATTGGAGAATCGGTCGCAGAAAGGGAACGCTACCCCAACCAGCTAGCCGACAGTCTGGCGAAGCACGGTATCAACCTGTCTCCGGTAGATATTGTCGCCCGCACGGGTTGGACCACCGATGAATTGGCTGATGGTATTGCGGCACGTGACGACCTCCAAACTACGTATGATTTGGTCACGCTGCTGATTGGGGTAAATAACCAATATAGGAATCGCCCTATTGAGCCTTACGAAGAAGAGTTTCGATCATTGCTAGAACAAGCCATAGAGTTTGCGGCGGGCGATTTGACGAGGGTGTTCGTAATATCGATACCCGATTATGCCTTTACCTCTTTTGGAAATGGCAACCCTGCTATCAGCGAAGGTATTGACGCCTATAATGCAGCCAACAAGGCGATTGCCGAAACCTACGGCGTGCGGTATTTCGATATTACCCCGATCTCCAGAGAAGGCCTAAACATGCCCTCGCTGGTGGCCAATGACGGTCTTCACCCTTCCGGCGCGCAGTATGCCCGTTGGGTGAATTTGTTTTTAACGACAATAAAAGAGGAGTTAGAGAATTAGCACCTGCTGCTCCATAGGGCAGGGTTTTATACCCTGCACTGGAGAATTAGTACCTGCTGCTCCGTAGGGTCGGGCTTGAAATCCGCCCCTACGGAGCAGCAGGGCAAGGACAGCCCATTACCAGTATCGCCCCAAAGCAACCAAGAACAACGCTATTGATTAATCGCGAATTAATTTATAGGAAGAACGACAAGAACCCTCGCTACAAGTGGTCATCAGACGCCAATTGAGATAATGCGCATAGGCGATCAGTACGCCGCCAATAGCCGCAACGAAGTGGCCAACAACATGCTCTAATAAATGCACACCAAGAATAATGGCAAACCCGATGGCTGCGATAAGCAATGGACGCTTATTGTTGTGGCTAGGCAATGACCCTAGTAAAGACCAACTCGCTAGCACCAGTGTGCTGACAATGAAAATCCACTCTACGAGTGGGCTTTCCAGCCAGGTTAGGCTTCCCACCAAACCAAAGGACAGTATCAAAGGCATGAGCATACAATGAATTGCACACAGAAAAGAAGCGGAAAAGCCCATAACATCCAAATAAGAACGAATTAGTCGCATAATACCTCTAAATCATTAAGATTAGTCACAAAGATAGGTAAATGCAACAATATTGCAACTTAAAAGGTTTTATGAAGGTGCAAGAGATGCACAAGTTTTATTTTTCCGGCTTTAAGTAATTTGACGGAAATAACTAATTCCATTTTTTCTAACGATTCTCGAATATTTTCACGCAAGCTCCTTTTAGTTGCTTGCTTAGAAAATTTTAGCGAATCAAAAATGGAATCAGTTATTTTTGATCCGTCACTAAGTACTTGGTTATCTTTGTAAAATGAATCAGACCATTGTTGAATTACTGCAACGACACGAACTTCGCAAGACAGCTATGCGGGGGGAAGTACTGAAGATTTTTCTGGAGGCGGGCAAACAGGCCATTACGCATCCGGAACTGGAGCGGCGGCTACCTGATGCTGATCGGATAACGCTGTATCGCACCTTGAAGGCTTTTGAAGACAAAGGGCTTATCCATCAAGTGGTAGATAGTGGCAATGCTACGAAATATGCGCTTTGCAACGACGCCTGCACCGAGCATAAGCATCACGACGAGCATGCACATTTTCATTGCAATGATTGTGGCAAGACCATCTGTCTGGATAGTATCACCACAAGTACCATCCAGGTCCCCAGAGGGTTCAAAGTTCAGCAAACCCACTTGGTGCTGGAGGGTACTTGTAATAATTGTGATACTTAATACTGCGCCGTATTGAGGATGTAATCCAACTGCTGCATCAAATCCCTCTTTTCTTTTCCGGGTGCATGTACAAAGGCGTCCATAAAGAGGAGTTCTTTCTTGCCGGGGTCATAAACAAGGTAGCTGATGAAAGCCCCGCCCATAAAATCATTGACGATATCCCAGATGCCACGTGCTTCCAGTGCGTAGTCACCATTGACCCTGGTCGTTTCTACGATGAGCGGAAGATCTACGTCATTGATGCGCATGTAAGTATCGGGCAAGGTGGAAGAGACATAGGTTTTTCCCATCTCATTCCGAATGGCTTTGATCCCTTCTCGGGAAAGCTGCGCTTGATCGGTGTAGGGAATCTTTTGGAGAATGATATTGCTGCTGGCCTCGGAGGTTTCCCGGCGTAACCATACGATACCAGCCTCTTTCATGGCGGGCTTAAATTCTTCGGGGATACGCATCTTGACCCCCATCAGCGCATTGATCTCACTTGCTAAACTTACATTTTCGCCGTTGAAAAAAGCCGTAGCGTCGATGATTTTCTCGTCTGCCTGGTGCAGGCGTTTTGCTACGGCGGAGAAGCTATTGGTGATGTTGTCGATGAGTTTTTCTTCCGAATCGGCATAGAGGTAGACGATGGTCTGTCCTTTTGCCCATTTGTTCCGGGCTACAGAATTGCCATAGCCATTATCAGCGCTTGCTGCCCGGATTTTCTCCAGGCCAACATCCTTTAGGATGAGAGCCGTTGTTTCGGAGTCCTGATCAGCAAGGTTGCCCACTACTATATAAGTCCGAAGTTCCTTACGTAAAGGATCCTTACGTAGATCCTCCAAGGTGATGTGGCGAAGGTCAAAAATTGGCTCAGGCTGCGGCAAAATGGGGTAGGCAGCACCATAGTAAAAGCGTATACTGTCTCCTAATGGGCCCTCCCAGACATCTTTATCGCACAAGACGTTGACGCGATTTATTTTACCAAAAGCATTCTTTTCCGCTTCGAAGCTTTTCTGAACAGCCTCATTTGCACAAGAAAAAACATTCAGTAGCAGAAGACTAAAGAGCAGAAAATAGCTCCAAAAACGCCCTGAAGAAAGATCGCTTTTCAGCTTATTTATCATTTGCATGTTGATCATTTGATTGCTTACTATTCTTTTGAAAAACAAATCTTCGTTTGATTTTCGATAAAATCCCAAAAGTCGTAAATGGATTCGCGACAGTTATTGATCGTTCATCGCTAAGTCTTAGATGAAAAAGAGGCCGCTTTTGGCGTATCGTTTTCTTCCTTATCCTAAAGATAGGGTTAAAATTAAAAACCCGGCCTAAGTAGCCGGGAGCTTGGCATGCAATCTATTGATCAATAGCCAGATGAGTAGCCTCATCAGTTGTATGTTTACCTAAAGTTAGTAGAGGGATATGGGTCGCTTCGCGCCATTGAGGTAGAGGGTATAGGGATGAAAAACAATATTCATTAATTCCCATCGCTGTACCCTCTACCTCAAAGGCGTGATGCCATCGCCCCGCATCTCTTTACTGCTTTTGCCATTTGGACTAAGCTAGCCTAGAGCAAATGGGTGATCACATCTTCTTCGGTGACCCCTTCTGCTTCTGCTTTGTAATTACGGACGATACGGTGACGCAACACGTAGTTGGCGATGGCCTGGACATCTGACTTGTCTGGCGAATATTTACCATTGATCGCAGCATGGCACTTGGCACCTAACACCAGGTATTGTGAAGCCCGTGGGCCAGCACCCCAACTGATGTAGTTATTGACCTCAGCAGTAGCACGATCAGTACCCGGACGCGTCTTTGATGCCAGGCTTACGGCGTATTCCAGCACATTATCAGCGATCGGAATTTTACGTACCAATTGCTGGAACTCAATGATCTGCATAGCACTCAAAATGTGCTTCAAATCGGTGACCTGCTTACCCGTTGTGGCTTTTACCACCGCTATTTCTTCTTCGTAAGAAGGGTAGGTAAGCGGGATATTGAACATAAAGCGGTCCAGCTGGGCTTCGGGTAGTGGGTAAGTACCTTCTTGCTCAATAGGGTTTTGCGTTGCCAGTACGAAAAACGGTGCGGGCAATGGGTGGCGTACCCCTGCTACCGTCACTGAACGTTCTTGCATGGCCTCCAAAAGAGCAGCCTGCGTTTTGGGCGGTGTACGGTTGATTTCATCTGCCAGGACAATATTGGAAAACAGTGGTCCTTTGTTGAACTTAAAATGGCGGTCTTCGTCGAGAATTTCTGAGCCCGTAATATCACTTGGCATCAAATCGGGGGTAAACTGGATACGCTTGAAATCCAGGTCAAGTACTTCTGCGATGGTACTCACCAACAGGGTTTTCGCCAACCCGGGTACACCTACCAACAAACTGTGGCCATTGCTAAAGAGGGAAATGATTACGGTTTTCACCACTTCGTCTTGCCCTACGATAACTTTACCAATTTCTGCTTTCAATGACTGGTAAGCGCGAGCGAGGGCGTCTACTGCTTCTACATCTGATTTATACTCCGCCATGGGGTTAATACATTATTTTGATTCTCTGTCGTTTGGGGCTAGAGAAAGATTAGATTCGAATAAACAAGGCCGCAAGTTGCTAAATTTATTGAAGATAGTCAAATGCTTGGCTGCAATGTATACGTATCTCGTTAGGAATGGTTCAAAATACCAAACGTGATTTGTTCTTACTTATTCCACCGGACAATTCCATTCGGCATCAGCCAGCTCATATTTTTCCTCCCGATAGTTGTAATGCCACCATTCGCTACGGATGGGGGAGAATCCGTGCTTACCCAATAAAGTCTTTAATTTCAAGCGATTATCGAGCACCTCTTTCGGAAAGTCGGTATAGGTATGATTGGCCTTGGGGCCGAAGAAGTCGAAATCAGTGCCCATCGCAAGTTCTTCTCCTTCTTTCGTTATAATCGTAAGGTCCACCGCACCACCACGATTATGGATGGAGCCCTGGCGAGGATCGGCCACGTAGCCCGGCTGGGGAAAAATTTCCCACAACTTCCACTGTACATCCCGCGGGCGGTAACAATCATACATTTTCAAACCCAATCCTTCCGCTTTTAGCTCTTGGTGAGCAGCAATAATCGCCCGCGCTGCTGCCGGGCGCAAGAAACACCTGGGACAATCGTACATCACCTGGCCAACGAAGTTGTTTTCGGTGGCGTAGCGCAAATCCAGTTGTATGGTGCTGTCCAGGTAAGTAAGTTCCAGCCATTGGGTAGTATCATAATCGAAGGTATCGGGTGGCGTGGGTGCCGGCGGCTGGGTTAAAGTATCCAATTGGGCTACTTCCATTACCAGTGGTGCTTTCGCCTCGTATTCCTCGTTTTGAGGATGCTCGGACTCACAAGCAATGGTCAGAGCTCCCGTGGCGAGGGCCAACAGGCACCAGGTGCGGCATATTTTCTTTAAAAAAATCAGGTATGGCTGCTCCATTGATTTATCTGCTATAATTAGGTGAGACATCAGCTTGTCAACGTAAATTAAATAGGACTTGACAGAACGGGATGAAAAATCCGTGTTTATCTGTTTAATCCGTTAAATCTGTGGCCTATCCTATGTAGATAGTCGTCGCTGATGGGTAATTGCGTATTTGATGCGTTTGCCTTAGTTGTATGGTACGGTTACAAATTGATTCCCTGCGAATCCGTACTTTTGTAACTTATTCAAAGATACGAAAGAAGTGCAACTACCTCGCTGGCTATTCTGGTCCATCCTGTTACTCATTCCCGTAGCATTTCTGCTTAACCTGGGCGTGCAACCCTTTATCGATGATGAAGGCAATCGCTCGGTGGTAGCCTTGGAGATGCTTTGGAGTGGCAACTACCTCACGCCCACGATACACGGCGATTATTACTACAACAAACCTCCGCTCTGGAACTGGATGCTGGCTTTGTCGTTTTACCTCCACGGAGGAGCTAGCGCGTGGGCAGCGCGCCTGCCTATGGTGCTCTGTCTGCTGGGGTTTGCCGGCACGGTCTACCGGGTCAGTCGCCGATACATGAGTTTTGAACGGTCTTTCCTGGTGGCCTTAATGTTGCTCACTTGCGGGCGTATTCTTTTCTGGGAATCGCTCTTGGGCTTGATCGATATTTGTTTTTCCTGGGTAACTTTTGGCCTCATCATGGTCATCTACCACCAGGGCGAGCGGGAACGCTGGAACCGGATGTTTCTGTTTTCTTATCTGCTAATGGTGGTGGCCTTTATGCTAAAGGGGCTCCCTGCCTTTGTTTTCCAGGGGCTTACTTTGCTGACCTACCTTGTTTTAAAAAAGGAATGGAAACGACTGTTCTCTTGGGCACACCTCGGCAGTGGGCTTTTGGCGGTAATGATACTGGCCGTTTATTACCTGGCCTACAATCAGTACAACAGCCTGGAGAATGTTTTCCAGGCACTCTTCGTCGAGTCGGGCAAGCGTACGGCCGTTGCTTACAGCTGGGGAGATACCCTCAAACACGTCCTTAATTTCCCAGTAGAGTTGTTTTACCACTTTCTGCCCTGGACCTTGCTGTTGTATTTGTTGGTAAAAAAGAAAAACCGAGAACGCTTGCAGGGCTATTTTTTCCTAAGATTTTGCTTGTACGCCCTTTTTGTCAACCTGTCCGTCTATTGGCTTTCGCCTAATTTTTATCCTCGCTATATTTTGATGCTCTTGCCCTTGGGCTTTATTCTGCTGGTAAAAATGATTCCGCCACCAAGCGCTGAACGCGACAACTGGGACAAGACGTTTTACATCCTTGGCGGGATTTTCATCTTGGCCCTCGCAGGCGGAGCCTTGGCCACCTTGTTTGTAAAAGAAACCCAAGCCATCCCCTACCTTTATATAAAAGGCATCAGTGCATTCCTGCCCTTAGCGGGCTTGCTTTATTACTATTGGAAAAAACCAGCTGCCCAATTCTTTATTCTCGCGGCCGCATTTATTGTCTTCCGAGTTGGTTTCGACTTATTGGCACTCCCTCCCCGGGCGATGGGTGGCAAAGGACATAACCTGGAAATTTCTTCCGTCGATTTTGCCAACCGCTGGCAGGATCGCGAGCTCAAAGTCTTTAACGAAACCCACATGGAGCCCGCCAATTCTTACCACATCGAAAAAACACTGAATCGGATCGTCCCCCGCGTCTACAGCGGATTTGACACCACGACTTACTATATCTACAATGCGCAGCAGTACGATCCGGCCTTGTTTCGCACCCAGGTAGACTCCTTTATGGTTCGTCATTCTTCGTACCCCAATTATTACGTAGGTCAATTACGCACGGTTGATCCCAGGGAGATTGAGCGATTGACGGTGGGGGAAAGGCCGGGGTTTTAAAAGTTAACAATGAATACATTAAACACACACAGATTACATCTGTCTTTTTTCTTTCTACTATTTGTAATCATTTCGGATGTCGAAGGTTCATCAATGGAACAATCTTTGGCTGTGCCATACGTCCAAAGGCAGGGTAAAATTAAAATAAAATCGATTTGTTATAACCCTTATGGGGATGGCAAAGAAGGAAAAACCGAAGTTTTTATTAATGGTTCTTTCTTGTATAGCATGGAAAGGCATTTCAGGAATTATAATGTTCTAAGTAATGATGGCAAATTTTTCTATGATATAAATTTTGGACTTCATAAATCCAATAGCCCAAGTATAACACAATACGAGTTTTGGGAAAAACGTAGAGAATACCCTTTGGATTCAATCATTCATGCTATGAATATTGAGCATGAAAACATGTACGCTCTTTATAGATATTGGTCTAAGTATCACAATGATAGACTTTGGTATAAGGAAGCTCTTTTTAGAACAGATGAGATTGATTTGGGATTTATTTCTCCTCGTATAACTCAACGCTATTTACCAAAAAAAATAAGCTTAACGAATGAATACATTTTCCTTGATGGAGACCAACTTTATGTTTTGATGGTTGACAACTACTTACTGAAACTTTCATTAAATGATGGAAAAATTAGCCGAGTTGCTCCTTGGTATTATGGAGGCATTTATGCGAACAAGTCAATCGTAAAAGCAATAAAAAAATATGTCCCCTATAAATATCCTCCTAGAGGTACATTTCCTTCGTTAAAGGACGGTAGAAGTTTTGAAACGTTTTTATTTGACGAATTTAAGAGCCATCCGCTCCTATCTGAAGGTATTAGAACGAGGGTTGTTATTCGTGCAACTATGACTTTAACCTCCAATGGTAAACTCATAGACCTAGAAACATCTGTTTATAAACCAAGTACTTCAACAGTCCTTTATAAAGCAGCTGAATTAGTGGAAGGCATTATTAAAGAGCAAACCTTTTCAGTAAAGGATATACCTAAAGATCATGAGAGGTTTTGTTTCACTAGCTGGAATGAGAGAGGAATTGTAATAAATTGATCTAATAATAAGGATCATTTTAGATGGTAAATTTGAGCATTAAGCGACAGGCATTGAGTATTTGCCGTTAAGAACTCCAAGAAGTCTGCGACGATTAGTGTAGCTAAAAAGAACAGTATATTACTCAAGCTACTAGGACGTGCGTTGAAACGAAGGATGACTTATTTCTTGCCCCATCTCCAAAAAACACCTATATTCGCCACATGCAACAGCAAAGTATAATTATTAGCATTATTATTATCAGTTCGCCCGGCGATCTGTAGGTGCTAATTTTTGCTATTCAAAAAGCTCCGACAGATGGCCTCTGTCGGAGCTTTTTGTTTTGTACTTTTGCACATTCATTGAAAAACTAACCGTACGCTACCGATGTACAAGTCGTATAAACAGCTGAACTTACCCGAGATCGACCAGGAAATCCTCCGGTTTTGGGAGACCGAAAACATCTTCGATCGCTCTATCCAGGAACGCGATCCAGAGAAGACTTACGTTTTTTATGAAGGCCCTCCGTCGGCCAATGGCCTGCCCGGTATTCACCACGTCATGGCCCGTGCCATCAAAGATATCTTCTGCCGCTTCCATACGCTCCAAGGCGAGCGCGTCGACCGTAAAGGTGGCTGGGATACGCACGGTTTGCCCATCGAACTGAGTGTAGAGAAAGAACTGGGCATCACCAAGGACGATATTGGCAAGAAAATTTCGGTAGACGAATACAACCAGAAGTGCCGCGAAACCGTGATGCGCTACAAGGACATCTGGGACGACCTGACCCGCAAGATGGGCTACTGGGTAGACCTGGACAATCCTTACATCACTTACGAGAACAGCTATATCGAGTCGGTATGGTTCCTTTTGCAGCGCCTGCACCGCAAGGGTTTGATGTACAAAGGATATACCATCCAGCCATTTTCTCCGGCTGCGGGTACGGGACTGAGTTCGCACGAGCTGAACATGCCGGGTGCTTACAAAGAAATCCGCGACACCTCGGCAGTAGCTCAATTTAAAGTAAAGGGTACCGACAACGAGTACATCCTGGCGTGGACAACCACTCCCTGGACCCTTCCTTCCAATACAGCGCTGGCGGTTGGCAAAAAGATTCCTTACGTGAAGGTTCGCACCTTCAACCGCTACACGCAGGAACCGATGTTGGTGACTTTGGCAAAAGATCGGCTGAATGCCTATTTTTCGGAAGCCAAGCCCGATATGACGGCCGCAGATGCGCAGCCCGGCAACAAGCCTTACCCTTACATCGAGATCGTCGCCGAGATGACGGGGGAAGAACTGGCGGGTACCCGCTACGAACAGCTGATGCCTTACGTTCAACCCGAAGGTGATGCTTTCCGTGTGATCGTTGGTGACTTTGTGAGTACGGAAGACGGTACAGGGATCGTACACATTGCACCGACCTTTGGTGCGGATGATATGCGCGTAGCCAAGGAGAACGACATCCCTGCCTTGTTGGTAAAAGACGAATTTGGCAACCCGATGCCACTGGTAGATCGCCAGGGTAAATTTGTGGCAGAAGTCACAGATTTTGCGGGCCGCTACGTAAAAGACTACGGCCAGGAGGAAGAGCGCCCCACAGATGTAGACATCGTGATCAAACTCAAGGAAGAGAACAAACTTTTCCATTCGGAGAAATACCTGCACTCGTACCCTCACTGCTGGCGGACGGATCGCCCGGTGCTGTACTACCCGCTCGACAGCTGGTTTGTACGGGCCAGTGATTACAAGGAGCGCATGTCGGAACTCAACAAGACCATCAACTGGAAGCCCGTCAGTACGGGTGAAGGTCGTTTCGGAAAATGGCTGGAGAACCTGCAAGACTGGAACCTGAGTCGTTCCCGCTTTTGGGGTATCCCGCTGCCGATCTGGCGCACCGAAGATGGCAAGCAAGAAATCTGTATCGGTTCTATCCCCGAACTTACCCGCGAGGTGGAGAAAGCCAATAAAGTGCTGGGGCTGAGCCAGCAAGTTCCCAAAGACCTCCACCGCCCCTACATCGACGAGATTGTACTCGTAAGCGAGGATGGCCAAACGATGAAGCGCGAGCTGGACCTAATCGACGTGTGGTTCGATTCAGGTGCTATGCCTTACGCCCAGTGGGGACTTGACTACGAAAAACTGGCCGCCGGCGACGAGCAGCCTTTCAAGGCTCCTTTTGAGCAAAGTTTTCCCGCTAACTTCATTGCCGAAGGCGTAGATCAAACCCGTGGTTGGTTTTACACCCTGCACGCCATTGCCGTGATGGCCTACGATACCGTATCGTTCAAAAATGTAGTTTCTAACGGACTGGTGCTGGACAAAAACGGACAGAAAATGTCGAAGCGATTGGGCAATGCCGCTGATCCATTTGACACCCTGAAAGAGTACGGTGCTGACGCTACCCGCTGGTACATGATGGCCAACAGCGATCCTTGGGATAACCTCAAATTTGACCTGGAAGGCATAGAAGAAGTGCGCCGCAAATTGTTCGGTACCCTGTTCAATACCTATAGCTTCTTTACACTTTACGCTAACATCGATGAATGGCAGCCATTAACAGGACAGAGCATCCCCGTAGCCGAGCGCCCCGAAATTGATCGTTGGATCATCTCTAAACTCAACAGCCTGACCAAAGAGGTGCAGGAGCAGCTTTCGGCCTACGAGCCTACCAAGGCTTGCCGTGCCGTTGAACGCTTTGTTGATGAACACTTGAGTAACTGGTACGTGCGCCTGTGCCGTCGTCGTTTCTGGAAAGGAGAGATGAATGCCGATAAGCAAGCCGCCTACGAGACCTTGTACGAATGCCTGGTGACAACGGCTCAGTTGATGTCGCCAGTAGCACCGTTCTTTAGTGATTGGCTGTACTGCAACCTTACGGAAGGCGTGAAGGAGGCAGCCAAAAAAGAAGGCTCTCGCCTGCAGTACGACTCCGTACACTTGAGTTTGCTGGAGCCTGCCGACGAAGCCCTGATTGACCTCGGCCTGGAGGAACGGATGGATTATGCTCAGCGTATCTCCAGTCTGGTGCTCAGTATCCGTAAGAAGGACATGATCCGGGTTCGGCAGCCGTTGCAGAAAATCTTACTTCCGGTGCTTGATGCCGGTTTTGAACACCAGGTAGAGGAGGTCAAGGATCTGATCCTGGCCGAAGTAAACGTGAAGGAAATTGCCTATCTACGCGACGATGAAGAAGGCTTCCTGAAAAAGCGGATCAAGCCCAACTTCAAGACGCTCGGTAAGCGCTTGGGTAAAAACATGAAGGCTGCCGCGCAGGCGATCAACCAATTTGGTCAGGAGGATATTGCGGCGCTCGAAAAATCGGGTACTTACACCTTGGTCGTAGGCGACGAAAACTTCGAGCTGACGATGGAGGATTTCGAGATCACGACGGAAGACATCCCCGGCTGGAAAGTAGCCACCGATGGCAAACTCACGGTAGCACTGGACTTGACGCTAACCGAACTTTTGGAAGACGAAGGCATGGCCCGCGAGTTGGTCAATCGTATCCAGAATATCCGCAAAGACAAGGACTTTGAGGTGACGGATCGCATCACCGTAGTGATCAGTGATGATCCTGCCATTGAGCGCGCCGTGAACAACTTTGGTGACTTGATCAAAGGAGAGGTTCTAGCGGACGCCTTGCTGATTGGCGATGCCAGCGGAGGCGAAGCCGTGGAATTGCCCGGAGAATTGGAAGCGATGATTGCAGTGGAGAAGCGCTCTTAGCATCCTTCGCGTTATTCTTTCCAAGTACCGCCATAAAGTGTTGCCGCCTTGCGTTTAAGTGCGGCAACACTTTTTTAATTGGATTATCCCCATGAAACGACTGTTATTCCTGTTCTTATTTTTCCTTTTCACCCATGCGGCGATGGCCGGTGGTGGCAAAGAAGCTTACCGCAATTACTTCCTCGGGTCGTACTATTTTTCGGAAGGAGATTACGGGCGGGCGGAAAATCATTTGCGAAGAGCTTACCAATTGCATCCCAACCAGTACAATTTCGCGCTGGCTTATGCCCTTTCCCTGGGGCAGCAGCAAAAAACCGATGATGCGCTGGAAGTCCTCGGCAGAGGCAAGACCATGCTCAGTACAAGGCATCCTGATTATACCCATCTTGCGAGTTTGCAAAATTTCGTCAACGGGATGATTAACCTCTACGGACTGAGGTACGGCAATGCCATTGCGCCATTGAAGCGAGCGATAGAACTGCAAACGGAGTTGCCCTACCCTGAGGAACGCTCGATTATGCTCAACGCACTGGGTTATGCTCAGGTGATGAACCAAGGTAAAGGTGCCGCCGCTCACGACAATCTGGGCCCCCACTACCACGTACATCGCCGGGATTTGGAGCGCGGAGTCACCAGCTTTCTTGCGGCTTACCGCGCTGATGTGCAAAACATTCAGGCAGCAAAAAACTACCAGCTCCTGGTGGACACGCTCGGGCTAGCATCTGAAATCATCGTTGAAGACAGCGTACTCAACAGAGACGAACGCCAGCTAAAAACCTACCAATACGCCAGCTTGCCCGCCAACGTGCAGCCGCTGTTGGAGTTTATTGATTACGATGAAGTCGTCTTTTTATTAGACATTTCGGGCAGTATGGTCATGGAGGAGGTGAGTTGTATTGGAGAAGATCGCTTTGATGTAATGCGAGAAACTGCGCAGTTGCTTCTCGCGAATTTCGCCGAAGCGACCCAGGTAGGGATTGGCACCATCGGTGGCGACTGTGGTACGGTACCGCGTCTTTGGCACCCAGCGGGCGAGCTGAGTCGTAAAGACCTGGGGTATGCCCTAAAGTTTTTGGTACCGGATGGCACGACCCCGCTGCTCACCATCTTGCAGGAAACCCCCACGCTTTTTACCGATAACCCCAACACCACAAAAGCACTCATTTTCATCAGTGATGGCGAAAACGTGTGCCGCTTGCCGGGCGTAGACATCTGTGAATGGACCAATAGCCTGGCCAGTCAGCAAATCACCATCAATATCATGACCTTCCTGGGGGCCAGCCTGGACAATACCAATGCCTTTGCCGAATATACCTGCCTTACAGAAAACACTTTCGGGCGACTCCTCTACATGGATGGCAACCGCTGCCGATTGGAAGAATACCGATTTGACTTGGTGAAAGCATGTCGATTTGATTTGCCCGAACTGCGGAGAGTTAATTGCTGGGGGGCGGCTACGGAGAATTTGTGGGCGATTTTTCCAGAGTAGGCCGTTTTTTTACCACATAGTTTTATGCGAATAGGGTAGTCAGAAAAACATCATTACGCACTCCCTTTTGGAATCTTTTTAAGCACTACCTTGTTCACCTACCTTTCATTGTTTATTAGTAAAAGCGCCAAATATGCCAATACGTAACTCGGTCAAAGCCATCATTATCCAAGACGGGAAACTCCTTTGTAACAAAAACGAGGACAAGCGCGGTATTTTCCATTGCGTGCCCGGCGGAGGACAGGAATACCAGGAGAGTCTGGCCGAAGCGGTCGTGAGAGAGTGCTGGGAGGAAGCCAGTGTAAAGGTAGAAGTAGGGGAATTACTGTTTGTAAGGGATTATATCGGCCGTAACCATCCAGGGCAGGCACGCCTTCAACACGTACATCAGGTGGAATTCTTCTTCCGCTGTCACCTGCTACCGGGTGCGGAGCCCAAGATGGGAACTGGCCGCGATCATTACCAAATTGGGGTGAGCTGGGTACCACTGGAAGAACTGGCCCAGGCCAAATTTTATCCCTTGGACATGATCCAATGGCTGTTTGATCTGGATGCTTCGGAGCGGCCGGTTTATTTGGGGGATATGGATTAGGAAGTCGGAAGTCGGAAAATGGGAAGTCGGAAGTAATTAGACGCAGAATTTCCGACTTCCCACTTCCGCCCTCCGACTTTGCCCTCAAGAGCGTATCTTTGCGGCAAGCATATACAAGCAACATGAGTAAAGGTCCTGGTAATAATCCTCGTTTTCGGCAAAGTCGTGCCCGCAATGCAGGTCCTGCACCCAAGGTGCAAAGGGATCCGGCAGAGATCATCGGGATGCGCCTCAATAAGTACATTGCCCACAGCGGTATCTGTAGCCGCCGACAAGCAGGCGAGTACGTGAAAGATGGCCTCGTGAAAGTCAACGATGTACTGGAGATCAACCCCGCCTATCAGGTACAGGAAGGCGATGTGATCACTTTCCGGGGTACCGTAGTGCAACCGGAAGAAGAACTCGTATATATATTGTTGAACAAGCCCAGTGGCGTGATCACCACTTTGTCTGACGAACATGGTCGTAAGACGGTGATGGATGTTTTGGCGGGTGCTGTGAAGCAACGAATTTATCCCGTAGGGCGGCTAGACAGGGATACGACCGGACTACTATTGTTGACCAACGATGGCCAGCTGGCCAAAAAACTCATGCACCCCAGTCATGAGGTCCCTAAAGTATACGAGGCAACCTTGGACAAACCGGTCACACCAGAAGATTTGGCGAAGATTACCGCAGGGTTGACCTTGGAAGACGGGCCGGTGAGTGTAGACTGGGTTAATTACCTGAAGCCCGACCAGCAGGAGGTAGTGAGTATGGAAATTCACCTGGGCCGCAACCGCATTGTTCGCCGGATTTTCGAGCACTTGGGCTATCAGGTGGTGAAGCTGGATCGCCCCTATTTGGCGGGATTAACAAAAAAAGACCTACCCCGATCTTATTTCCGCTACCTGACCCCTCAGGAAATTACGATGCTGAAGCATTTTGTTAAGTAATTCCTCGTGCACGCTTTTTATTATTCCTACCTTTGCTGGTAGTTCCCTGAATACAGACTCGACAACATGAACAACCACACTTATGAGTACGATAAGTGCTTGGTATGATATTTCGTTGATTGAGTATATCTACAGTTATGAAATTGAATTCAGCAAAAAATCACGAGCCACAATTTAATATGATGGTTGACGTAAAAATTCTTTCCACGACCAACTCCCGTTATCTTGGCGAAAAAATCGCTGATTATTATGGACAGCCGCTGGGCGACCTGACCATCAAGCGTTTCAGCGATGGCGAAATGCAGCCAGTGATTAATGAATCAGTGCGCGGTGGATTTGTTTTCTTCATTACCTCTACCTACCAACCTCACGAAAATCTTTTCGAGTTGTTGTTGGCGATTGATGCGGCAAAGCGAGCTTCAGCAGGTTACATTACGGCGGTGATCCCCTATTTCGGTTATGCTCGCCAGGATCGGAAGGACAAGCCCAGGGTGCCTATTTCTGCTAAGTTGATTGCCAACTTACTCCAAGCTGCTGGCGCGGACAGGATCATGACCATGGATTTACACGCTGACCAAATTCAGGGATTTTTTGACATTCCGGTGGATCACTTGAAAAGCGAGGCCATTTACCTGCCCTACCTTCAGGAAAACCTGGATATGAGCAACGTGATTTTTGCTTCTCCTGATGTAGGTGGCGTGAAGAGAGCCAGAACCTACGCCAAGCACTTTAATCGCCCGCTGGTTATTTGTGATAAATACCGCAAGCGTGCCAATGAGATTGCCGAAATGACGGTCATTGGCGAAGTGAAAGACGCTGATGTTGTTTTGGTAGATGACTTGGTAGACACCGCCGGAACGCTTTGCCGCGCTGCAGATATCATTATGAAAAAGGGAGCAAAAAGTGTTCGGGCACTTTGCACGCACCCTGTACTGAGCGGCAAAGCCTATGAGAACGTTGAGAATTCTGTATTGGAGGAATTGCTAGTGTGTGACACCATTCCTTTAAAGCAAGCATCAGACCGTATCAAGGTGCTTTCGACGGCAAAACTCTTTGCCCGAGCCATCAGAAATACCCATGAACACCGTTCGATTTCGGCCTTATTTGTAGAGCAGTAAGGAATTTTTAAAAAAAATTGACTCCAACTAACACATTTTCTAGGATTTACCTATCTTTGCGTGCCTTTTTAGGGCCTTTGGTAGACAAGGGTCGTTAATAGATAAAGAATAACTATCATGGAAGCAGTAACTGTTTCAGGACAAATAAGAACGGACGTAGGTAAGAAAGCTACCAAAGCGATTCGTAACGCTGGCGAAGTACCTGCGGTTTTGTACAGCAAGGAAAAGACTATCCATTTTGCTACTACGCAAAAAGCAGTTAAGTCGCTCATCTATACACCTAAGTTCAAGTTAGCAGAGGTAAATGTAGATGGTAATACTTATCGTGCCATTGTAAAGGACATTCAGTTTGATCCTGTTACCGATGATATCGTTCACTTGGATTTCCTCCATTTGATTGATGGTCATCCTGTAAAAGTGGAAGTACCTGTACGTTTCAATGGTACTGCTCCAGGTATGCGCGCAGGTGGTAAGCTATTGCGCCTGATGCGTCGGATCAAAATCAAAACCACTCCTGAGAACATGGTCAATGAGCTATCTCTTGACATCACTTCTTTGGAATTGGGCCAGTCTATTCGTGTTCGTGATATTGCTCCAGTTGACGGAGTAGAAATCATGAGCCCTTCTGGAGCTCCTGTAGGTATCATCGAAGTACCTCGTGCGCTTCGTTCTGCTGCTACTGCAGAGAAGAAAGCTGCTGGCAAAAAGTAAGCACCATTGCTTTGCCGATTTGCAAGGCATTGAAATATAAAAAAGCGAGTATACCCTTCGGTGGTATGCTCGCTTTTTTTTGTTGTGTATACTGTACTTTGGTCGAAAACCCAGCTAAAAAACAAAGCACATGGACCGTTTAAAAATAGCATTATTCCAAGCTGACCTCATCTGGGAACAGGCTGCCGACAATCGCCACAAATTCACCCGCTTGTTTGAGTCCATCGCTCCTGGCACTGACCTCATCGTCTTGCCTGAGATGTTTACGACAGGCTTCAGCATGGAACCCGCGAAGTTAGCAGAAACGATGACTGGAGAGACGGTCGCTTGGCTTCAACAACAGGCGGCCGCCATGAATACCGCCATTACAGGTAGCGTTATCATTGAAGAAAATCGCAACTTCTATAATCGCTTACTTTGGGTATTTCCAAATGGAACAATACGCAGCTACGACAAGCGTCACCTCTTCACTTTGGCCGGAGAGGAGAAGGTATACACGCCAGGAAAAGAACAGTTGTTGGTGGAATACAAAGGCTGGAAAATCATGCCCCTGATTTGCTACGACTTACGCTTCCCGGTTTGGAGTCGCAACCAATTCGACTACGATCTACTGCTCTACGTGGCTAATTTTCCCGACAAACGGGGAATGGCCTGGCGTACCCTCTTACAGGCGCGGGCGATAGAAAATCAGGCATATACCATTGGCCTCAACAGGGTAGGCACTGATGGCAATGGTGCCTATTACGCAGGCGATTCCTGCCTGGTGAATTATGACGGAAAAATTAGTCAGCATCTTCCTCCCAGAGAGATGGTTGCGCAATTTGAGATCAAGAAGGAGGAACAAGCTACCTTTCGGAAGAAGTTGGCTTTTTTGCCAGATCAGGATGAATTCAGCATTCATGGATCTATCCAGAGGGATTAAGCATCATAAAAAAACGGTAGCAGATCACTCTACTACCGTTTTTTCAATAACTGAAAGCAGCTGATTCTAAGCTTTCTTTTTCAAGTTCAACGCCAGCCCCAGCTCATCCAGTTGCTCCTTGGCTACGCCGGAAGGGGCATCGATCATCATATCACGGCCTTGGTTGTTTTTCGGGAAGGCGATAAAGTCGCGGATAGAACTTTGTCCGTTCATTACGGCGCACAAGCGGTCGAAACCGAAAGCGATGCCTCCGTGCGGAGGAGCACCATACTCAAAGGCTCCCATCAGGAAGCCAAACTGCTCTTCGGCTTCTTCCTGAGTAAACCCGAGCAGTTTGAAGTTTTTCTCCTGCAGCGTACGGTCGTGGATACGAATTGAGCCCCCACCAATTTCCGAGCCATTGATAACGAGGTCATAAGCGTCTGCCCGCAGGGCTTTCATGGTTTCGTGGTCGCCATTGAGCATCCGCTCCATGTCTGCTTTTTTCGGACTGGTGAAGGGGTGGTGCATAGCGTGGAACCGCTCTGCCTCTTCGTCCCACTCCAGGAGCGGAAAATCCACTACCCACAATGGCTTGAAAACGCCCGGTGTCATCAGATTCAACTGGCGGCCCATTTCCAGGCGCAGTTCTCCCATCTGCTTGCGGGTCTTTTCTTCTTCTCCACTAAGTACCAGCAGTAGATCGCCGGGTTCGGCACCGAATTTTTCGGCCCAGGCTTTAAGGTCTTCCTGATTGAAGAATTTATCTACTGATGATTTGAAAGTGCCGTCTTCATTGCATTTGACGTAAACCAGCCCTTTGGCACCAATCTGCGGGCGCTTCACCCAATCGGTCAGCGCATCCAACTGCTTGCGCGTGTATTCGGCCTGGCCTTTGGCGCAGATACCCACTACCAATTCAGCGCTATCGAAAATAGCGAAGCCTTTGTTTTGCGCCACTTCGTTGAGGTCGGTAAGCTCCATCCCAAAGCGCACATCGGGTTTATCAATACCATAGCGACGCATAGCTTCGTCGTAGGTCATGTGCGGAAAATCGGGCAAATCAATCCCTAAAGTATGCTTGAAGAGGTGCTTGGTGAGTCCTTCAAAGGTAGCCAGTACCTCGTCTTGGGTAACGAAAGCCATCTCGCAGTCAATCTGGGTAAACTCCGGTTGGCGATCCGCCCGCAAGTCTTCGTCGCGGAAACACTTCACGATCTGGAAATAGCGATCAAAACCACCTACCATCAAGATTTGCTTGAAGGTTTGCGGGCTTTGAGGCAGGGCGTAAAACTCACCCTGATTCATCCGGCTAGGCACCACAAAGTCGCGAGCACCTTCCGGGGTACTTTTGATCAGGAAGGGGGTTTCTACCTCCACAAAGTTTTGGCTATCGAGGAACTTGCGTGTTTCCAGGGCCAGTTTGCTGCGGAAGATGATGTTGCTTTGCAGTGGTCTGCGTCGCAAATCGAGATAGCGGTATTTCATCCGCAGGTCGTCACCACCATCCGTTTCTTCCTCAATGGTGAAAGGAGGAACTTTGGAGCTATTTAAAATAGACAACGACTTTACTTCGATCTCGATGTCTCCAGTGCTACGATTGGCATTTTTATTGGTACGCTCGCGCACCAAACCGCTGGCCGTAATTACAAACTCACGACCGAGTTTACGGGCCTGCTCGCACAAAGCAGCATTGTCTTCACTATCAAAAACCAGCTGGGTGATGCCGTAACGATCTCGCAAATCCACAAAAGTAAGGGCTCCAAAATCGCGGCCTACCTGTACCCAGCCACTCAGGGTTACTTCTTGTCCTACATCAGACATGCGGAGCTCGCCGCAATTGTGTGTACGATACATGAGTTATAATTTTGCTGTTGGCGGTTTTGCGCCAAGCAGTTGATTTAAAGCTTAAAGACCGCAAAAGTAAGAATAGTTCCGGGCTATAACGGCATGTCTATGGGTTTATTTGTGGTACCGGACATAAAGGATGGAAGCCGTTCTGCTCCATAGCGTCGGGTTTGAAACCCAACGCTATGGAGCAGAACGAACAGCCTGGTACCAAGGAACGACGGTATAGCCCCAAATGATCAATTCAACTGATCCAGCCCTCCCAACACAATGGCACAAGCTTTCCTAATTTCTTCTTCGGTGATGATCAGTGGTGGGGCGATGCGCAGACTACGGTCATTGAAGAGAAACCAATCGGTGATCAGCCCTTGTTCCAGGCAGTATTTGATGACCGTTTGCACCTCTTCAAAACTGGCCAGCTCTACCGCCAGCCACAGGCCGGCACTTCGTACATCCAGGATGCGGGGATGCTGCAACAACTGCAAAAACAACTGCTCTTTGGCGGGTACTTGAGCCACCAGGTTTTCATCGAGAATGGTCTGTAGTGTCGCCAGTCCTGCCGCTGTTGAGACGGGATGGCCACCAAAAGTGGTAATGTGCCCCAAAATAGGATCACTGGCCAGGGTGTGCATGATGGCTCGGGGAGCGACAAAAGCACCAATGGGCATACCGCCACCCATGCCCTTGGCAATCAAGAGAATGTCGGGAACAACATCGTATTGCTCAAACGCCCAGAGGGTACCCGTGCGGCCGTAGCCCGCTTGTATTTCATCGAGAATAAGGAGCGCGCCTACCTCGTCGCAGCGCTTTCTAACAGCCTGCAGCCAAGCTTTATTCGGTTTGCGGATACCCCATTCGGCTTGCACCGTCTCCAGGATAACAGCTGCTGTTTTGGTCGTAATTTTAGACAAGCAAAAATCACAGTTGAAATCCAGATGCCGAATGCCAGGCAGTAGCGGATGAAATGCCTGGGTAAAATCTTTGGGCCACATCAGGCTGGCGGCTCCCTGCGTGCTACCGTGGTAGGAACGGGTAGCGGAGAGGAACTCGTGCCGCCCGGTATATCGTTTGGCCAACTTCATGGCGCCCTCGGTGGCTTCGGTGCCGCTGTTGGTGAAATAGACGCTATCCAAAGGAGCGGGGAGTTGCGCGGCAATCAGGCTTGCCAGCTGCACCTGTGGGGCCAATACAAACTCACCGTACACGATGGTATGCAGGTATTTGTCCAGTTGTTCTTTAGCTGCCGTTACCACTTTGGGATGGCGGTGCCCGAGGCTGCTCACCCCGATGCCGGCAATGAGATCAAGGTAAGCTTTCCCCTCCCGGTCGTAAAGATACATGCCTTCGCTAGCAGCAATTTCCAGTCCAAGTGGGAAATCACTGGTTTGAGCAACATGAGCAAGGAAAAGTTGGCGTAAATTGGGCATAATACGGTTCTGTCTATATTTTAGGATGACAGTGCAAAGGTACAACTGCTTGTTGGGTATTGTTCAATAAGTCGGCCAGTATACAGGGTTCCAACTTTTTATTCTCACCAAATTTTAAGTGGCAAAAAGAACTTAACTTAACGCATCTTTTCGAGCAAATTGAACGTTATTGCAATAAAAAAGGGCGAATACCCCCAATAACCATTCTTCAATTATCTACTAGTGTTGAGGTCACTGCTTCCCATTACTGCTGTTCTTCTACTTTTGGCTTCCTGCCAGGGGGATACTGTTCGCAGGGTGGATTTTGCTATTCAAGGGATTGATGTGTCCCGCTATCAACTGGCTATCGACTGGGAGCAGGTAGCACAACAAGATATCCACTTTGCCTTTGTAAAAGCCACCGAAGGAGCTACGCATTTAGATACGCTTTTTCAGGAAAACTGGTCTGCCATTCGCGACGCAGGCTTACGTCGTGGGGCTTATCACTTTTTTCGACCAACAACCGACCCTCTGGCTCAAGCTCAACACTTTATTGATCAAGTAGAACTTCTTGACGGCGACCTCCCTCCTGTTTTAGATATTGAAGTGCTAGACAACAGCCATCCGGCCCTGCTCATCGTTTCTTTAAAAATCTGGCTGGACGCGATCTATGAATATTATGGCGTACGCCCTATCTTGTACACCAATCTCAAATTTTACAACAAACATCTCGCTGGTCATTTCGACGAGTATCCATTATGGATCGCTCGTTACAATGACGAGGAACCAGTGCTGGCTTGTGGCCGCGATTGGCAATTCTGGCAATACGGCAACCGAGGAAAGATTGCCGGAATTGATGGTTATGTTGATTTCAATGTTTTTGCTGGTGACTGGCTGGAATTGGACCAGCTCTCTTTTGGTCAACACACCGTACTAAGCTTAAACTAAAGTTAATACCCACTTAAGGCTGGCTTCATCTTCTAATCGCACCTTTGCGATGTCAATCATTGTTTTCTTGCTGTATTCAATTTTAAGCTTTTATCCTATACTGTAGCCCTTTTTGCTGTGTTCATGCGTCATGGAACACAGCTTTTTTTTGCCCGCTCCAGTCGGGTGCAGACTTAGGAATCTGTTGCAAAAGCTGATTGCGAAAACGATGGTAATGCACTTCGATGGTATGCCGCTGGCTACGGGTAAACTCTTTGGCGATAAAATCGCTGTCTTTTTCCGCTAAAGCGCCCAGGTTGGCTGGCCTTTGCCAACGCCCTGTTACATAACTGGCCGCCAACTTCGCCTGTAGATCACTAAGTGGCCAGATGGCCCCTTGCGGCTGAAAAAGGCCAATAAAAACCAAACTCGGGTATTGCTCGTGGAACATCCGCAGGTAGAGTGGAATACGATCAACGTCTTCGTAATTGATAAAATCTTTCTTAAAAAACGGCAGGGTGATTTTGTAGCCCGTCGCAGCTACGATGGTATCATATTCCTCTTGCCGACCATCCTTGAAGGTAATTTCCTTCCCTTTGATGCTGGCGATCCCGGAACGAGGATGCACTTTGCCATGCCGTATTTTGTACAACAACTCTGAATTGAGGGTAGGGTGGGCGGCAGTGACTGGAAAATCGGGTTTAGGCAGATCGTAGCTTCGATAATCTCCCACCATCAACTTCAAGGTAAGGCTACGCATGAGGTTGCCCAGTGGCTTGGGCGGGTAGGTGATGACTTTGTTGAACGTATCGGTGGGTTTCCCCAGAAAGAACTTTGGAATGATGTACTGCGCCCGACGGATACTGATGGCTGCGTGTTGGGCGACCCTACTGATCTCTACCGCACAATCACAGCCGGAATTCCCTGAACCAATGACCAAGACTCGCTTGTCTTTAAAAGGCGCATTGTTTTTGTAAGCGTGCGCATGCAAGTACTCTCCAGCAAACGCCGCCTCTACCCCTTCGGGATGACGTGGCACATTGTGATGTCCATTGGCAACAAAGAGATAATCAAAAACCTGGGCCTCTTGTCCATTAATTTGTAGCTCCCATTGTTGGTTATCCAAAAGGGTTGCAGCGGTTATCCGACTATTGAATTGAATATAGGGATACAAGCCAAAATGCCGCGCATACGATTGAAAATATGCCAAGACCTGCTCGTGAGAAGGATAATCGGGATAGTCTTCCGGCATGGGAAAATCGACATAAGCCGACAATGTTTTGGAAGAAATGATATGGGTCGTTTCGCACACACTGGAATGAGATAGCTGAGGGGAATAAATCCAATTGCCTCCTACTTCGTCATTTTGCTCAAAACAGACCACTTCTTCTACACCAGCCTGCAATAAATTTTTCAGCGCGGTAATACCAGAACAGCCTGCACCGATGACTGCTACCCTTGGGGGATTCTTCATCTTTTAAGGTTGAAAGTTTAGTACAAAGATAAAAACGCAGCTTGGATTCTGATAAGCGGGTACCGGCTATTGGTGTTCTTCCTTTTTTAAGTACATATCACTACCTTGGCATAATGAATGAGCAGCTAAAACAAAAATTCGGAACCGGACCAGTTTTTTTTACCGCCATCTCTACTATTCTTGGCGCGATCATGTTTTTGCGCTTTGGCTTTGCTGTGGGGAGTGTAGGTTTTCTCGGCACGATTGCCATTATCGTGATTGGCCATGCCGTGACGATTCCTACCGCAATGGCTATCGCCGAAATCGCCACCAACCAAAAAGTAGAAGGAGGGGGAGAGTACTATATCATTTCCCGCTCGTTCGGGCTGGTGATCGGCTCTACCATTGGTTTAGCGCTCTACCTTTCACAAGCGATCAGCGTGGCTTTTTACATCATGGCTTTCACGGAAGCTTTTAGTACCGGCATCGACTGGCTGACCAGCAGCTTCTACCTTCCCGCCTGGGGAATATGGCTACTGGAGCAGAAACAACTCATCAGTGTACCCGCTTTGCTTTTGCTCACGATGATAGTGCTCACCAAAGGAGCAGACTTGGGCGTAAAAGCCCTCTATGTCGTAGTAGCTACCCTGGCCATCAGTATGATTGCTTTCTTTGCGGGCAGCACCGATTACGAAGCCAGCCACCGCCTCGACCCAATGGCCACCATCTACAACACCGAAGTCATTGACGACACAACGATCATTGCACGACCTAATCCGGCGGTTGATGACGACAGTACGACCATCTTGAACCAGGTGCCCATAATTGAGGCCCAGCGTACCCCCGCCGACCCTTCCAGTCCGGGTTTACCCATCGGTTTTTTCACCGTATTCGCAATCATTTTTCCGGCTTTTACCGGTATGACTGCGGGGGTGGGCCTCTCTGGCGACTTGCGTGATCCTGGACGGTCTATTCCGCTAGGCACCTTGGCTGCAACTATTGCCGGCATGTTTGTCTATTTTTTGATTGCTTACAAGCTGGCCGTATCTGCCAGCCCTGAAGATTTGGCCGATACCTCCAAACTTATTATGGCCGACATTGCCATCCAGGGATGGTGGCTTATTCCCGTAGGTTTGGCAGCTGCTACGATCTCTTCGGCGCTGGGTTCCATCATGGTGGCTCCGCGTACATTGCAGGCGATTGCCCGGGATAAAATATTCCCCACACCAGCCCTAAATCGCTGGATATCGGTAGGCAAAGGCAAAAACGACGAGCCTTACAATGCTTCGGTGATCACGGTCATCATTGCGCTTATTTTCATTTCCATGGGGGCTATTGATAGCGTGGCAGAGGTGATTTCGATGTTTTTCATGGTGACCTACGGATCGCTTTGTTTGATTTCTTTCCTCAATCACTTTGCGGCCGACCCCAGCTACCGGCCCAAGTTTCGCTCCAAGTGGTTTATCTCACTGTTTGGGGCCATTGCTTGTTTTGGCTTGATGTTTTTTATGAACACGACCTACGCCTTGCTAGCGGTTGTCTTTATCATTGGTCTGTATTTTTTAATTTCTTCCTTCAACCCTGACAAACGCAGTATTGCCGTCATTTTCCAGGGAGTGATTTTCCAATTGAGTAGAAGGCTCCAGGTATTCCTGCAAAAGGCCGATAAAGAAAAAGGCAACTGGCGACCTTCTGCCGTAGCCCTTACCAGCGACTCCTTCCAACGCTTGGGCGCATTTGATATGCTGCGCTGGATTGCTCAGAAATACGGCTTTGGTACTTATATTCATCAAATCAAAGGCTATTTATCGCGGCAAACCAACCAGGAAGCCAAAGACATCAAGGAGCGGTTGATCCGGATGGGGGAGGCCAGTTCCAGTAATATTTATGTGGACACACTGATCAGTCCTTCGTACACTTCCAGCGTTGCACAAGTGATCCAGTTGCCGGGAATTGCGGGGACCGAAAACAACCTCTTGCTATTAGAGTTTTCAAAGCATGCTCCTGATGACCTGGACGACATCGTTGACAACTTCAAACTCATCCGTTCCGTAGATTTTGACGTGGCCATTCTGGCCAGCTCAGAGCGGGGTTTTGGTTTGAAAAAAGAAATCCACATTTGGCTCACCAGCAAAGATTTTGACAATGCCAACCTGATGATTTTGCTGGCCTACGTGCTGTTGGGGCACAAAGATTGGGGGGAAGCAGAAATCAAGATATTCGCCCTTTACCCGGAAGCCACCTGTGAGGTAGAGCGCCAACATTTGTACCAACTGATCGAAGCTGGCCAGTTGCCAATATCTACCCAAAACATTGAAATTATCGCCCGCGACCCCAACCTAGCTACCCTCAATGTCATCAACGAAAAATCCCGTGATGCCGACCTTACCATTCTAGGTTTCCGAGAAGAAGTGGTCAAACATGACGGCAGGGAAGTTTTCCTGGGATACAGCAACATTGGTAACATTTTATTTGTTAATGCCGTAGAGCAAAAAGAAATCAAATAGCAAGATGGCCTCTTCGTCTAAGCCCCGGCCTCATCTATCGAATATGTCGGCGTCCTATTTGGGGAATGTCTTTTTTTTCTTCATCTTGTGTTGATTGATCGGATCTATTCAACAGTGCACGATAAATTATTATGAAAAATAAAACAGTGGCCGGTATCTTGGCCCTGGTTGCAGGCTACATGGGATTGCATCGCTTCTACCTCGGGCAGGTAGGATTAGGTATTGCGTACATTGTACTGCTGCCCATTTTTCTGGTTAACAATTTTTGGGTTTTTCTTTTTATTGGCGTACTAGATGCGATCATCCTTTTCTCGATGGACCAAGGTGCTTTTGATGACAAATACAACAAGCACCTTGAAAGAAACCAAGGATCGTTCAAAGACCGTAATGACCGGAGGCGAGAAAACAGAAACCAGCGTTACGAAGACCGGAATAGTCGGCGTTATGAGCAGGTAGCTCCCAAACGTACGGCCACTCCTAAAAACAACCCCCATCTCAAAGAAGGTAAGGCAAAATTTGAAGACTATGATTACGAAGGTGCCATCATTGCCTTCAACAATGCCCTTAAGATCGACCCAAAAAACATTGCGGCACATTTCAACCTGGCTTGCGCGCATTCCTTAATGGAACATAAAGACAAAGCCTTTTATCACCTCGACCGAGCAGTAGCCCTTGGCTTTGATGATACGGAGGTAATCAAGACCCGTGACCATCTTGCGTACTTACGTATTCAACCCGAGTTTTTACCCTTTGAAGCCAATGGTTTTCGCCTGGCCAAGCAACTAAATACTCCTCAGGAGAATCTATTAGACAAGCAAGCTCCTCCCCAGCAAAACAGCCAAGGTGACCTACTGGATCAGTTGCAAAAACTGGCAAAACTAAAGGAAAAAGGATTGCTGACAGAAGAAGAATTTCAAGTGCAAAAAGAAAAACTTTTGCGCTAAATACCCGAACACAAACTCCCCATGAACATGACTGCTGAACAACTTATCTCCGACGTAATTATTCCTCTCCGCACTTCTGACACGGGAGAAGAAGCATTAGGCATTATGAACGAATTTTATGTTCGTCACCTGCCTATTGTCAATCAGCACGAGTTACTGGGATTGCTCTCAGAAGATGATATTCTTGATCACGATGCGGAAGCGGCTGTAGGAAGTTACAAACTCAGTTTGCAGCACCCCTTTGTACGCACCAAAGATCACCTTTACGATATTATTCGCCTCGTAGCCGACCACCAGCTAACGGCCATTCCGGTAGTCGACGAAAAGCGGCACTATGTAGGGCTCATTACCGCAGAAGACCTCCTTCGCCATTTTGCCGAAAGTGGCACCTTCCGGGAACCCGGCGGAATTATTGTTTTGGAGATGCTTCGCCAGGATTATTCCCTTGCACAACTTGCCCGGATCGTAGAGTCGGAAAACGCGGTCATCCTGAGTGCGCATGTACAAACCTTTCAGGAATCGCCACGCATTGAGGTGACCCTTAAGGTTAACAAACAAAACATCACCAATATTCTTGCTTCTTTTGAACGCTTCGATTTTGTGATCAAAGCGACCTTCAACGAGATCGAATATTTCGATAGCCTGCGCGAACGATACGATAGCTTCATCAGCTATTTGAATGTCTAAATCCAAGTTACAAGTTTTTGGTATTCGCCATCATGGCCCCGGCTCTGCCCGCCGACTTATGCAGGCATTAGAGAGCTGGCAACCCGATTGCTTGCTGGTGGAATTCCCAGCAGACGCCCAAAAGGAATTGGAACAAATGGGCCAACTGGCGCTCGAGCCTCCGGTGGCATTGGTCGTGTATGATCAAAATGATATTCAACAAGCCTACTACTATCCTTTTGCCCGGTTTTCACCAGAATGGCAAGCACTACGCTGGGCAGCCAGAGAGGGCATTCCCGCTCAGGCGATTGACTTACCCGTAGGCACACAACTCGGCCTCAAGGCACAAAAACAACTGGAAGTAGGAAAGCAATTGCCCGGTGCCTGGCAACGTGACCCCCTCGGAGAGGTAGCACTGCTAGCAGGTTTTACCGATCGGGAACAATGGTGGGACCTGACCTTTGAACAGGAAACCGATGACTTTGCGCTCTTTCACGCCATCAACGAACTCATCACGACCCTTCGGGCGGAAGCCCATCACAACAGCCGCGAAACCTTACTGCGAGAAGCCTTCATGCGCCAGGAATTGCGTAAGGCACTGCGCGGTGGTTTCGAACGCATCGCTGTTGTTTGTGGTGCCTGGCACAGTCCGGCACTGTTGGAGGTAGCCCGTTACAAAACAGCTGCTGACACGCAGGTGTTACGTGGTTTGCCCAAGGTGAAGGTAAAAGCAGCCTGGATTCCCTGGAGTTATCCGCGCTTGTCTCGCGAAAATGGTTACGGAGCTGGTGTCCACTCGCCCGCCTGGTACGAATTGCTCTACGACTACAACCGGGAAGCCACCATTCACTGGATGGTCAAAGCGGCCCAACTCTTGCGCCAGGAGGGCTTGGATACCTCGCCAGCGCATGCCCAGGAGGCTGTACGACTGGCCTACACACTGGCAGGCATGCGCGGACAAAGAATCCCAAATTTAGAAGACCTGCGCTCCGCCGCACTCAGCATCCTTTGCCACGGCGCGGAAGAACGCTTGCAGCTGATTGAACAAGTCCTGATGTTGGGCGAAAAAGTGGGACAGGTACCCGAGAACGCCTCGGTCGTCCCTCTCCAGAAAGACTTCACCCAAAGCTTGAAAACCACTCGCCTCAACAAATACTGGGGAATCACCGGCGAGCAATGGCTAAAAGGCACCAAAACCAACCCACGTGGCGGCATTGATTTGCGCGAGGACAATGATCGGCTCAAAAGCCAATTATTGCACCGCTTGCAGATCCTGGATATCCACTGGGGGCGGCAGCAAGAGGTAAGTGCCAATGATCTCGGGGCCTTCAAAGAGTTGTGGCTGCTGCACTGGCAACCCGAATTTAGCCTGAGCATTCTGGAAGCCGCCATGTGGGGCAACTCCCTTGCGGAAGCCGCCGATAATAAGCTCCGCCAACAAGACCCAACGGCCAACATTTTACAATTGGCCCAAGCCGTTTTACTGGGCTTAAAGGCCGATTTGCGCCAAGCCGTAGAGGTCGTCACCAAGCAACTGCGCGACCGCTCGGCACTTACCAAAGATGTGCAGGAGCTGTTGGCAGGCTTGCCCACGCTCATCAAGATCATCCAGTACGGCGACGCCCGCAAGACCGATGTGACGGCACTGGCCATTTTGGTAGATGAGATTGCGCCAAGGTTAGCTGCTGCCCTCCCCGCTTCGGCCATGAACATTGACGAAGAAGCCGCCCGATTACTACTGAGTGACTTTTTGGCTACCCACCGCGGCTTGTGCCAGTTGGCCCTGCCCTTGCTCGATGACCATTGGTGGCCAGCCGTAGAAAAACTGGCCAATATTCCCGGCATCGCGCCGCTGTTGAAAGGCCTGGCTACCCGCTTGCTCTTTGATCAGGAAAGACTGGACCTGGAGACCACTAGTCAGCGTTTGGATTATGCCCTTTCCCCGGGCAATGAACCCCTGGAGGTCACCAACTGGTTGGCCGGTTTCTTAAACGGTAGTGGTTTGCTCTTGCTCCACCACCCACCCTTATGGCAATTGGTCGATCGCTGGGTGCAAGCCTTGCCTATGGATGAATTGGAGCCCCTCCTGCCGCTCTTGCGCAGAACTTTCGCCCAATTCAGTCCGGGCGAGCGGCAGCGCATGTTGGGTTTGGTGCAGAAAGGTTATGCACCGGAAGAGGCGCAAAAAGTAGATAAGGAAGCCGCTCCCGCAGAGGTTTCGCCGCTGGCGGAGGATTTGTTGGTGGCGGTTCGGGGGTGGATTATGGAGTGAGTTTATAAAAAACAATTCAAATGAATGTAATAATAACCGGTTCTACCGGAATGGTTGGTCGTTCTACCCTCAATGAGTGCTTGGTGAATGACAAGGTGGAAGAAGTTCTTATTGTCAATCGTAGAGAACTGGGGATTTCACATCCAAAACTCAAAGAGGTCATCCATTCCGATTTTACGGATTTCAGCAAGCTAGCCAAGGCGTTTTCAGGCTTCGATGCGTGTTTTCATTGCATGGGCGTTTCCTCTGTAGGCAAAAGCGAGGAAGAATTTCACAAGTTCACTTTTGAAATCACAAAATCGTTAGCTGATACTTGTTATGCCGCTAACCCTGAAATGGTTTTTAATTATGTATCCGGTATGGGTACCGATTCCAGTGAGCAAGGACCAACCATGTGGGCCAGGGTGAAAGGTAAAACAGAAAACTATGTACTGAACAAAGGATTTAAAGATGCTTACATGTTTAGGCTTGGAGCACTTATTCCTGAAGGAGAAGTGAGTTCGGGAACCAGCTGGTATAAATACATCTATCTACTCATGAAGCCGTTTTACCCATTACTGAAAAGAATAAAATCGGTAACGACCAGCAGCAAGTTTGGCAAGGCTATGATAAATTCCGTGCATGCCAACCAGGATTTGAAGCATTTGGAAGGAGCAGCTATTAATCAGTTAGCAGAAAATGGTTAAGAGAAAGACTTACATGCCCTTAAATGAACTTATATGGTTAAAAAATCTCAATCCCCCACCACCCTGGCAATGGTCATCCCTACCAGCAAAATAATAATCAGGTAAACCAATCCCAGAGCAGGATCATGACGGGCCGAATCCCACAGCGGTTCAACACGTTTCCAGCCTGCGGTAAAAGCACCGATCACCAGGAGGGCAATCAAAATCCAACGTCCTTTACGCATACTGCCAGCATTTAAAAGTTACGCTTGTTGCTTCTGATCTTAAGGATCAGCAAAGCTAACAGCAAAAGGATGACCGTGGCGGAGAGGAGCATGGTTTCCGTTTCTCCAAGTTGCATATTTTCTGGCACCATAACTAGCGTATGTATTGTGCAATCATTGATTGTCTGAATAATATCGCTAATTTAGCGGTTTGCTAAACCCCAACCTAGTATTTGTGGTTTGCATAGTGTAACAAAAAGACAGCAGGGCTCATTTGAAGCGCTATATACATGGCTAAATCAGCATCACCTCTTACGGAGGACATCGACATCAAAGAAGATTTATTCAACGACGATTATATTCAGGTAATCGGTGCCGCTGAGCACAACCTGAAAAACATCAACGTGGCTATCCCACGGGACAAGCTCGTGGTGATCACCGGGATCAGTGGCAGCGGAAAATCGTCCTTGGCCTTTGATACTATCTATGCCGAAGGTCAACGCCGCTACATGGAGACCTTTTCGGCTTACGCCCGCCAGTTTATTGGCGAAATGGAACGGCCCGAAGTAGAGCAAATCACGGGCCTCAGTCCGGTGATCAGTATTGAGCAAAAAACGACGGGCCGCAATCCCCGATCTACAGTGGGTACGGTAACGGAAGTTTACGATTTTCTCCGCCTTTTGTACGCCCGAATCGGCGAAGCTTACAGCTACGAGACGGGTAAGAAGATGGTGAGCTACACCGAGGAGCAAATCATGGAGCAGATTTTTTCTGATTTCCAGGATCGCAAAATTTCGGTACTCTCTCCACTGGTACGTGGCCGTAAAGGGCACTACCGCGAGCTTTTTGAGCAGATGCGCAAACAGGGTTACACCAAGATGCGGATTGATGGAGAGATCACCGACCTGACGCCAGGGCTACAAGTAGATCGCTACAAAGTACACGATATAGAGCTGGTCATCGACCGCATAAAGGTGAGTGAAGAACGGCGCGACCGCCTATCGAGCAGCCTGCAAATAGCCCTGAAAATGGGTGGCGACCTGGTAATGATCGCTGATCACGAGGGCGAAAATGTCGTCGCGTTTAGTAAGAGCCTGATGGATGCCGAGAGTGGCCTTTCTTACGAAGAACCCTCGCCTAATACCTTCTCCTTTAATTCCCCTTACGGCTACTGCCAGGAATGCAAAGGCTTGGGTGTAGTAAACCAGGTGGATGAAGACAAAGTCATCCCCGACCGCAGTAAAAGTATCAACGAAGCAGGCATTGCTCCTTTCGGGGAAGTGCGAGATAACATGACCTTCAAGCAGTTGAGGGCCATTGCAAAAAAATACAAGTTCAGCTTTTCTACACCTATTGACGAGATACCAGCAAACGCCCTAAAAGCTATTCTGGAAGGTGGCGATGACAGTTTTCGTATCAATAGCAGTAGCACACATGACTTCTCCTACAACCTTGCCAAAGAAGGCATTGTGCCGATGCTGAAGCGGTGGTACGACAATTCAACCTCGGAGAAAATCCGCCGTTGGGCCGAAGACTTTATGACCATCAGCACCTGCCCTACTTGTGAGGGGCAGCGACTGCGCAAGGAAGCCCTCCACTTTAAAATCAATGAAAAGAACATTTCCGACCTGGCTGTTTTGGACCTTGTAGCCCTCAACGAATGGATGGAAACTGTGGACCAGCACCTGAGCGATCGCCAAAAACTGATTGCCCGCGATATTATCAAAGAGATCCGGTTTCGCCTGGACTTTTTGCTACAGGTAGGCCTCGATTATTTGAGCCTCGACCGCCCCGGCCGAACCCTCTCAGGAGGGGAAGCACAACGGATTCGTTTGGCAACACAAATCGGCTCCCAACTAACGGGGATCACCTACATTCTGGACGAGCCCAGTATCGGCCTCCACCAGCGCGATAACCAACGCCTGATCGAAGCACTGCGGGAGTTGACAGACATTGGCAATACCGTACTCGTGGTAGAGCACGACCGCGACATCATGCTGGCCTCTGATTACCTCATCGATCTGGGTCCTGGTGCCGGGCGACTGGGTGGTGACCTGGTAGCTCAGGGCATTCCAGCCGATATTGTTGCCGCTGGTAAAACCACTACTGCGCTCTATCTAAGCCGCAAAAAAGACATTGAACTCCCCGCAGAACGCCGCAAAGGCTCTGGTAAGTTTATGGAACTGAAAGGGGCCAGTGGGAATAATCTCCAGGATGTCAGTGTGAAAATACCGCTGGGTACTTTTACCTGTGTGACGGGCGTGTCGGGCAGTGGAAAATCTACTTTGATCAATGAAACGCTGTACCCGATCCTGCGGCAGCATTTTTACCGCAGCCTAAAGCCGCCTTTGGCGTACAAATCTTTCAAAGGGCTGGAACACGTAGACAAGGTTATAGAAATAGACCAATCACCAATTGGGCGGACACCGCGTTCCAACCCCGCTACTTACACGGGGGTCTTCACGGATATCCGTAGCTTGTTTGCCAACCTACCGGAAGCTAAAATCCGAGGGTATAAAGCTGGTCGTTTCTCCTTCAACGTGAAAGGTGGCCGGTGTGAAACTTGCCAGGGTTCAGGGATGCGACGCATTGAGATGAACTTTCTCCCGGATGTTTACGTGGAATGCGAAACCTGCCTCGGGCGGCGCTACAATCGCGAAACATTGGAAATTATCTATAAAGGAAAATCCATCAATGATGTACTGGAAATGCCGGTACAAGAAGCCGTGGATTTTTTCCAGCCGATTCCCAAAATCTACCGAAAATTAAAAACCTTGCAAGAGGTAGGCTTGGGTTACATCACCCTCGGCCAGCAAGCGACCACCCTCTCCGGTGGAGAAGCACAGCGGGTGAAGCTCGCCGAAGAGCTTTCAAAGCGAGATACCGGAAATACCATTTACATCCTGGATGAACCTACCACCGGCCTCCACTTTGAAGACATTCGCTACCTCCTCAAGGTATTAATGAAACTGGTAGACAAAGGCAACACCGTGATCGTCATTGAGCACAACCTCGATGTCATCAAGGTCGCCGACCACATTATTGACATGGGGCCAGAAGGTGGTCGCCGTGGCGGTACGCTGGTGGGCAGTGGTACGCCTGAGCAAATTGCCAAAAACAAAAAAAGCCACACGGGGCATCACCTGAAGATTGAATTGGCGGAGACGATGGCAGGGGAGCAGTAATTTTGCTTCGTAGGGGCGGGTTTGAAACCTGCCCCTACGGAGCAAAATTATTCTTTCCCTTCGCTTAGCTTACGCCTTACATTTTCTAAATTCTTTTCAAAAAATTCGAGATCTCTATCCTGGTTTTCTCTGGCAATATCAACCGCCTTTTGGTAATTCTCGAGGGAGGCCGTCAAATCACCTTCCATCATCAATGCTTCGGCGTAGCTATCAAATACGTTGGCGGAATTGGGATGGAGAAGCGTATTTGCACGAAAAATTGCTTTTGCTATTTGAGGCTTTTTGTGCTCCATCAAATATTCGTAACCCAACATATTGATATCTCCTTCTCCTAACAAACCTGCCTCCTCGCAAGTGGTTAAGCCTTGGAGAATTTCCTCTTCTGATTTCCCGGCGGTGTAATGATCAAGTTTGCTGTTCAGGTCCGAAAACAATTGGGTATACTTTTTCTTGGTTGCCGCGCGGTAGTTTTCAGCAGCGGTTTGTGCGAGTTGGTGTGTTTTAGCAAAAGCTTCCTCAACGGTGGTTACTACTTCCGGAACGACGCCCACACCTTCCCAGTTTGTTTTGGTAATCGGGTTGATGGCTTTGCCCATGGGAATAAAAACTGTCAAATTATCATTAATCACTCTGGTTCCCCCTGGATTAGCGCCACCGCCAGTGGTTTGGCCTACCAAGGTTGCTCTTTTCTGGGTTTGCATGTTGTAAGAAAATTCTTCAGCACCGGAAAATGTTCGGTCACTGGTAATGACAAACAAGGGAACGTCCGGCATTTTTGCACCGCCCACTTCTTCCAAGGTCCAGAACTCTTCCGTTTGATCTCCTTCTCGCCAGTAGAGGCTATTCAAGTGTACTTTTTGATCAAAGAAATAACTGCACAAGTACTGGACCATCCGAGGGCTTCCGCCGCCGTTTTTACTCAGATCGAAGATGATAGCATCGGTTCTCGCCATTAAGGCCATCGCAGCATCGGCACTGGCCTGCGCATTTTCCAGGCCGGCAAAACCTCTTAAATCAAGGTAGCCTACGTTGCCTTCCAAAATTTCAACACGATTGAAACCGTAGCTTCCCCGGCGGGATCTTTCGATCCAATCCAGACGCTCTTCGAGCCTTCTTTCGGGGGTATTGGGTTGGGCTTCATAAGGTGGGTTGACCCTGACCCGCATGTGCTTATCGTGGTTGATCTCTTGCACTGAGGTTGTCAAAGCTGCCGCAAAAGATTCGTCATCGGTAAACTGATCAAAATGACCTGCTTGCCATTGGGCCATTAAGTGCTCTTCGGTTTGTTTGGCTACTTCCGGAAACACGTAAAAATCATTCATTAAACGAGCAAGTTGCTGGATCGCTTGCTCTTTGTATTTCGCCGTAATCGTTTCCTCTTGGGCAATGGAAACATTCATCTGGATCAAGCATACAACGAGCAGTAATGATAGTTTGGATACTATTTTCATTTTATTTCTGATGATTGGTGAGTATTAAAATTACAAAATAAGACAAGGCTAGGCCCTACCTACCAAGAGGGTAAGATGCCTAGTCGCAAGTTTATGATGTAAGAACTTGTTAGAAAGTTTTACTCACCCGTATTCAAGAAAAATTGTACGCCGAGATCAATACCGATTTGTACCGTTTCGTTGGCTGGGTTAATGCGGAGGCTTGGTCCGATCTCGAGTGCTATATTAGGCGTAAGGAAACTATTGACCCCACCGCCTAAGCCAAAACCCACATTGGTATCGCTTATTGAAGTCTCAACCCCAAAGAAGTCATTTTTTGCCCGACTATGATTGATATTCAGACCACCACCGATAAACCACATGCAATGCTCTCCTGTAGAAAGGTAGTAGCGCATTTGTGGACTGATACCCAGAATGGTGTTGTTGATTTGAAATCCACTGAACTCACTTCGACTGAACCAGGTTTGCAAACTGCCACCAATGGCCAATTGAGGATTGAGAAAGTAAAACAATTGGGGCACTAGTGAAATCCCCCTGCTGATGTTATCCCCCAAACCAAAACTAGCTGAACCTGTGCCTCCGATCATCAGCGTACCGCGTTGGAGACTAGCCGTACCTGATTTACGATTATTGTACATCTCGTCATTGAGATAAATATTAAGGGTAGCACCAATGCCTAGCGAGCTCACATTGTCGGTAGAGAGGTCACTGTCTCGAAATTGCAGATAGGCATCGAGACCTATGCCTGGTGCCAAAAAGTGCGTAACTCCTGCCTGAAGCCCAAAAGGATAAGTCTTGAAATCAGATTCGTCAAGGGCTGCAATAAACCCCACCTGGGCCTGCCCATAGAAGTAAGTATTCCCGGTAGATTCAGGGTTGAAGTAATAGCGAACAAATGGAGCAGCACCAACGCTGGTGAAACTATCTTCAAAGTCTGTAGTCGTACTGACAACAATAGAAGAACCAAGCAATACGTGATCTGACAAGAAATAGCCTAAATCTGGAGTAACTCGCAAACCAAATATGGTAATATCGTTGCCAAAGTTTGTGGAAAGCTGCCCCAGTCCACCATAAACGGCATTGCCTGTTCCACGAGCCCCTGCTGCGCCTAGAAAGCGGGTGCCCTTGGTGAGCTGGGCCTGAGCAGTAAAACAAAGAGCAAGAGAAAGGAGTAGAAATAGAGAAAAACGCTTCATAAAATAAGTTTTTATTAGAGAGAATTTAGAAATACGTCAAATATAATTCATTTACAACAACTTATCCGCCCAATAATTCCAAGACCGAAGGTGCCCAAAGCTTTATCGTAAAATAATAAGTTGCCAATACCAGAAAAGCCGTGGCAAGAAAAACCAGGACGGTAGCACCAACTTTCACCCCTTGGGATTGCAAGCCCTCGTGGCGACCAATAAAGATTTCGGCCACCAATAAATTGGGGAGATAGAACCAAAAATCCATGAAGTAATCAAAAGGCCCGTGAAAGTCGGAAGTATGGCCTAAACCATCGGTAAAAAGAAACCAAAAGCCATAATCCATTCGGTACAACCAGGAACCAATCGCCAGTGCAAACAAGCGAATGGCCCAGGCTCGGTGTTGCTCCAGGCGGCCCGCCCGAGCGTAGCGAATGGTCTGTACCGCCGCCCCAAACATCAGGATACCGTAAAGCGCAAAGGCCACATTCATCACCGGCCCTCCAATGGTATCCTTGACCAGGATGAAGACCAAGCCACCGATGGCCGTAAGCATCGCCGAGACCACGTACAAGCGCCCCAGCCAGCGGTGCACCGCCGGGTAACGGACCCTTACCGACTCAATCAATTGGATACAACCCAACACCAGGATAATCCCACCCGCCGCGAAGTGGAGCCCAATGCCCAAAGTCGCCATACGGGTAGAGGTGTCAAATAAGCCGGGGAGAACTTTATTCCATAAGTTTGTTTCTTCGAGCAACAAGGCGGCGAAATAGAACAGCAGGATATAGAGTCCAAAAAAGGTAGCACTCAGCCATACGATTCCTACCAGCAGCTTGGTAGCGAGGCGGAAAATTTGATCTGTTCTGGAGATAAAAGTACTAGACATTTGTAAAAAGGGATAAGGGTAAAAAGCGATTAGTCGTCTTTTCCAACAGCGCTAATTTAACGTAAGGTTGGAGGTATTACATGCGACCCAGTCTGGCAGCCAGACTGGGTCGAACATGGTGTATTGATTTTGAAAATCAAGCGATTAACACCAAACCTCACGCTAATTTAGCTGATCAAACATGCTTCTTACCACTATTCTGTAATCTTTTAACTTTCCTGACTTTGGTGGTCGTAATGGCTGAGGGATTCGAGCATGTTTAGTAAATCTAAATCATCTCGAATCCCTATACGCTCTACCAAAGGGCGCAAAGCGGCCTTTGTCCCTATACTGACTTATATCTCAAACGCCCCCACTGCTTTTTCGCAACCTTCCCAATTGATTTGGATGTTTGCCTCATCGAACAGAAGGTCTTCGGGCGTCAATTTTTCCGGGAAGCCGTTCCAACCTTGGCCGTCGGGGCCGTAGAAGTCGCCTGATTGTGCCTTGGGGTCCATCGCGGCCCTGATGATGCCGGTAGCACCATCTTCTGCAGATTGCGCCATGTTCATGAATTCGGCGTCAGCGTCCATTCCTCCAACTGCGGCGCTCGTTGTGGCAAGCTCCGTTTTCGCCAAACCAGGATGTGCCAACAGGGAGAGAACATTGGAAATATTGGCTGCTTCCAACTTATTTTTGAGTCCGTAGGTAAAGGCGGCATTGGCCAACTTGGTCTGATGATAGCGCATCCATCTTGGGCCCCGGAAACTAAAATTCTCTTCTTCCGTACCATCGCCTCCGAGGTCGCCACCTTTTTTCTCAAAGTATTCAATCGCCAACGGTGGCCCCAACCGTGCCATTGAAGAATGGTTCACGATACGGCCTTGGTCGCTTAATCTAAGTAAGGGGAATAATTCTTTCGTCAGGAGAAAATGAGAGAGGACATTGGTCTGCATCTGCACATCATAGCCATCTGGTGTTGCTTGATCACGAAGTGCCATGACGCCCGCATTGTTGACCAGCACATCTACGATACGGTATTTGCGTTTGATTGACTCCGCCGCATTGCGCACACTTTCGAAACTTTGCAAGTCGCAAGCGATCGGGTCGAACTTACCCTCAGGAACTTCCGTCTTCAGTTGATCGAGTGCTTTTTCCGCGCGTTCACTTTTGCGGTTCAAAAGGATGACGGTGGCTCCTTTTCGGGCTACTTCTTTGGCACATACATAGCCGGTGCCGCTGGTGGTGCCCGTGATTGCGACCACTTTCCCGGTCATGTCTTGGGTATGATGCTCTAAGACCTGATCGAGATACTTGGTTGGTATTTGACTTGACATATTGTTTTTCTATTTAGAAGAAGGAACAGATTAGGGTATCAGATAGTTTTGTGAGCTTTTGCGCTCTAATTTTTCTAAAATGTTTACATGTCTAAGTTTTTATGCCCTTGTTAGGAATTGATTCTTCTGCATTTTCCGATCCCTATACCCTGTACTATAGGCGCGCGAAGCAAGCCGTTTCCCAGTACGGACTTTTGCCGAAAGTCCAGCTAAGACGTAGGTGGGCTTCAGTCCGACCAGCAAGCGTCACAATTTTGGCCGGACTGAAGTCCAGCCTACATTTTCATGCCCGTCATTTCCTGACCTCCCTGCAAGAGTGTCAAGCTCTCAACGGTCCCATCCTTTGCGGTATTAAACGTGATTTGGGCAGGCACTACTTTTAGATAAAAGACCGTATTTGATTTAGGGTAAATATCAACCGTAGGTTGTCCGGTTGCTTGTGCTTTCAATTGGCTGCCTTCTTTGGTAATGCTTAGGATAAAACCTGGTGCCAACTCATAGTTGCCTACGTAACGCTCGAGAAGATCATCCGGTACGATGACTTCCTTTACGAGGTCACTGATATCCACGCCCAGTTTTTCCAGCATATCTATGCCGTTTTGATTGGCTGGATTCATTTCTACAGATTTTCGATAATTTTCTATGGCAGCATCCTTTTGCCCTAAATTCATTAGCGCTTCAGCATAACTGTCATAGACATTGAAGCTTTGCGGAAATTCGTCTACATTCAATTTGAAAACCTGCAGGGCTTCCTCCGATTTCCCCTCAGCCATAAGTTGATAGCCGATTCCGTTTATCTCATCCTCGCTCAAATTGTAGGTTTCCTGGTCTTTTATCGCATGAAAATGGGCAATTCCTGCCTTTATTCCTTTTTCTTGTATAAGCCCCAGTACCTCATGGGCAACCGATTTCTTAGGAAAATCGTAGGTCTTATTGTACAATATCCCTCTAATTGCGCTGGTGATTTCGTTTAAAGGGGCACCGCCAGTATTGTTCAAAAGCACCACTAAAGACTTGTCGGAGATTACGCGCGATATGTTCGTATTGAAACCATTGATACCGCCCCCATGAGAGATGGCCTCAACACTGTCCTCCGTGTTGCCAATCCTTCCCTTGCCTACTCCCCAGCCATAGGCGTAATGACTATCCCCGAAGGCAGGAACGTAGGGTTTGAAGTACAAATCCATCAATGCTTGCGGTAGTAATTTATTGGTATACAGTGCTTGATCCCACAGGTATAAATCCTCGACCGTAGAATACATTGATCCTGCAGCATAAGGGATGGACATATCTAAGTAACTAGCATTAACGTAGTTAAGTCCATCCTTTTCGTAGCCAGCCGCTCTGTTTTTCACGATATCTTCGTGATTATCATAACCCGTATCGTGCATTCCTACGGGCGTAAAAATTTTATCGTGAAGCAATTGTTCGTAAGTCTTTCCCGTCAATTTTTCAGCAATCACCCCAAGCAGGAAATAACCTGAATTGCTATAGCTGAATCTTTCACCAGGAGTGAAGTCTAGCTTTTTATGAGCAAATACTTCCACAAACTCATCCGGGGTGTAGGGATTGCGGCTTTGCTCCTTAAAGAAATTCGGAAACGAGGTGTAATTCGGTATGCCCGAGGTGTGGGTTAATAAATGGTGGATGGTTATTTGATCCCCCGTCTCTTTTGGATAATCAGGAAGGTAGCTCGAAATCGGCGCTTCTAAATCTACGGCACCATCGGCCACGAGCTGCAAGATAAGCATGGCCGTAAACTGCTTGGTGATCGAGCCTAATCGATGCTTGGTATTGGGTTGATTCGGAATATCCCATTCCATATTTGCCATCCCGAAGCCTTTTTTATAAATGACTTCTCCTTGTTCTGCTACTAAAACGGAGCCGTTGAATTGGCCATATTCGTGGTATAAGTTCAATAGTTGATCAAGCTGCTCCGTTTTTGATTGACTGAAGCCAATGGTTATCGAAGTGATGAATACCATCATTCCGATAAACGTGGATTTGAACATTTTTCTTTGGTAAAATTTCATGACGGTGGCTTTAGGGGTCGGCGAAAAATAACTTCCTCCCTTTAATGCTGATCTTTTGGCACTGAACTTCGTTGCTCATCCCTTGCGTAGCTTTGGCTATGCGCGCCTGCCTGCCGTACGCCAGGTAGGCAGGGTCTTCGCGCCTCGTTCAGCACCAAAATCTCTAGTCTGAAATGGGGAACTTATTTTTCGCCGACCCCTTAGATTTTTAAATAATTTGAGCGAAAGTACAAGTGATTTTTTTGCCCCAGCTACAAATTTGACAAGCCTCCGTCTTTCATCTACCAACTGTATTTTTTTATTCTTTTATCACCATCATTGAACGATACCCTCCATCTGAAAACGTAATCTTGAAGAGATAAACGCCCTTAGCTTCAGGAAGCCTATAGTTAAGCAATTCGGTCGTTATCACCCGTTGCGTTTGGATCAATCTGCCCGTTAGGTCAAACAGGGAAATAACGACTTGTTCTTGAACGGAGCCAAAATCGATCTGTACCTCACCGCTTGATGGGTTCGGAAAAATCCGAACTTCTCTTTGCGCTGGCGCTGTTACACTGGTTATGGTGTATTCCGCTGTAGCTACGCAGTTGTCGAAATCGATCACCGTAACGGTTTGCGTGTTACCCAGGGTGTCGATAAAGACCTCATACGGCTCAACTCCTCCAGTGACGATCACTTCTTCATTCACCATATCGACATCCACGGCATTCAGTAAGCAGCAGAGGTCTGGGGTTCCAGTATCCGCGGGTGCTCCATTCGGATAATACCGATCAATAATCCCCTGAAGGATATCGGTTCTTTGCTGAGCCTCGGCAGCGTCGTAGCTAAGTGACTTGAGGTAATGCCATCCCACCCCGTAATCAGGATTTTCGTTAGGACCACTCGTGTACAGATTCGGATAAACGGAGAGGGCATAATCGACGAATGCGGCATTGTTTTCCGGAATCAGGTCGAAGTATGCTTGAAGTCGATTGTAGACGATTAGGGACGGTTCGATACCCAGCTGGTTCAAGGTGTCTTGCATCGCCATCGAATCTTGGGGCAGAATCCCAAAGACATGGAACAAGGGACGCAGATCGGCTTGCGCAGCAACGGACATTCTGATGATCCGGCCATCAATGTCCTGATCGTTGATGCCGTAATCGATGCCGTTTTCAAAGTCGATGGATTCCTGTTTCCAGAAGTTTCTGAGTGGACACCAGCCCAGCATATTGACGATTTCAAAATAGTGTCCGTAACCTCTGTGCTGGTAACGTACTTCGTTGGTGGTAGCGTTGGCAATAATTCTTTCTGAACCAAAGGTATTAGACACCATTCTATGGGTGGCGGTCTTATCGATGTCAAATGTATTGGGAACAAAGCTATAATTCACCGCCTCATTCAAGTCTACACCCAGACCATAATTCATGGCCATGATGTAAGGGAAGTTCACGAGGGCTTCTACCTCTCCCGGAAACTTAGACATCGCTAGTTGATGCCCAAGTTCATGGAAGTTCGTCTCGTCATTCGGTCCTGGCCCATCAATAAAATAGGCGGGACCCGGTACATTCAAATAATCAAGTGGCGTGTTGGACATGGGGTAACCTGGGAAATAGGCACCACCTCTGATCGTTACATCCGCGATCATGTACAGGTTGTGTTTGTCGGGAATGATCTGTCTTGCCATAATGGAATTGACGCCTCTGAGGGCCGTTTCCCAGTCTTGCAGCGTCTGAATGAGGTCATATTGACCAGGGACAATGGAATGCTTTGGAATGGTGTACATCACATTGTCAGACTCGAATACTGCCCAGGGGCCAGGTTTGTCCAATTCCGCATTCACATCGGTACTTTCGTAGAAAGATTTCAACGAGAAGAAGGGAGCTTCTACAGCATTGGTCACGGTCACCTCTACGATTCCTTCGTCAGCTTCGTAGGGCACAAGAATGGAGATAGCGCCTCCAAGTGGGTTGAATACTTCTATGGTAGTAGCATCAATCAAGAATCTTTTTGCGATTCTATCTAGTCGTTTAAAAAAGGGCCTGTTGCTTAAATCCCAGTCATGAGATCCAACTTGAACATAATAATCCTGACCAACCAGACTCTCCGGAACATCAACTTTGGCGACAGTACCAGGGGCCAAATACATACCGGTGGGGCGTAGGGCATGCCATAATCCACTTCCGCTAATGCCGTAGTAAGGATTCATGCCATCGGGGTCGGCAAAATCGGCGAGCACCATCATGGAATGGCTGACCGATGGATCGGCCGGAGGGGCCACATATCCGGGAAAGCTCTCACAGGAATTGAATGGCCATTGAGTGATGTATTGGGGAAACTCCGCGTAGACATCAGGCGTAAAAACATGATCGAATATCCCCTGCTCTAGCGCTACCATGGCGCGCGCCAACTCTACAGCAGCATTATTGCCGAGGGTTTTAGTGAATCCTGCTATCGTAGGAGGGGTCGTAAACAGCGCTCCAACTTCTTGATCATAATCTTCTACTACACTTTTACCCAGCAAGATCATCGGCTCGCTTTCTGCCAGACATTCGGGAAATTCATTGAAGATGTTGTAGATCAGGTTCAGTTCCTGGATGGTAAGAGGGCTCGCTCCATTAATGTGTCCTTGTAGATCATTGAGCGCATTCCAGGTATAAGTGCATATATCAGGACAATAAGCCGTTGCGCTAGCATAAGCCCCAATGTCATTGGCCCCGCTCGAAACCAGCATCTCGTCCACATACAGCACATAACCGTTAGGCGCATAAATGCCATCGCCATACGTATCGTAGATTTCGAAGAAAAAGCAACCATCAGCAGCCACGCAGGTACTGTCTGCATAGGTAGTATTGTTGTCGTAAGCCCCATCCTGTCCTCCTTGCAGAAGGATGGTACCCGCAAGGTCTTTAAGCGTCCAGGAGGTCTCGTAGCCCCAATTATCGGTTGCAATTTCGACCTTGATCTCCACCTCGTCTGCTCCGCACTGGGCAAAAGCTAAATGGGTAGAAAGGAGGAGTAAAGAAATGAGTAGGGTGTTTTTCATGCTGCTTTTTTGTGTGGAATTTTTCTAATGCTGAGTGTTTTCCGAGGTGTGGCAAGGTGGTGCGACATCATGGGCTTTTGAAAGCCTCTGTTTGTTTGTCGGGCTTCAACAACCGCTACAGTCCCCATACCGACAGGGGAAACGCTGGGGAGTACCAGCGGTTAAAGATAACTGTAAGTTTATCTTTATGAACTCATTTTTAGTGATTTAGAGCTTGTTTGGTGTTCTCTTTGGCTCTAGCGTTAAGGCGCAGGCGCAGGTCTGATGAAGGAAGGCTTGACGCTGCTGCGCCATTGTTGTGCCCAGTTCCCGTTTTATTTTTTTCCAATCTCCAAATATAATTTATCATAGATCGGCTTTAGAAAAATAGTCATTTTTTCAAGTACCTGATCGAAATCAATGTTGTTTAGCTCATTCTTTTTAATAAAAATGCTCCATTGATTCTTCCGTTTATCATTTTCATAGAATTCTTTCATAAATACAGGATGCTCTACTACCACAGTAGCTTTTCGTCTAATAAACGTATTTTTTATTGCGTCAAACAAAATTGATAAATCGCTTGTCTCTACAAATTGATAAACATCATAAAAGTCTTTCATTCGGGAGTTGTATTCTCCCAATGATATCATGGCTTCAAATTTTTCAGCGATTAATGTCTCCTTCGAATAAGCATTTAATATGGGTTCTTCAAACCCTGATATTAATGTTGGATATACTATCTCTTGTGGCCCAGGTGTGACATAATCTCCTACTCCTATATCAATTTGAAGTTGTTGTTTGATATTTCCTAATTTACCACCAAGTCTAATTCTTGTACCTGTATATTGACCTTCTTTTTGGATCGTCTCAATAATAATTTGGTCAGTATCAAAGATAATTCCATCATCTGACTGAATTTGACTTATCTCTTTAAATATTTTCAGTAAATTTTCGTGTTCCGACTCTAATTTCGTTAATAAAAGATCAATATCTTTGGTATATCGGCTTTCCTCTGCTCCAAACACATATACTAATGCTCCTCCTTTCAGTAAAAAGAAATCCTTATATCTGGATTGAGATAAACGGTATAAAAATCGTTCTTGAAAAAATCTAATTATCGTGTATTGATGTATCTTTTTATGCTCTTTAGAATATTTTTTGAGCTTCGATACGATAGACTCTATATTCATATCAGTACTTCTAAATAGTGATCTAATACTTTGTCAATCTTTAGTACCCTGGAATATTTCTTTAATCGTACTATATCTCGATTAGTGTCTCTTAGATAAGAATTCAACACTTCTTTCACCGAGGTAAACTCTAATTTATTCCTGAATTTGAAATAATCACACACCGTTTTTTCTCGATCATATATTTTTATATTGACTCCATTAATTTCTTTTTCTTCTATACCCAATTCATACTGGGAGTCTTTCCAATAGTATAATTTTATGGGTGGATGATCAGGTAAATTATGATTAGCTTTATTATGTACAGCTATATGATACCTCAATGGAACACTTGTAGTATAATTATAAATGGAGGCCGCTGACTGCAAACAGTATACTCCTTTAGGAAGTAGCTTTACAATAAGTCCATTTTCATCCTCACTTGTATCATTAAGTAAATAGACTCCTCTTTTAATCTTACTTATTATTCCTTCCGCTAATAAATGCCTAATAGAATAATAGGTAACTCCTAACTCTATCAGTTCCTTCGAAGTCATCACTCCGTGATTTTCTTTAAACCAGTTTTGAATCAAAGAGACATTCACTTAAAATAGGTTTTTAGCATCAATAACCTAAAGTTAGTAAAAACTTCCCTTGTCTATTCTTTTTGATGATATTTTCTTTTCGGAGGGAAAGGGAATTGGGCTCCATTTATACGCAACCCAATTCCAACCAACCCACTACCCCCCAATCGCCACCCTCAATTTCCGCACCAGTGTATTCACCGCTGCTTCCAGTCGCTTGCGCTCAGCAATATCAGGGGCCAGCAGTTTATTGAAGAGATAGCCGACATTATTGAAAGTGACGGCATCTGGGAAGGGGGGCTGCAGCGGAGACAAATCGCTACGCGTAAGCATCATGGCTTCGGCACCGGAGCCAGTAGCAGCATTGACATAACCCATTCTTAGCAGGACGAAATCATCGGGGAGCGTGATGCTTGGGTCGATGTTGAGTTCCTTGTCATAAAAGTATCCCGAAGTATGTTCTTCTTTTAGCTGCACCAAAGAGGTATCAGGAATAAAATAGACGGGTCCGATGGCGTAGCCGTTGGCAAATGCCTCGATGATAAGTTTGGCTTGCTGCCGGGTTTCTTCGATGGTCGTTGCCAGGCGATCTGCGAGGCGGCTGTAGTTTTGCGCAGTTAAATCTCCATTGTTCAGTACCTCTTGCATGGCTTCTATTTTACGCGCATTGGTGGGTATTTGCACGATGAGTCCGTCCGTCTGTAAGGTATAAGCCACTTGCTCGGCCAATTCCGCTTGGGCCCTCTTTTCGGCTTGCCGGTCTTGCGAAAATCCCTGGCAAACGAGTGAAAGCATCAAACCCAGTGTCAAGAAATACTTCATTAAAGATTATTTTGGTGAACTTGCTGCAAAAATAGAGGCTTGTCCAGCACAATCCCCTCCATTGCCTTTAAATGTGGCAAAAATTAGCCATTTTTGTAATCCTTTTTGCTTTTTATGAAATATTATATAGTGTAGAAGACTTTCTATACCCAGAAAATAAATTGAAACCACGTATGCAATCGGTAGACATCGAAGCGCTTAACCAACAGATTTACGCCGACAGTGCGATCATCGAAAGAATCCAAACGGAAACCAGTAAAGTCATCGTAGGGCAGGATCACATGATCAACCGCCTGCTGCTTGGCTTGCTTACTCGCGGACACGTACTACTTGAGGGTTTGCCTGGCTTGGCCAAGACACTTGCGATCAAAACATTATCACAGGTACTTCAGGGGCAATTTAGCCGTATCCAGTTTACACCGGATTTGCTTCCCGCAGATATTGTGGGTACCATGATCTACAATCCTAGCAAAAACGACTTCTCGGTGAGAAAAGGCCCCGTCTTTGCCAACTTCGTCCTCGCGGATGAGATCAACAGGGCACCCGCCAAAGTACAGAGTGCACTGCTGGAAGCCATGCAGGAGCGCCAGGTCACCATCGGCAACGAGACGTTCAAATTGGAAGAGCCCTTCCTCGTATTGGCTACCCAAAACCCCATAGAGCAAGAGGGTACCTACCCGCTGCCAGAAGCACAGGTGGATCGCTTTATGCTGAAGGTGAAAATTTCTTATCCCAACAAAGAAGACGAACGCGAGATCATGCGCCGCAACTTGTACGATCTTGATTTCGGAAAAGTCAATCCTGTCACCACTACGGCGGAGATTCTCAAAGCACGTGAGTCTGTCCGGAAGGTTTATATGGACGAAAAGATCGAACGCTACATCATCGATATCGTTTTTGCTACCCGCAACCCCGAGAACTACGGTATGGCTTCCTTGAAGCCTCTACTTAGTTTTGGTGGTTCGCCGCGGGCGTCGATCAACCTGGCCCTGGCAGCCAAAGCTTACGCCTTTTTACAACGCCGTGGCTTTGTAATTCCGGAGGATGTGCGGGCCGTTTGTGAGGATGTATTGCGTCACCGTATCGGGCTTACTTATGAAGCGGAAGCGGAGAATATCAGCCAGGAGGATATTATTCATAAGATTTTGAACGCGGTGGAAGTGCCTTAAGAGGAAGGCGGAAATTAGAGGTCGGAAGTCGGAGGTGGGAAGTCGGAAGTATTAAGTGCAAGGTGGGAAGTGGTGAAGGGGAAGTCGGAAAATATTATTGTCCAACCTCCCAGTTGCTGTTTTGGGTTTTATAAGCCCTTTAAGGACGTACCGAGTGCCAATAATACAAACCCGCCCACTAGCATCTCATGGCTATAAGCAGCAATGCTAGGAATGGGGATAAGCGTGGAAAGGATCGCTAAAACACCAAGGACAATCCCGATTACCCATACAGGGAAAGTAGGGGCGCTGGGGGAAAATTTGTTAGTGGCCATTAGAAAGTTGGTTTTTGATTAATGTCATTGAAATGACAATATACACAAAGATGTTCGTTAGGCGCCAGATATAGTATAAATGCTTGTACTAAAAAATGAACGAAACGGTATGGAAACGAGTGAATTACTCAAGAAGGTTCGTAAAATAGAGATCAAGTGCAAAGGCTTGAGCAGGCATCTATTTTCGGGAGAGTATCACAGTGCTTTCAAGGGTAGGGGTATGTCATTCAGTGAAGTGAGAAACTACCAGTATGGAGACGATGTGCGTAATATAGACTGGAACGTAACCGCCCGTACCGGTGAACCTTACATCAAGGTATTTGAAGAGGAGCGCGAACTCACCGTCATGCTGCTGATCGACATCAGTCGTTCTTCTTATTTTGGCACTACCCCGCAGATGAAAAACGAGTACATCACCGAAATTTGTGCGGTGCTTGCTTTTTCAGCCATCAACAACAACGACAAGGTCGGCGTGATCTTTTTTTCGGACCGGATAGAGAAATTTGTGCCGCCTAAAAAAGGTAAAAAACACATCCTGCGCATTATCCGTGAGCTACTTGATATTGAGCCCGAAGGCAAAGGCACCGACATTGGTATGGCATTGCAGTACTACAACAATGTGGTCAAAAAGCGGAGTATCTGCTTTGTTCTTTCCGACTTCATGACGCAAAATTACGAAGCCTCGTTGCGGATTGTAGCCCGCCGCCACGATCTGGTAGGGGTGCACCTGTACGACCCGCGCGAGAAGGAGTTGCCCAATGTGGGGCTCATCCGCGCCGAGGATGCTGAGACAGGTATGCTGCGCTGGATAGACACCGCTGATAAGCAGGTACAAAAGAATTATCGGGAATGGTTTGATAACAATTACAATTACTTCCGCAACCAATTCCTCCGTAGTGGTGCTGATACCATCAGTATCGAAACGACCGACTCTTACATAACAGCCCTCCACCAATTTTTTCAAAGACGATCATAATGAAACGCGGTATTCCTCATCTCATTGGTATTTTCTGTATGCTACTCCTGGGCGGTAGTGCTTTCGGGCAGGTGAATGTCAGCATGGATCTTGACAGTACGGTCATTTTTATTGGTGACCACCTCGGGCTGACCATCAACATCGCGGCTCCAACCAACACCACCATCAAAAATGTCAACTACGGCAAATGGGCCGATGCCGGAAAAGTGGAACTCCTGGATTTGGGCAACCTCAACACCATCACGACAAGCCCGGAGCTATTGCTCCAACAACGACTGGTTTTCACAACTTTTGATTCCGGTTACCACCGTTTACCATCTTTGGAAGTTATTTACGAACTCAATGGTATTCAGGATACTGCCCGCTCGAGCAACCTGGGCCTCACGGTGGCCACCATCCCGGTGCAAGAAGACGCCGACATCATGGCCAACAAAGACATTATCAAGGAACCGATCAAGCTGGTGGATTTCCTTCCTATTGTGTTGGCGCTACTGGTCATTGTGGTCATTATTGGTGTGATTTGGCGAGCAAGTGCTGTGCGCAAACGAAAAGCAATGCCTCCGGCACCCCTACCGCCGCCAATACCCGCACACATCATCGCCCTCGAAAAGCTGGACCAACTGGAAGCTGCTGCCGCCTGGAAAACGGGCGATAGCAAAGGCTTTCAATCAGACCTGACGTACATCCTCCGGGAATACCTGGAAAACCGTTACGACCTGCAAGCCTTGGAAGCTACCAGTCCGGAAATCATTAAAGACCTACAACGATTGAAGCTCGATGAAAAAGGCAGCCTCCGTGCTGTTTTGGAGACCGCCGATCTGGTGAAATTTGCCAAAGCGACCCCTGCGGAAGCTGTTCATGTTCAATCACTGAACCAGGTTCGCACCTTTGTGACAACGACTAAATATACCCCACCAGCTAACGAACCACTAGCAGACGTAAACGAAGAAGAGGAATGATAAACGCCTGGCAAAATATAACTTTTGCCCAGCCTTGGGCATTTTTATTGCTACTCCTTATTCCGGCAGTGGTATGGTGGCGTAAACGCCAGCGCCAAAAGAGGTATCCACAGTTGAGAATGCCAACGCTGGCGGCGGTGGAGCACCTCACCTCCTGGCGTACGCGCTTGCGTGCTTTACTGCCTTGGTTGCGGGGTATCGCATTGGTGTCTCTGGTGGTTGCACTCGCCCGTCCGCAGCTTACCCTGCAGGAGGAAAAAATCACGGCTGAAGGTATTGACATTGTACTGGCGATGGACTTGTCGAGTAGTATGCTCGCCCAGGATTTCAAGCCCAATCGTCTGGAAGCAAGCAAGCAGGTAGCCATCGATTTTGTAGAGAAGCGCCCCTTCGACCGTATCAGTATCGTTGCTTTCGCGGGGGAGGCTTTCACGCAATGTCCACTGACAACGGACCATGATATTGTCCGCACCTTCATTGGAGCACTTGCTTGTGGAGCACTAGAAGATGGTACCGCCATCGGGCAGGGCTTAGCCACGGCCATCAATCGAGTCAAAGAAAGTAAAACGGCTAGTAAAATAATTATTCTCCTCACTGACGGGGTCAACAATGCGGGCTATCTCCCTCCAGATATGGCGGCTGATATTGCCAAAGAATTTGGGATCAGGGTGTATACCATCGGTGTGGGTTCCGAGGGCGAAGCCGTTACTCCCGTAAGTAAAGACCGCTTTGGTCGTTACCGTTATGATATTGCTCGGGTGGAAATCGACGAGGCCTTGTTACAGCAGATTGCCCAAAAAACCGACGGGCGCTACTTCCGGGCGACCAACCAAACGGAGCTTCAGGAAATCTATGACTTGATTGATCAGATGGAAAAAACGGAAATAGAAACAACGGTCATCAAGCGTTATCAAGAGCAATTCCGGTGGTTTGCCCTGTTTGCTGCCTTTTGCCTTTTATTGGAAATGATCATGCGATATACCGTGCTGCGGTCGATTCCTTAGAAACAGTAAAAAAATGTTTAAATTCGAACATAGCTATTATTTGTGGGCTTTGGGTTTGCTGCCAGTGCTGGTAGGTTTCTTCTTTTTGGCCTGGCGTTTGCGCAAGCAAGCACTCGAGCGTTTTGGTGGGCAAGAAGTTGTTAGTCGACTGGCCCCGGGCCTTAGCCGCTATAAGCATTTGGTAAAATTTGGCTTGTTGGTGACCGCCTTTTTCTTTCTGATCATTGGCCTGGCCAATCCGCAATGGGGAGGAAAACGGCAGCCCGTCCAGCGCAAAGGAATTGATTTATTCATCGCTTTGGACATTTCTCAAAGTATGCTCACCGAAGATGTGTCGCCCAGCCGTATCGAGCGCGCTAAACGTTTTGGTCAGCAATTGGTGGATAAATTAGCGAGCAACAATATCGGTGTCATTCTTTTTGCCTGCAATGCCTTCCCCGTGGCACCCCTTACCAGTGATTATTACTTTGCGAAACTGGCTTTGACAACGGCTTCTCCCGATCAGGCCGGAGAACAAGGTACGGCTATCAGCGCTGCTATCGATCTGGCGGAACGCTCCTTTGATCCGGAAAACGAACGCCACAAAGCCATCATTATCATCACTGATGGTGAAGACCACGACGGACGCGGAGTAGAACGCGCCCAAGCCGTTTACGAAACAGGGACCCTCGTCTATACCGTTGGCGTGGGAAGTACAGAGGGTGGTTTTATTCCGGTAGATATCCGTGGCAGAGCGGAATATCTTCGCGATGATACCGGCAATCCGGTTCGTTCTCGGCTAGATCCCGCCACCTTGGAAGAAGTGGCCCGCGCAGGTGGCGGTGCTTACTTCAATTTGGAAAAAAATGCGGAAGGGCTGGCTGATATTCTTCAAGAACGTATTGATACCATCGAGAAAAGAGAATACGAACAGCGGGTGTTTACCGATTACGAAAGTTATTTTCAAATATTCATTGGGATAGCCTTCTTGTTCCTACTCATTGAGTTTCTATTGTCTTACCGAACCAGCAGCCTGAGAAAATCAAACCGCTTGAAAAAAACAGCTGAGTTATGAAATTAAAATGGTTGTTCTTTTTGATGATCACTTTCGGAACCATGAGTTTACACGCTCAGGATGGGCACCGAAAACTAAGGGAAGGCGACCGCGCCTACCAAGACGGCACCTACGACAAAGCTGCCGAAAGCTACCGCGCAGCAATTTCCGAGAAGAACAGTGCGCAGGGAAATTACAACCTGGGCAATGCAGCCTACCAGCAAGGCGACTACGAAGAGGCAGCGCGCCGATTTGAAGAAGCGGCACGCCTGGCCGCCAATGCCAATGAACAAGCTTACGCTTACCACAACCTGGGCAATACCTACTATCAACAAGGGGAATTTGACAAAGCCGCCGAAGCCTACAAAAATGCACTGCGCCGCCAACCCAACGACCTGGAAACAAAATTTAATCTAGCTAAAGCCATGCAGCAACAACAGCTGCAAGAACAGCAGCAGCAACAGCAGCAAGAAGAATCCGACCCCAGCGACGAAAACGAAGACCAACAACAGCAAGATCAGCAACAACAGGAAGGAGAAGATCAACAACAGCAGCAACAACAAAATCAAGACCAAGAGCAAAACCAGCAGCAACAAAATCAACAGGAGCAAGAGCAACAAGAAAACCAGGAGCAGCAATCGACTGAACCTCAAGAAGCAAAACCCATGACCCGCGAAGAAGCGGAAAGGCAATTACAATTTGCGGAAGAAGATGAAAAGAAAACCATGGAAAAAATGCAACGCGTTCAGGGGCGATCCTGCAACTCGGATAAGAAATGGTAAGCGGGACTTTCGACAAAAGTCCGTAGAGGGTACTCGGGCTGCTCCGCGTCCTCAGGGTATAGGGTAGAGGGATAATGAACGAATAGGAATCACTCCCCAACTTTCGGTAAAATGCCGAAAGGCCAGCTAAACTCTTACTACTTTGTAATCGTTAATATTCGAAAATCAAGAACTTATGCGCAATTATCTTTTGCTACCATTGCTATTTGCCCTGGGTTCCGTCTTTACCCAGGAAGCCGCCTTCACGGTCAACGTGAACAATGACTCCATTTTACTGGGCAATCGATTTTCAGTGACCTTTTCTTTACAAAACGGCCAGGGTGAAGATTTCTTTTTCCCGGAATTCAACGGCTTCGTAAAGGTAGGAGGCCCTAATATGAGTTCACAAATGAATATCATCAACGGGGCGGTGAAACAAAGTGTGCAGTACACTTATTTTCTTGAAGCCCATGAGGTTGGTGACTATTACATTGAACCCGCCAGCGTAAAGGTAGGAGACAGTTACCTGGAGACCCCCCCACTTTTGGTCAGGGTTTTCCCCAACCCTGAGGGAATCATCCAATCTCCGCCAACGCCTGCTCGATCCTATTCCCCCTTTGGTGGCTCCTTTTTTGATCAAGACTTGGATAGTCCCGGCAGTATCTTTAACCAGGATCTACTAGGAGACGATTTTTTCCAACAGTTTTTCCAACAATCTCCTTTTGGGCAAATGGTCCCGCCCGCAGATAGCTTGCAACAGAATCAACCCAAGAAACGTAAAACGACGCGGATATAATGGATAACTATCAGGAAGAAAACAAGTGTAGCTTGCTAGATTCGAAGTCAAAATGGACTTCCGACTTCCTCTCCATAACTCGGGATCCTATTTCCGGCTTTGCCAAGCATATCTTTCGCTTATTCGGCTTGCTCCTGCTTTTTTTGGCTAACAACAAGGTGGCGATTGCCCAAACCGGTGACGTCACGTTTACAGCTTATGCCGATGCCCGGGAGGTGTTGCTCAACAGTTATTTCGAACTGACCTACACCCTGAAAAATGCTGAAGGGTTGAACTTCACGCCGCCCAATTTCCGAGATTTCACCGTTTTATCCGGGCCTAATCAGGGGTTCAAAACCACCATTGTCAATGGCCGAATGTCGCAGGAAAGCACCATTGGCTACCGTTTGCAACCCAAAAAAACAGGAACGCTAACCATTGGCCCTGGAAAGATCAGCGTCAAAAATACCGTCTTGGAATCCAACCCGATCCAAGTGAAAGTCGTAAAAGGGCAAGACAGGGCCGATGATGGGACCGCAGAAGTTTTTCTCACCGCCCGACTTGAGCAACAGGAAGCATTTCTGGGGCAGCAACTTGTGCTTGATTATGTTCTATCAACCCGCATTGATCCACAGGGCTTGAGCGCCGTCAGTGAATCAGATTATGAAGGTTTCTATGCCCGTGAGATTCACCAATATGATACGCGCGGGATGCGCGAATTGGTCAATGGAGTACAATACAATTCGCGCATTCTCAAGCGGGTTGTACTTTATCCTCAGCAAACGGGCACCCTCACCATCGATCCACTATCGATCATTGTAGGTGTTCCCATTCCTGGCCAGCGGAGCCAAGGCTTCTTTTCTCGGCCAGAGTTACGTCGTTTGTCGGTGGCTTCTGAGCCAATTACTCTACAGGTAAAGCCGCTGCCCAGCCCTCGCCCCGAAAATTTTAGTGACATCACAGGAAATTTCGAGCTCCGCGCGGGCCTGACCAGGGTACAAATTACGACCGACGATGCGGTGAGTATCCAACTCGTTATTGAAGGCACTGGTGACTTAAAAAGGGTACAAGCTCCTGATCTGAACTTGCCCGCCGAATTTGAGGTATACGACCCCAAAGTATTGGAAGAAGAATACATCGATCTACCCAGCCAGATCAAAGGCCGAAAAATTTTCGAATACCTGCTGGTGCCAAAAACGCCTGGCGACTACACCTTCCAACCCAAGGTGGTCGTCTTCAACCCCGATAGTCTGGCCTACCAAACACTCACCGTCGCGCCTATGAATTTGCAGGTTAAAACTGGTAGTGGAGAAAAAAAATCGGGATTGGTAGCCGAAGCAGAACACAACCAGGGGCTTTATCCACCCAAAGCGACTATTCAGCTCTTGCCCAAAGCAACCACTTTCTTTGATACGCCTTTGTTTTGGATGTTATTTATGCTGCCTATTCTCGCTTGTGGTGGATTACTGGCCTACCAACGCATCCAGGCAGGGAAACCCATCATTGACCCTATTTTGCGTAAGCAGCAGCTAGCCCGAGCGCAGGCCCTCAAAAGATTAGCGACCGCCGAACAGCACCGCCTGCAAGGTGATGCCAGGGCTTTTTATACGGAAGTTGAACGATCTCTTTTAGGTTACGTGGGAGACAAACTCCAAATTCCACGCGCCGATATGACCAAAGCCAACGTACAAGCTAAGTTGGAAGAACTGGGGGCTACTACCGATCAACGGACGTCTTTCCAAGGCCTCATCACCAATTGTGAGATGGCACTCTATGCAGGAAAAGACAACGCTAGTGCAATGGAAGAAACTTATGGCAAAGCCGTGAGCTTGTTGTCGGAGATGGAGGAGGTATTGACTACTGGTGTTTAATGGAAGCTGCTAAATCATCCAAACCATATTTCTTTCAATCAGTTGTTTCATGCTACTGCTTCTTATGAAATTCCTTCCAGCCAAAAAGATATTTTACGGCCCAAGACTGATAAGGTGCCCAGTGCTCACCCACAGCCCGCATTGCTTTTTTACCCTCTACCTGGTAAAGCCTACCCATCAATTGTTTAAGATGGTAATCATCGAGAGGTAGGACCTTATCTCGTTCCAGGGTATACATCAGGATCATATCAGCAGTCCAATTACTGATGCCTTTTATATTGACCAATATCGCCCTTACTTCCTCATCAGAGAGCTGCTCCCAGTGGATCGTATTGTTTTCAAAATAATCAACTACCTGCTCCAGGGTTTCGTATTTCTGCGTGGACAGTTTTTTATCTTTTAGCCCCAGCGCTTCAAAATGCTCAAAATTAGTGGGCGTCAACGAGTTCATCTCGGCAGCTACCAGCATGCGCTGAAAAGTCTTCTTTGTACTCCGGTAATGAATTTGTTGCTCCAGAATACAGCTCATCAAATCGTGGAATACATTTTTGGTACTGATGATTTCCGGCGCGGGAATCGTTTCGATCACGTTTTCAAGTACCTTATCTTTACTTTTTAAATAGGGGAGGATATGCTTGTTCACACGCCATAAATATTTGATGCGCTAATGGATCTGTCAAAACTTAACAGCGCAGAAAAAGCATTGTTTAAGACAACCTTGTTCTTCTTTTATCTCTTTTCTATTAAAACCTTGGGGCTTTTTTATCAGTAAATCCCCTAAGGTTTTTTAAACCTATCCTGAGCAAAAGCACTTTCCTTTAGAGAAGGATTCAATTATCTTTAGCTTACACCTTATTTAAAGCTTTACCGCCTTATTATTATGGAACCTACCAACGCCCTGTGGCACCTAGAAAATATTGACGTCAGTGGTATCTTCTGTCCAAAGAAAATAGAAAACGGGGGATTAGAACAGCAAACCCACCGAGATTTTAAACGAGGGGAATACATTTTTCTTCCCGATGAAGACGCCGATAAGGTATACTTCGTTTTCGAAGGACGGGTAAGAATCGGCACTTACGGCGAAGATGGTAAAGAGATCACAAAAACCATTCTTGGCCCTGGAGAGGTTTTTGGAGAATTGTCCATCATCAGTGATGCACGTGAAAAGCGGCGCGATTTTGCTTATGCTATGGAAAAAACGACCACCTGCGTACTGACCATAGACCAAATTAAGTCGTTGATGCGGGAATACAATGGCTTCAGTCTTTTTCTGATGAAGATCATGGGCCGGCGAGTCCTCCAAATGGAAAAGCGGCTGGAATCACTGGTTTTTAAAGACAGCCGTACCCGGATCATTGAGTTCTTGTATAATCTAGCCACCGAGAAAGGCCAGCGCGTGGGTTACGAGGTGGTCGTCCGAAAATTCATTACCCATCAGGAAATTGCCAACCTTACGGCTACTTCCCGCCAAACCGTTACTACCCTCCTCAATGAGTTGAGGAACGACAATGTGCTTACTTTTGATCGTAAACGATTATTGATTCGCGATATGGATTTGCTAAAAAAAGAAATGGATAAACCTGCTTAATCGGCACTATGCGGCCATTTTTCGCCCGTAAAGTCGATGTCCTTGATCATCAATTGCAGCTTCTTTTTGCCTCCCCAATGATTTTCTTCTATCGAGTACGCGATGGTAAATTCTTCGTGCTGACTAAACAGTTCAAAATACTCCTTCCTACCAAAAGCAATGGCGTGCAGGACTGGACCGGTTTCCTGTTTCACTTGTAGGCGTACGTGTTCTGATTTTAGTAAATCGATTGAACCAAAGGCTTTGACCTTTGTACTCACGAAAACAGGATTTAGATTAGCAGGGCCAAAGGGCGCAAACTGCCTGAGTACATTATAAAAGTCAGGCGTTATCTTCGCCAACTCAAGGGTAGCAGCTACTTTTATTTTAGGTTGCAATCCATCTTCTGGCATCAGCGTTTCGATGGCAGCTTCGAAGCGTCGGACAAATTCAGGCCAGTGTTCTTCTTTCATCGACAAGCCCGCAGCATTGGTGTGGCCACCAAAGCTAAGCAAAAGGTCTTCGCAAGATTCAATCGCACTAAACAAATCGACATTTCCCGCAGAACGGGCGGAGCCTACCAGTACATCATCAGACTTGGTCAGGACCACCGTTGGGCGGTGAAAATCGGTTGACAATCGGGCGGCGACGATACCGATTACCCCTTTATGCCAGTGGGGCTGATAGAGCACCAGGCTTTTCCGTGCTTCCCAATTAGGGTCATCTTCTACATCTTCGCGGGCCTCATCTGCGGTGGTTTTATCGTATTCCCGGCGAAGCTCGTTGCGTTCACGGAGTAGCTCCGCATACTCTTTGGCTTGTGCTCGGGTAGTGGCTAGCATCAATTTTACGACCAGGTCGGCATCCGCCATCCGCCCCGAAGCGTTGATGATGGGGCCAATCCCAAAAACAATATCACTGATGCGAAAAGGTTTGCGCCGGCTGGTGACTTTTAAGAGTGCTTGCAACCCGTACTTCCGAGTGGTATTTAGCTGGCGCAAGCCATAGGTAGCAAGAATACGATTTTCTCCCACCACCGGCATAACATCACTAGCAATACTAATGGCCACAAAATCACTCAGTGCTTGTAATTCGGTATCCGATTTACCCCAGTGGCGGAGCATCGCCTGGGCCAACTTAAAAGCAACGCCACAACCACTCAAATTAGGATTGGGATAGTTGCAATCTGGTCGTTTGGGATCAAGAACAGCCGTAGCAAAAGGCCACTCATCGCCGGGCAGGTGATGATCACAGATGATGACATCCATTCCCCGGCTCCGGGCGTTGTCTACGGGCGCCTGGGCCCGTATACCGCAATCGACGGTGATAAGAAGTGTTACGCCAGAATTGGCGGCATAATTTATCCCTTCTTCCGAAAGGCCATAACCTTCAGTATACCGATTGGGGATATAAAAATCAACTTCTCGGTGGCCTTGATCGAGGAGAAATTGGTAGAGAAAAGAAACCGACATCGTGCCATCTACATCGTAATCGCCATAGATGAGGATTTTCTCTCCTCGGTTGATGGCCATATCCAGGCGATCGACGGCTTTCTCCATATCTTTCATCAAGAAAGGATCATGGAGCAGTTCCCAGGCTGGCTTAAAGAAGGCTTCTACCGCAGCTATATCCTCTACTTCCCTTTGTACAAGCAACTGGCATAAGACCGGATCTAATTCCAGTCCTTGCTCTAGTTTACCGGCTTTTTCCGGGGCATAAGGTACAGGCAGCCAAACGGGGGTTTGCATGTCGGAGGGTTAGCGAATTCTTTTTTTGCTTAAACAACTAAGGGACGGAGAAAAAATAAATCTATTTTCTTTTGATTTTGCTTTTTGTGCTAAGACTAGGAATACTTGGACTAGGTGTGCGCAAAAAGGTAAATCTTCAGAAAAGAAAATAGGTTTATTTCCGTCAAACAACTAAGGTATAACATTCTATTTACATTACTTGCTATTCTACAAAGCAAAAGCCGGATTTGCTTGCACAAACCCGGCTTCGCCTTTGGTATCAGTAAGTTATAAAAGCAAAATCTTAGTTGCCACCAGCTGCTTTCATCAAACCACCCAAATCTGGGTTAGGCGTAAGAGCAGTACGACGGTTGCTTTCGCGACCTTCTTTGGTTGCATTATCACCTACAGGCATGGTATCACCATGACCAGCAATAGTAATTTGTGAAGCGTCTACACCCTTACGGATCAAACGGCTAGCAACTGCTTTAGCACGAGCGTAGCTCAGGTCCCAGTTGTCGGTACCAGCATCAGCAGCAAATTTCTTGTTATCAGTGTGTCCTTCTACCAATACTTTGATAGCAGGGTTCGCTTTTAGTTTCTCTGCCATAGCATCGATCGCATTACGCTGATCGCGCGTCAGGTTAGAGGAACTGCTACGGAAGTTTACCGGAGCATCCGTTACGAGGTACAAGCGACCATCGCGCTCTTCCATCGTCAGGCCAGAATCCGTGTAAGCTGCAAACATTCCATTAATTTCATCCTTGATGGCTTTCAATTCTGCTTCTGTCATGTTCAGTTTTTCATTAACCTGAGCAATCTGAGCAGTCATGTCGGTACGAAGGGTATTAAGTTCGCCATTCAAGCGAGCTTTTTCAGCAGCCATTTCGGCAGCCAAGGCATCTTTTTCTTCCCCTAAGGTTTTCACCTGTGACTGGGTTTCTGCAAGTGCCTGATCAGTAGCATTCTTTGCTGCCTGCAATTCATCAAATTTCTTCTTTGATACGCAAGACTGGAAAGAACCGGCTACCATAACGAAGATCAACGCAGTGAATATAAAACGCATGTTCTCTGTAAGTTTGATTTAGAAAATTTTATTGACTCCTTATATTTCGTGTAACGAAAATTATTGATTAGAAGTTTGCTCACAATTATTGTTTGCAAAGCAAAACATAATTTTTGAATAAAACAAAGTTTACCTTATCCAAGTTATCCACAGTGGAGGAAAACTGGTAGAATAACCAGCACAGGGGTGTCATTTTCAGTTTATATCAAAAACTGGGGAAATTGTTTTCGATGATGCAAATATAAGGGCTTATCTAGATATTACATTAGTGCAAAAGGGTTTAAATCGTTATTTTTGCAAAAATTTGCGGTTTTTTAGCCTTTATTCATCAAATAAGTATAAAAGTCGCAACAATGGCAGTTGCCATTGCTTTAATCAGCTACATGGAATACCAAATTATCGAGGAAGGAAAGTTCCGCTATCTGGAAACCAAAGGTGGAGACCAGACCATCATGTTGTTGCACGGACTATTCGGTGCATTGAGTAATTTTTCGGGAATCCTTGACCGTTTCGGCAAGGAATACAATGTGGTGGTTCCAATGCTCCCGATTTTTGAGCTCCCCTTACGCAAAGTTTCACTGGCAGGGTTGGTGGATCACGTCGCCGATTTTGTAGAAATGAAAGGGTTTGACAAGGTTCACCTGTTGGGCAATTCACTGGGTGGCCACGTTTCCTTATTGTATGCACTTGCTCATCCCGAAAAAGTCAGGACCGTCAGCCTTACCGGTAGTTCTGGCCTCTTTGAAAATTCAATGGGAAATTCTTTCCCTCGCCGTGGCGACTATGAATTTATCAAAGTACGAACAGAAGGAACTTTTTACGACCCAAAAGTTGCTACCAAAGAATTGGTCGATGAGGTTTTTGATACCGTCAATGATCGCAACAAAGCCATCAGGGTTATCGCAACGGCTAAATCGGCAGTACGCCATAACCTGAGCGACAAACTGGATCAGATAAAAGTACCTACACTCCTGATTTGGGGAGAAAACGATACTATCACGCCTCCTTTTGTGGGCGAAAAATTCCACGAACTTATTCCTAATTCAACGCTTCATTTTGTTGAAAAATGTGGGCATGCACCAATGATGGAGCACCCGGTAATTTTTAACAATCTTCTGGATAACTTTTTAGCACAACATTAATCAGTATTTCCAGGCACCATGCTCTTGTGAGTGGGTGCATTAGCGGAATGAAGTTATTCCGCCTTTAGCTGATTAACTCCCAAATTTTACCAATATGAAATTTAAAATCCTCGGTATCAGCCTACTGAGCTTAATGATTGCGGCTTGTGGTGCTCCAAAAGTCGTAACGATGGAAGAACCGCTCCTGGAAGAGCGCCAATTAGATACGCTTTACGTGACGGCTCCGCCCATCACCGAAGATGAAAAAGATTATGAGCTCCCAGTTTATAATCAGAGTCACACCAGAACGGTGGACTTGCTGCATACGCAACTGAATCTCTCTTTCGACTGGGAAAAAGAAGAAGTTATAGGCAAGGCAAATTTGGTACTTACCCCCTACTTCTACCCAACCCAAACGGTTGTTCTAGATGCTAAAGGCTTCACTTTCAACAGTATCCAACTTGCTGACGGTACAGCACTGAATTATGAATACGATGACCGTAATGTCGCTATTCAATTGCCAACGGTCTATACCAAAAACGATACGATCCGTCTAGTGATCGACTATATTGCTCAGCCTCGTGCAGATGGAGGGAGCGACGCCATCACTTCCGACAAAGGATTGTTCTTTATTAATCCACGAGGAGAAGAAGGCGATAAACCTCAGCAAATTTGGACCCAGGGAGAAACCGAGAACAACTCGCGCTGGTTTCCTACAGTAGACAAACCCAATGAGCGTTGTACCCAGGAAATGTACCTCACGGTAGAAGACCGCTTCCTGACTTTATCAAACGGTCTGATGCTTTCTTCTACCAAAAACAATGACGGTACTCGCACCGATTATTGGAAAATGGATCAACCACACGCACCTTATTTGTTTATGATTGCTGTGGGTGAATTTGCCAAAATTGAGGATGCTCCTTATAAAGGTAAACCGGTCAATTATTATGTGGAACCAAAATTTGCGGAGCACGCAAAAGCCATTTACCCACATACGCCAGCTATGCTTGGCTTTTTCTCTCAAATCACAGGCGTGGAATACCCATGGTCAAAATATTCTCAGGTCATTGTTCGCGATTATGTCTCTGGGGCCATGGAAAACACCACCGGGGTCATCTTTGGAGACTTTATGCAACGTACTGAACGTGAGCTAATTGATGAGTTGATCAATGACAAAATTGTTGCTCACGAAATGTTCCACCACTGGTTTGGGGATTATGTGACTTGCGAAAGCTGGGCCAACCTCACCCTCAATGAAGGCTTTGCGAATTACAGTGAATACCTTTGGCTGGAACATCAATACGGTCGTGACGAAGCGGATCAGCATCTTTTGGAAGAGTGGGAAGGCTACCTTTCTTCTACCCGTCAGGGTATCCACCCGCTGATTCACTATGGCTACGATGACAAAGAGGACATGTTCGATGCCCATAGCTACAACAAAGGTGGCGCCATTTTGCACATGTTGCGTAAAGCCATTGGTGATGAAGCTTTCTTTGCCGGCTTCCAGCGCTACTTGCAAGACAATGCCTACTCCGCCGTTGAAGTAGACGAACTACGGATGGCTTTTGAAGATGTAACCGGGGAAGATCTCAACTGGTTTTTTGACCAATGGTACCTGAACCAGGGCCAGCCTAGCCTGAGCATTGATTACGGTTATGATGCGGGAACCAAAGAGGCGATTGTAACGGTGAAGCAAACCCAGGATGGCCGCAAGATGCCCCCGGTTTTCCAACTGCTTACTGCCATTGACGTCTACCTTCCTGGCCAGGATAAGCCAATGCGCCACGAGGTGATGATTGATCAGCGCCAACAGGAAATTCGCTTGCCTGCGGCCACTGCTCCGGCTTTAATCGTTTTCGATGCCGAACGGAGTACACTCGCCATTTGGGAAGACAATAAGACCGAAGACCAACTGGCTTATCAATTCCAGCACGCACCTTTATTCTTGGATCGCTACCAGGCTTTGAATGATTTGTCTGACGAATATCCTTCCCTCGAGACCATTCTACAAAAAGCATTGCAGGATCCATTTTATGGCATAAGAGCAATGGCATTGAACCGCTTGCCGGAAGAAATTTCTAATACAACCACGCTTGCCTTGCTCGCACAACTGGCTCAAAACGATGAGCACTCGGAGGTACGCTCCACCGCATTAACGGTGCTGGCACAAGTAGGCCATGACCAAGCGGCTGCGATTGCGGAAAAGGCATTAACTGCACGCCCTTATAATGTGGTAGCGGCCGGTTTATCCAGCCTTTACCAGCTTGATCCAGCGGCAGGTTTAGCTGCTGCTGAAAAGCTGAGTAGCGAAACCAACTCCTTATTAGTAGCCACCATTGGTGGTATTTATGCTGAATCTGGTGATCAAAAATACCTGTCCTTCTTCGACAAAAACCTGGAGAATGTGGATGGTTTTGGTGCAATCAACTTCTTCGAAAGCTACGGTAGTTTTCTTTTGTCTGACGATAAAGGAACCAATATTGAAAAAGCGGTTAAGCGCCTGAAAAGCATTGGTACCAATATGGGACAGTCGCCTTGGGCTAGAATTGCTTCGATCAAGACCCTCAGCGAACTGCAGGATGGATTGGCCGACAACGAAATGGCTTCACAGTGGCTAGGTGCTATCGACCAAGCTATTGAAGCTATCAAAACAGCGGAAACCAACCCTCAGCTAAAAGGAATCTACCAGCAGTTTTAAGCTGATTTGCTTTTTATCCGGCAGAAAAATCAATCGTTCTCCGTAAAAATCCCGAGCATGGTAACGTGTTCGGGATTTTTTTATAAGGCAGAAATAGCCGCAATAAAATCACAACCCTAGTAATAGCGCCTTAAAGGAGCGCTTACCTTTCGGAATTAGGGCACATATTTCTCACGGTCGAGAGCAGGCAGAATTGTATATTTTAAATACATTTATTGCCACAAACATCAACCGCCATTATAGCTTGCCCTGACCTCACTATGGCGGTCCATTTATTCAAAATTCATTGTACTATGAAAGTGCTGAAATTCGGTGGCTCTTCGGTAGCCAAGCCGGAAAGAATTCGTAATATTGTCGACATATTAAAATCATATTACGCTGAAGGAGAACACTTTACAGTTGTTTTCTCGGCTTTCGGCGGCGTTACTGATATGTTGATCCAGATGAGTGAACTTGCCGCAAGTGGCAAGGAAACCTACCAGGATCTTTTTGAAGAATTCAGCGATCGCCATTCCAAAGCGGTAGCGGAATTACTCAGTGAAGCGTACCAAAAAGAAGTCCTGCCTCAATTAGATCGCAACCACGAAGTTCTTAGAAATCTATTACACGGTATTTTTCTGGTACGAGAGGCTTCCCCTCGTACCATGGATTACGTACTTAGCTTTGGAGAAAGAAATGCTGCTTTTATTATTTCTTTCGTTTTGCAGCAAGCAGGTATCAAGAGTGCTTATCTCGATGCGCGAAAAATTATCAAGACGGACAAGAAGTTCAATTCTGCAAAAGTAGACTTTGAATTGACTTACCAAAAAATCCGTGACTATTACGCTGAGCATCCAGAGGTACAAATTGTCACAGGTTTCATTGCATCTGCGAAAGGGGGGCTTACGACAACCCTTGGCCGTGGTGGATCAGATTATACTGCTTCGCTCATTGCGGCAGGCCTTGATGCAAAAGTTATTGAGATTTGGACAGATGTAGATGGCGTACTTACTGCTGACCCCCGGAAAGTAAAAAAGGCGTTTACCATCAAAAACATGACCTACGCCGAGGCGATGGAAATGTCTCACTTTGGTGCTAAGGTGATCTACCCACCTACGCTACAGCCGGCTTTGCATAAGCAAATTCCGCTTTACATAAAGAATACGTTCAACCCTACTTTTAGGGGTACCTATATTTCTAACCAATCGGACCCCGAGGGCGCACCGGTAAAAGGAATTTCTTCGGTAAGCCAGATTGCTTTGCTGACCCTTTCGGGAAGTGGACTCTTTGGGGTGCCAGGTATTGCTGCTCGACTTTTTGGTGCCTTGGCGCAAGCCAGTATCAATGTCATTTTGATCACGCAGGGTTCTAGCGAGCATTCCATTAGTTTTGCGGTTGAGCCACAGGCGGCGCGGAAAGCTAGGCGGCAGGTAGAAGCAGCTTTCCAATATGAGCTGGATCGAAAAATTGTTGATCCGGTCAAAATTGAAGAAGACTTGTCGGTGGTTGCTATCATCGGTGAAAACATGCGATACCGCACCGGTATTTCAGGAAGGCTTTTCCAGGCATTGGGAAAAAATGGCATCAATATTATCGCCATCGCCCAGGGCTCGAGTGAATTAAACATCTCGGTAGTTATTCCTCAGAGTGACGAGACCAAAGCACTTAATGCGCTACACGAAGCCTTCTTCCTCAGCGGTACCCAAGAATTGCACTTATTCATGGTGGGCGTTGGGTTAATCGGTAGCACCCTACTCAAACAGCTCAAAGCTCAAAATGCTTTCTTGAAGGAAAAGCGATCGCTGGAAATAAAAGTGGTGGGTCTTGCCAATACCAAAAAAATGATCTTTGCCAAAGAGGGTATTGATCTTGACAATTGGCAAGCAACTTTAGCCGAAAGCGAAACGACCAGTGACCTGCCTATTTTCATCGCTCGTATGAAAGAGATGAATCTGACCAATAGTATCTTCATCGACAATACCGCGAATGAAAAAATAGCCAGTTATTACGAGTCTATTTTAGAGCATAGCATTTCTATCTCCACACCAAATAAAATAGCCACCTCATCATCCTTTCTCCAGTACCAGCGACTCAAGACCATTGCCAACAAACGTGGTGTTACCTTCCGGTACGAGACAAATGTGGGAGCAGGCCTTCCTGTAATTTCAACACTCAATGACTTGATCGGAAGTGGTGATGAAATTTTACAAATCCAGGGTGTGCTGTCAGGATCGCTTTCGTATATCTTTAATCATTTCACCGGTGACCAGCCCTTCAGTAAAATTGTTGAAGAGGCCAAAGCACTTGGCTATACCGAACCAGACCCTAGGACGGATTTGAGTGGCATGGATGTACGTCGCAAAATTTTAATCCTGGCGCGTGAAGCGGGGTGGCCTCTTGAACAGGAAGATGTGAAGGTTAATTCTATTTTGCCTCCTGCTGTCGAAGCTGCTCCAAGTGTGGATGAATTCTTTACCGAGCTGGCTGCGAATAATGATTATTTTGAAAACTTACGCGCAACAGCCGAAGCAGATGGCAAGGTACTCAGAATGATCGCCAGCCTTGACGAATCGGGTAAAGCTCGTATTGCACTGGAAGCCGTAGGAACCGACAGCCCTTTCTACTTCTTAAGTGGCAGTGACAATATGATTGTTTTTGTAACTGCTCGCTACCAAGATCGCCCCTTAGTAGTAAGAGGTCCCGGAGCAGGAGCAGAGGTAACAGCAGCAGGTGTTTTCGCAGAAATAATTTCTATTGGTAAATTTCTATTTTAGAAGTAAAACTCTCAAAAAAAGAAGTAAAACTTTAAAATGAATTTTAATAACGAAATACGGGTTTTTGCTCCTGCGACTGTTGCAAATGTGGCTGTGGGTTTTGACATTCTTGGTTTTGCTATTTACGGCCCTGGAGACGAGGTAGTGGTAAGGAAACGAGAACAAGCAGGATTGGTAATCTCCCAAATAACCGGAACAGGTAAAAAAACACTACCTCTTGACCCAATAAGGAATACGGCAGGCTACGGAGCACTTCAGCTCCTCGCTCATTTGGGGATGGAGGAAGTGGGCATAGAAATGGAAATCCATAAAAAAATGCCTTTTGGCAGTGGGTTGGGATCTAGTGCGGCCAGTGCAGCAGCCGGCGTATTTGCGGTCAACGAATTACTTGGCCAGCCATTGAGTAAAAAGGAGCTTCTTCCTTTTGCCGTTGCAGGAGAACAAATTGCAGATGGTGCTTACCACGCAGACAACGTTGGCCCTTCCCTACTCGGAGGTATCCTTTTCATTCGTGACAACCATAGCCTGGATGTTCACCAGCTCCCCGTTCCGGAAGATTTGTACGCAGCGGTAGTTTATCCTTACGTTGAGGTACTGACCAAAGATGCCAGAGATGTACTTAGCGACCAAGTCAGCCTCCTTCAGCACATCGAGCAGAATGGTAATTTAGGTGGATTGATTACCGGGCTTTACGAAAGTGATTATGCTTTAATTGGTCGGTCATTACAGGATGTTATTATCGAACCTCAGCGTGCACGATTGATCCCGGCATTCCACGAAGTAAAACAGGCAGCATTGGACAAGGGGGCATTGGGTAGTAGTATATCAGGTGCAGGTCCAAGTGTGTTTGCCCTCTGTAAGGGTAAAGAAACGGCTGCCACCGTGGCTAAAGCTATGCAAGGAGTATTTCAAAATCACAACATCAAAGCAAATGCGTACCCCTCCCCCATTAATAAGGAAGGAGCTATTCGTATTTAGGACACACTCAAAAAAGACTTATGCAATTATACAGCACAAAAAACCGGGACATTCAAGTTGATTTAAAACAAGCAGTTTTCCAAGGACTCCCTGAAGACAATGGCTTGTTTATGCCAAACGATATTCCTCGTTTGCCAGAACACCTACTGAAAAACTTACCTGATTATAGCTTTACAGAGATTGGATTCCAAATTTGCAAGGCACTATTTCAAGGCAGTATTCCTGACGCAGACCTGCGACACATCGTTGAAGAAGCCATCAACTTCCCTGCACCGCTCGTAAGACTGGATGACCAGAAAGCTATTTTAGAATTATTTCACGGCCCTTCTCTAGCCTTCAAAGATTTTGGCGCGCGCTTTATGGCTCAATTGATGAGTTATTTCAATCGCAACGAAGACCAAGAACTGACCATTTTGGTTGCCACTTCCGGAGATACAGGAGGAGCTGTAGCAGCAGGTTTTCATAAAACGCCCGGCATACGAGTGGTTATCCTCTACCCTAGTGGAAAAGTAAGTGCGCTCCAGGAAAAGCAACTTACCACCCTTGGACACAACATTACGGCTTTAGAGGTTGACGGAACCTTTGATGATTGCCAAGCCCTGGTTAAGCAAGCATTCCTTGACCACGAATTAAGAAGTAGCATTAGGATCAGCTCTGCCAATTCTATCAATATTTCCAGGCTGGTCCCTCAGTCTTTTTATTACTTTGAAGCCTACAAACAGCTAGCATCTCCCAAGGAAGATGTAGTTTTTTGTATCCCCTCTGGTAATTTTGGCAACCTTACTGCTGGGTTGCTTGCTTATAAAATGGGACTTCCTGTTCACCAGTTTATTGCCGCGACTAATAAAAACGACGTTGTCCCGGAATATCTTGAGGCAGGCAATTACCAGCCGCGCCCATCTGTCCGAACATTATCCAATGCTATGGACGTGGGTAATCCAAGTAATTTTTCCAGGATGATAGACATCTTTGCCACTGCTAAAGGGAAAGGAATCCCATCCAATCAGGGCATTTGGAAAGACATGAACAAGCTGATTTCCGGCTTTTCCTTTGATGATCAAACAACAGAAGAAGCAGTCAAACACATATTTGAGACCTACAATTACCTCATCGACCCCCATGGTGCAGTAGGTTATTTAGCACTCGATGCCTACCAAAAACGCTTCCCTAATACCAAAGGTATTATTTTGGAAACCGCTCATCCTGCTAAATTCAAAGAAGATATGGACCGTATCATTGGTAAAGAAATCCCTGTTCCAGAAAGATTACTCGAGCTTAGCAGCAGAAAAAAAGAAGCTACCGCAATGTCTATCGACTACCCTAACTTTAGAACATGGCTATTCGACAACCTATAATCAGGTTACAAAACCACCTTGAAAGCCCTACTTAGAACAGCCCTAAGCAGGGCTTTTTTAATGTTCCACGTGGAACATCACCATAAGAAAAGCTACTTTTCTTTAAACCAAAGCGTCTAAAATTCACTTCTATTTGAGTGTATTTGATAGCAATGTTCCACGTGGAACACTACTGTCAACAAGCTAGTAACTACCTTTATGCACGCATAAAAAACGCTATAATGAAAGCAAGACTTCTACTTTTCTTATTCACGGTGTGCCTCCTTGGGCACAACCTAAGCGCCCAAGACAAGCGCTACAACCAGAGCAAATTCAAGCAACTCTACCAAGAACTCGCCACACCAAATGTCTACAGAACTGCCTCTGGAGCACCTGGACATAAGTACTGGCAACAGCAAGCGGACTATGTTATGAACATCCGCTTGGAAGATGAAACACAAAGAGTATATGGTGAAGAGACCATTACTTATACCAACAACTCGCCCGATGCACTCTCCTACTTGTGGGTACAGTTGGATCAAAACATGCGTGCGAAGGATTCAGATACCTACAAAACACGCACCAATAATATTGACGATCGTATGAGTTTGCGCGAACTCCAAAGCCTTGAACCCACTTTTGATGGAGGATTCAAACTGGAATATGTTCGTGATGGTGAGAACAAAAACCTTTCCTACACGGTCGTAAAAACCATGATGCGGGTAGATTTAGCCGCTCCATTAGCACCCGGCGCCAAGGCGGTATTAAAGATAAAATGGTGGTACAACATCAACAACCGCATGACCATGGGTGGCCGTTCGGGGTATGAGTATTTCGAAGAAGATGAAAACTACCTCTACACAATCGCTCAATTCTTCCCCCGCATGGCGGTCTATAGTGATAATGAGGGATGGCAAAACAAGCAATTTTTAGGATCAGGTGAATTCACACTACCCTTCGGCAATTACGATGTAAAGATTACCGTGCCCTCCGATCACAAAGTAGCAGCGACAGGTGTACTGCAAAATGCAAAAGAAGTACTCACCAAAGCAGAGCAAGATCGCTTTGCCCAGGCAAGAAAAGAAAGAACGACTCCCGTTATCATTGTCACCGAAGAAGAAGCCATTGAGAACGAAAAAGAAAAAGCAACAACCAGTAGCACCTGGCATTTTAAAGCAGAGAATGTACGCGACTTTGCGTTTGCATCTTCACGCAAGTTTATCTGGGATGCCATGGGTGTAGAGCAAGAAGACGGATCAGTGGTGATGGCCATGTCTATGTATCCAAAAGAAGGCAACCCTCTATGGGAGCGCTACTCTACCAAGGTTGTAGCCCATACCCTCAAGTGGTACAGCCACTATACGTTTGCCTATCCTTATCCAGTAGCCTGGTCTATTCACGCCGCTAGTATAGGAATGGAATACCCTATGATCTGTTTCAATTTCGGACGCCCGGAAAAAGATGGCACCTATTCAGAAAGGGTCAAGTATGGTATGATCGGCGTAATCATTCACGAAGTAGGACATAACTACTTCCCAATGATCGTGAATTCAGATGAGCGGCAATGGACCTGGATGGACGAAGGCCTCAATTCTTTTTTACAATACCTCACCGAACAACAATGGGAAAGAGACTACCCTAGCCGTCGTGGTCCGGCAGCAAACATCGTCCCTTACATGGCTGGTGACAAAGAAGGCATTTCTCCGATCATGACCAACTCGGAGTCTATCCTTCAGTTTGGTAATAATGCTTACGGCAAACCAGCAACAGCATTAAATATTCTGCGGGAAACCATCATGGGGCGTGAGCTGTTTGATTACGCCTTCAAAGAATATGCTCGCCGCTGGAAATTCAAACACCCCTCTCCTGATGACTTTTTCCGTACGATGGAAGACGCTTCAGCCGTAGACCTCGATTGGTTCTGGCGTGGATGGTTTTTCACTACCGACAATGTAGATATCGCACTGACCGATGTAAAGTGGTTCCAGATCAATACCCAGAATCCGGATATTGAAAATACGTTAGCTAAGCAACAAGAGGCTGCTGGCCCTCGCCGTATTGGAAGCATCCGCAATGAAAAGGAAATTGCCAAAACACAAGATGAGATCGACACGAGTTTGCGCGACTTTTATACCGACTATGACCCACTAGCCGTAAGCGTGCTGGATAAAGAAGACTACGAAAAATTCTATGCTTCTCTATCAGAAGAAGAAAAAGCGGTCTTGGGCGACGGTCGTAATTATTACGAAATGACCTTTAAAAATGAAGGTGGCTTGATTATGCCCATTATCATCCAATTACAATTTGCAGATGGCACCATGGAAGACCACTACATCCCTGCTGAAATATGGAGAAGAAACAACGATCAAGTAACTAAAGTTTTAGTTACAGAAAAAGAAGTCAGTTCTATCGTTATTGACCCTTACCTCGAAACTGCAGATACCGATCGTACCGACAATTACTTCCCTCCCCGCCAGGAAATGAATCGCTTCGAATTGTACCGGAGCAACCGCCGCGGTGGCAGCCAGGAAAACCCGATGCAAAGAGACCAGCGCGCGAAAGCAGCAGCAGGATCTAACTAACACAGCGACTAAAGATCGAATCCCCCTTTTATCGCCCTACGACTTCGCGTCGTGGGGCGATCCTTTTTTTAGATAATTCCTACGAGTACGGTACGCTTGCAGATAACCTCTCTTAGTAGCCTCATCCAGATAAGATTGCTCCACCAATTGCGCTACCTGCTCTTGTCGCTCAACAAATGCTAGTAATAATTTCGCCACCCGCTTGGGCCGCATTTCCCAACGATTACCCAGTTCTACAAAATCAGCATAACCAGCATGTCCTTGCTTTTGCCAAGCCTCGGATTTGAAACCATCTTCAAATAAGCCCTTGCTCAGTGCAAAATCAGCATCATCCACGTGGATGCGGGTATTGAGTAAATCATACGCCGGACTCAGCAAGTAATCGCCTTGGGGTGTTTCCAAAACCGAGAAGTTTTTCAGATGAGCATCTCCATTGGAAAACAAATAATTAAAGACCACTAATTGGAATAGCTTTTCTATTTCTACTCGCCATGCAGGGAGGAATTGTGGCAACAGTTTCCCTAACGCTTCATAGCTGTAGTCGTACTTAAAATTGGCCCCACCATTCTCGCTGGTCCTTCCTGCCAAAGAAGCAAAATCCTCACTTCCCCACTTGTGGCCATTTTGCCCCAAGTCAAACCGGCGAGTAAGGTAAGCTGGTGTTCCATCCGCAAAAAAAACCAACCCATTGGCTGCGGTATTTATACCATAGACCTGTTCGGCAAGCTGCATGGTAAGGTGTTCGTTCATTGGAGCCTGCTGAACTTTTTTAAGATCTCGTGGAACGGGTTTCAGTATATAGGCACCATGCTCCTCTTCCCTGGCCAGGCGCAATTCACTCCCTTCCAACACCATACTCAGTTTTTCTTGAACACCAGAAACCGATAGGTGCTTTCTATTTTCCACAAAAGCAGCAGCAGTCTCTTCGCTCAGTTGAGGAGGAGAAAAAGGTAAAACAGGGTTTACTTTTTTGCCATCAAAAAGTTTTCGCAATGCCACAGGACTATACCCTTGGAATCCTTTTGCCAAGGTGCTCGGACAATTTTTTAGTACTTCCATATCATTCCTCTTCTACGCTTCGAATCGTAATGGCTCCGATTGTGTCATAACCAGCCGTGGCCAACAACAACCCAAAATGATCATCTTCATCTATTTGCAATTGCCTACTTTGAAGTTTACGATTTACCCCTTCGCTGAGCATATTAAAAAAGAAAGGAAAAAGGATCTCACTCTCGTACGCCTCTTCCCGCTTAGGCAATCGTAAACTAACCGCTGACTTTGTAGGGTCATTTACCCAAGCTGGCGTATAAATAAAATGATAGCGCCCACGGGCTTTTTCGGTAAGTGTCCCCAGGTGTTCTCCGTTGCGGTAGACTTCTCCTTTTCTCATTTTACTTTAGTTGCCTTATTTGCAAATGTATTTCCAGGCCCAGTACTTTAAGAATACGTTCCAGGATATCAAGTGTTGGATTATTTTGGCCCCGCTCCAGTTTATACAGTGTATTCACACTGACATCAGCCAACTCTGCCAAGTCGGGTTGCCTAAGCCCCAGGAGCTTTCTTCTCTCCTTTATTTGTTCTCCTATTTCTTTAACTAACACTATAGTGTGATTTTCATCTAATTTAAGCGGGTTTTTCGAATAAAACAATACAATTCACATTATAATGTGATTATTTAAGATAAAAGTGCTAAAATCTAACCCTACTGTATTAAAATCACACTATACTACTATTTTAATCCAAAGCTAAACAGCATCCTATAGTTCAAATATCACACTATACGATGATATTAATCCCAAAGACTACTATTCATTAAAAAACCATAAACATATTTACCTATAGGATTGTCTCTATCTTTGGAATTGAAAAACCACTACTATGGACTATAAGAATCCGAAGCTCATTATTGAAAGTAGCCAACTTACACCTGGGAAGGTACGCTGGCGTAGCCCAAGCAATATTGCATTGATCAAATATTGGGGAAAATACGGGGAACAGCTTCCTCGCAATCCATCCATTAGTTTGACACTTTCCCAAGCAGCAACGGATACTACCTTAAGTTATAGTGCTAAGCAAAGCGAAAAAGAAATAGATCTCGATTTCTATTTTGCCGGAGAATCACGGCCTGATTTTGCGCTGCGAGTGGAAAAATACCTCAAGTCATTGCTGCCCGTTTTTCCCTTTCTCGGGCAACTGCATTTACGCATTGACACCAACAATAGTTTCCCTCACTCGGCAGGTATTGCCTCTTCGGCTTCGGCAATGAGTGCCATTGCATTGGTCTTGTGCAGTATAGAGCAGCGTTTTTTTGAAACCCTCTCCAATGCGGAAGTCTTTTACCAAAAAGCATCTTACCTCGCACGATTGGGTTCGGGTAGTGCTTGTCGTTCTGTTTATCCGCACGTAGCGGTATGGGGAGAAGTCGGAGAAATTCCTCGAGCCTCCAACCTGTATGCGATTCCATACGCAGATCAAGTTCACGATATTTTCCAAACCTACCACGACGATATACTTATCATTAGTAAATCAGAGAAAAGTGTAAGCAGTGGTGCTGGCCACAACCTGATGGAAGGCAACCTTTATGCTGATAATCGCTACTTGCAGGCGCGTCAGCGAATGGATAAATTAACCGCAGCGATGCGAGCAGGTGATTTGGAAACATTTGGAAAAATCACCGAAGCGGAGGCACTGACCCTACACGCACTGATGATGACCTCCAATCCTCCTTACCTTCTTATGGAACCCAATAGCATTGCCGCCATCCGCAAGGTACAAGCTTACCGCACGGAAACGGGGCATCCTTTGTATTTCACCCTTGACGCCGGGCCTAATTTGCATTTGCTCTATCCCGATAATATTGCGAACGAAGTCAAAACCTTTATCCGTAGCGAGCTCACCCCACTTTGCCAGGATGGCATTTATATTGCTGATCGGTGTGGAGCCGGGCCGGAGGAGTTGGAGGCTGATTTAAGTCTAAGCTAAACCAACTCTTCCTAATTCCCTACTAAATCTTATCTTTGCAACTTAATCCTAATAAAAAGAACCCGCTCGAAGGCCATCTTCCGGCGGTTCCAAAAAGTGCGTCTTATGGATTTATTTGAAAAGATTAAATCAAATCCGGGCCCCCTCGGTAAATACTCTGATTTCGCTCACGGCTACTATACCTTTCCAAAACTGGAAGGCCCACTGTCTAGCCGAATGAAATTCCAGGGCAAGGAAGTCATTGTCTGGAGTGTCAACAATTACCTTGGCTTGGGCAACCACCCCGAAGTTCGTAAGGCCGATGCCGATGCGGCCAAGGAATGGGGAATGGCTTACCCTATGGGTAGTCGGATGATGTCGGGGGAAACCAAATACCACGAAGAGCTGGAGCAGAAGCTTGCCAGCCATGTACAAAAAGAAGAAGGTCTTCTCCTTAACTTCGGTTACCAAGGAATCATGTCGATCATTGACGCACTGCTCACCCGCCGGGATGTAGTCGTATATGACAAAGATGACCATGCCTGTATCTACGACGGCGTGCGGATGCACATCGGTCCACGTTTTGCTTTTGAGCACAATGATATTGAAAGCTTTAAAAAGCAAATGGAAAAAGCTACCGCCAAAGCGGCGGAAACAGGTGGTGGAATTCTGGTGATTACCGAAGGTGTATTCGGTATGCGTGGTGAGCAAGGTATCCTTAAGGAAATCGTAGCTACCCGCGACCAGTTTGAATTCCGTCTACTGGTAGATGATGCCCACGGCTATGGCACGCTCGGTGCTACTGGTGCCGGTGCTGGTGAAGAGCAAGGTGTACAGGATCAAATCGATGTGTACTTCAGTACTTTTGCCAAATCTATGGCTGGTATTGGTGCTTTTGCAGCAGGTGATGCTTACATCATGAATTACCTCCGCTACAACCTACGCTCTCAGATTTATGCCAAATCATTACCGATGCCTATGGTTATCGGCGCATTGAAGCGCTACGAATTGTTGCGTTCTATGCCTGAGCTACGGGAGAAATTGTGGGCCAATGTCCATAAGTTACAAAATGGATTGACAGATGCAGGTTTCGAGATTGGTAATACAGGAGCTTGTGTTACACCGGTTTATATGCAAGGTAGTGTTGGTGAAGCACTTGCGCTGGTAAGTGACCTGCGCGAAAACTTTAGCATTTTCTGCTCTATCGTCGTATATCCGGTTATTCCGAAAGGACAAATGATTCTTCGTTTGATTCCTACGGCATACCATACCGATGAAGATATCCACCTCACGCTGGAAGCATTTAAAGCTATCCGTAGTAAACTGAAAGAAGGCGTTTATGCCCAGGAAGGTGCACTAATTACCGAAGATTAATTTCAGTTTTCTGAAAATAAAAAACGGTCTGCAGCTTGAATGTTGCAGACCGTTTTTTTTTGTAGTGCTATTGTTTTTCTAATTCAGAAAACTGAACCACTTCATATTCAGGACTGGCCTCGAATTGCTCTTTGAGAATAGCAATATGCCCAGCGCCAAAAAGTACTAGCACCCGGTCGTCGGGCCCTGCACCTATTTCTTGTATCCGTCGAAAAATACGCAAGTTGCGACTGTACCAATACAGTGCCAGTGCATCAGCTCCACGAAAATCGTCCAACCTGAAATCTCCAATTAGATAAGCACCGTGCATTCTTTTAATTACCTCTTCGGAATTCAGGTATTTAAAATATGCCAGCAAAGGAAAATCTACAGAATACTTTGTCATTTGTTCGTACCAGCGGGTATACAATGCATCCATAGGATCATCGCTTTGCCAATCATAATCGGCAAATATTTCAGATAAGTATTTATTCATTACCGTAGAATCCTTCGACTGTTCCATATCGTACGTCAGACCAGCAGCATCACATCCATAGAGCGTATCCAGCTTGAAGCGATCCATCAATCGAAAAGCCAATTGATCAATCTCCTGGGCACGCAGTGTTTCTTTTCCTTGTTGCCAATCCTCGTAGCGGCGCAAAAGGTAGCCAGAATTATGGCCTCCTTCTACCACAATTTTTGTTGGGCGAAACCGGGCAAGATAATCCACCAACTCCATTACTTCCTTTTGCTTCTCAGGGGAAAGAATATCCACCTGGTCTTCCTTAGCGGTTTTGTGTGCATCCAGATTGGGATAACCAAAGTGAAAAGTGCCTACCAATAGTACTTCCGTAGCTGGCTTTTCACTTCTGAGGATAAAATCAGGAGGAAGTGCTTCCGTTTCCTGTGCAAACAGAGAGGAGCAAGAAAACAAGTACATCAGGCTCGAGATAATAATTACTGAATTTTTCATCGGTATTCATTTTTTGATTTGATTCAAAATTATTCCTGCCAAGCTTCTAGCGCAAAAGCAATAGGTGAGTTGCACAAATCACTCGGTGAAATAGCAATCTTTGCACGCTCAGCATTCACCGATTAATGTCCTCCATTCACCGATTATTCCCTTGACAAGCACTAGAGATATGCTATTTTTAGGTAATGAAAAAACAGCTTCTAACGCTTTTCCTTTGGACCGCACTCTTTTATTTCGTTTTCAGTCCACTCCGAAACTGGGGCGAAACAGGAGATTTCACCCAGATATACGATTGGTTATTTGACCAACAAAAATTCCTACTCTTCACTACCAGCCTCATGGCTTTTATGGGTTATTCCTTGGGGGCTTACCTTACGTTTTTCTACACCTATCCCCGCAAAAAATACCTGCTAGGTACTTTGCTACTTTTACTATGTATTCCCTTGGCCATTGCCTTTCGTTATATTCTTCAGGAAATTATCATGGATGCCGTTTTTGGTTTCACCAATTATACAGAAGGCTACCTTTTGTGGGATTACTTTTTCGACAATTTGTACTATGCTTTTGTCTTTACCAGCTTTGGTGTGATTGTTTATTTTTTAAGGTATACGCGCTATAAAGAACAACAGCAACACGAATTTGAAATTGAAAATCAAAAGACACAACTGGCATTATTAAAATCACAGCTTAACCCTCATTTTCTATTTAACGCACTTAACAACATTTATGCTTTAGTTTACGAAAAGAGTGAAGCATCACTAGGAGCATTGGAAAAATTATCTCGCTTGTTGCGCTATAGTTTGTACGAAAAATCAGAATTGGTTTCGCTGGAGAAAGAATGGCATTTTATTGAAAATTACATAGAACTCGAACAGCTACGTTTACCTTTTAAACCCGCTATTTTACTGGAAGTACCGACTAATTTACCGGCTATAAAAATCCCTCCTTTCTCACTGATCACTTTCGTTGAAAATGCTTTCAAACACGGAGAACTCCAGAACATCACCCATCCGCTCAGGATAAAAATGAAGCTCGAAAAAGATAAATTTATTTTTAGTATTGAAAACAGCATCAATCATAATAAAAAAGATCCCACTGGAGGAATAGGTCTTACAAACCTACAACGAAGATTAGCCATTTTTTATCAAAACGAACATGAATTAACCATCCATAAAAAAGACAATTTATTTTCCGTAACATTTAAAATTCCGCTATCAAGATGTTGAATTGTATGATTATCGATGATGAACCACTGGCGGTAAGATTGCTTGGAGATTACGTAGCCAAAACGGAAGGGCTTACACTCTCTGGCCAGTTTACCAATCCTATTGAAGGACTACAATCATTGGCAAGCACCAAGGTTGATCTACTTTTTCTCGACATCCAGATGCCCGAACTGACGGGGATTCAATTTGCCAAAATCATCAAGGGCAAATACCCAGTGATTTTCACAACAGCCTACGAAGAATACGCCTTGCAGGGATATGATTTGGATGTGGTTGACTACCTATTGAAACCAATTTCACTGGAACGTTTTCAGCAGGCAATAGCTAAAGCACAACAACGCACCCAACCAGCGCACAATAATAATGCAGCAGTAGCATCGCCCGCTACCAATCATATCTTCGTCAAAAGTGGTTATCAAACACAAAGAATAGCTTACGATGATATTCTTTACCTCGAAGGTTTGAGTGATTATGTCAGAATACAAACCCGCCAGGGAGCGATACTCACCCTGGAAAACATGAAAGACCTGGTGAACGTACTGCCCGAACAGCTATTTATGCGCGTACACCGTTCGTACATCGTTGCCCTGGATAAGATCAACTACATAGAAAACAATCGAATCGTTATTGACGAAAAGCATATTCCAATCAGTGCGTCCTACCAAGAGCAATTCTGGAACTTTGTAGGAAAAGAGCGGTAAAAAGAAGAAAATTGTAATATTTGGGGATTATAATCCCCAAAATATACGTGTATTCAGGGATTGTAATCCCCAAATATACAGCAATGCATGTTGATCGTGTCCTTTATGATAAATGAGCGATTTCCGCCCACTATCACAACGCAATGATGTAGGAGGACTTTGGGAGAATTTCCTGATCAGCGAAAGACTGAAATACAATATAGTTATCACCAATTTTATGGGCATAGCTATTTTTGGCGAACTACTCGGCAGCAGGAAATCGACTATATAGAAGAATACGACGGCCAACTTTATGCTTATGAATTCAAATGGAAAAGCAAGAAAAAAGCAAGTATTCCTGGTACTTTCAGTGATGCCTACCCTAACACCACATTCAAGGTAATCTCTCCTGAAAACTACCAGGAATTCCTAAGTGCAAACATGCTCTAAAGAAAGGCTCTAAACCAGCTTTCGCATGGCCATCATCGTGCCCAGGTGCATTGCTTCGTGGGCCAGGTTAAACTGAAAAGCCTCCTCTACTCGGCTCAGTTCTACACCAAAACTGGTAGGATAGAGTTTGAATGCTTCAAAAACTCCTTGCGCGTAATCGTTCTGGAATTTCACTAAAGTTTCCTCACTCAACTGGATAAATTCAGAAAGCGTTTCTTGGCTTACGTTGCCTTGAGGGGCACTTCCTTTCCGATAAGCTTCCACCATAGCTGGGTCTACTTCAGGTTTTAATCCCGAAAGTCCATAGCACAGTAATTGTTGCGTAACGATGACGTGGCCAAAGTTCCAAACCAGGTTATTACGAAACCCTTCCGGAATCAAATTCAATTGATCCATATGCAGCGGTTCCATCAAGCTCAGCATATTAGCGCGCGCTTGTTGTGTGCTCTTTAGGATAAATTCAAAGTTAGCAATGGTCATAAAACTGATTAAAAGAGTGGTTAAGATTAATCAAAGTTAACAAACTACTTAGTATTTTGACGGAAATAAGCCTATTAACTTTCTCTGGAGATTTTTGAAAATTTTCACACAACTTTCTTTCAATCAGTTGTTTAGAAAATTTTAAAAAATCGAAAGTTACTAGACTTATTTTTTTCCCGTCCCTTAGGGATTTATATTTTTGCGACTAGAAAAAGAATCAGCCTAAGAATGCGAGTACTTATCCAGCGTGTTGCCGAAGCCTCCGTTACGATTGAAGGCGAAGTAAAATCAGCCATTGGCCCGGGGCTCTTGGTACTATTGGGCATCGAAACAGAAGACACCACCGAAGATATTGAATGGCTTTGTAAGAAAATTATCCAGCTACGTATCTTCAGCGATGAAGAAGACAAGATGAACCTTTCGGTGCAGGATATTCAGGGGCAAATTCTCGTCATCAGTCAGTTTACCCTCCACGCCAGCACCAAAAAAGGCAACCGCCCTAGCTACATCAAAGCCGCCCGCCCTGAAGTAGCTATCCCGCTTTACGAACAATTTGTCGATCAGCTAAGTATTGCCCTGGGACAGCCGGTAGGCACCGGAGAGTTTGGGGCAGACATGAAAGTCCGCCTTCTCAATGATGGCCCCGTAACCATTTGGATCGACTCCAAGAATAGGGAATAATACCGATTAATTAACAAATAAAATCTTGGTCACCACAGCATCGGGTTGCGCCAGGCCAGCTTCGCGCGGATTGGTTGTACTGAACACCAGGTAAACACCAGTTTGTACCCGGCGCCCATTGTAGTCACGACCATCCCAAATAGCCTGTCCACCCAAGGCTTCTGTTTCGTAAACCAGCTTGCCGTTGACATCCGTGATCTTGACATTGGCATTCACGGCCAAACCACGCACAGTGATGGGACCATCGTATTCCGGGCGCACTGGATTTGGGAAAACCGTTGGTTCCGCTTTGTTGAGGCGGGTACCGACAATAGCATCTCCCTGGTAGGAAATAATGCCTTTATCGGTACCAAAAAATACTTCTCCGGTGCGGTCATTGATTGCGATGGTACGAATCGTATTGTCCAATAGCGGAGAATCATCTTTGGTAAAGTGCAGCAGTTCTTCTTTTCCATCTGGCGACAACAAGTAGGCACCATTGCTTGTACCCACCCATTTCCGGTTGGCACCATCTACTGCAATCGCCAGGACCGTTTGTGTTTTAAAGAGGTACTCCAAAAAACCATCCAGGTCAACCGTGCGCAAAGAACCTTGGCAGTTGTCGTCAAAAGCAGCAGTCCCACATTCAAAAATCACGATGCCTTGGTTCGTTCCTACCCATACATCACCATCCTGGTCGATAGCCAGGCAGTTGGTTTCATTTGTAGGTACATTGGAGTTATTGGCCGTGAAAGAGCGGCAGCGATCATCGTTGGGATTGTCGATATCCCCTTCATCAAAAAGCAAAATACCAGAGGTCGTGCTTCCTGAAATAATCCACTTGTAATTGGTGCGTGGATCAATCACGATCTGAAAGAGATCATTCTGCCCGCAGGTTGCTGCAAAAGAAACCCAGGTTCCGTCGGGATTAAGTCGGTGGAGTGGTTTTCCTTCCAGTGCGCGATAATTGCTTACCCATACGCCGCCTTCATCATCAACGGCCAGACCACTGACCCGGGTACGGATATCGTCGCCACTGGTATTACTTAAAGGAGAATTGGAATCGTTGAAAAGGCGAATATTCTCACCATCTATTTCTATAAGCCCAGTGTAATAAGACGCACCATAAACTTTGCCATTGGTGGTGTTTTTTACCACATCTACCAAGGCAAAGACATCATCATCACGTTGATCATCGGCAGTGTTGAAACCTTTAAAAGCTTCCTTGCTCCATCGGTTGTAAATCTCCCATTCACCATTAGCAAAAGACGCCATACCATGATCGGTAGGAATAGGCGTTCGGTTGGGTTCGTAAGCGCCAGCGGCCATCCATACCGTGTCGTCCACCACTTCAATATCCCATACCCTTTGGCTGTAAGGGGAATTGATTTCAAAGGTATTGCAAAAATCATCCGCCGTATTGTCCAACCAACGAAAGCCCATGTATTCATCACCAAACCAAATACGACCAAACTGGTCTTCCAATGCATAGTTACTGCGTCCAACACAACCTGATGTCAGTGCACCGCCATTACCATCTGAGGTGAAATACAACACTTGTCCATTGCCACAGCTACCATCCTCACAACGAAAACCCGCCAAGAGGTGCTCGCCTTCAGCCGAAAGGTACCGCAGGCTGTAACTCTCCGACTGATCAGAGAAAAGTACGGGGCCGCCATTTTCCCAGCGATAGATATCCTCGTTGATCCCCAGGTACAATTGCCCTTCATAAATAGCCATCGCACTGGTGGTGTAATCATCAGGAAAACCTGCTTCCAGGCCCAGGAAATTCCAGGTACTGAAATCGTCCGCCGTTGGATTATTGATGGACGTGCGATATATGCCTTCGGCAGTACCCGCATAAATATTGCCTTCAAATACAGCAACGGAAAGAACATTGGCTTCTCCCATAAATGTGGAAAAGGGAAAAGAGCCATTGTCTATCCGAAAAGCAGAAATACCATAACTACCCGCCAGGAATAGCGTATTGGCATCGTACTCAAAAATGTCGTTGATCTTTTTCTCACCGGTAATATTGGTGAAGTTTTTGATGGAACGGACCGTCACGATTCTACCCTCATCGTACAAATCAATAATTCCATCCTCATAAACAATGACGAGTTTGCCACTGGGTTCATGAAAGCGAATCATCCTGAAATCTACGCCTGAAAGCCCGTCCACCGTCGTTTTAAACGAAGGAGCTATTTCGTCTTTGTCCAAAATCATCAAAGCTGCACGGGTGGTATAAAAAATCTGGTCGGCACTTTGTGTGACCGAAAGGCCTACCCGTTTTGGAGGATGCGCTCTCCAGGCACCAATAGGGAGGACGTTTTGAGTGTAGACAAAGAAGGGTAGCAGAAAAAAGCAGGCGAGTAGCTGAGGTCTCATAAATTATTCATCTGTTCAAAAAGTAAACCAGCAAGTCGGCAAATGTATTGCTCGGAAGGCTAAAATTAGCATCTTAAGTTAGACCAGCGACAATATCTCACCAGCAAAATAAGCAGCCAAGGTTCCAACCCACTTTTAGAACAAGGTCAAGGGGTCATCGTTTACTAATTGATGCAAGGCTGGGCCATTGCTCCGTACGTTGTTAACCTGCTGACTGACCCGGTAATAACGCAATACATCATCGTCAGGAGTTTTCAACAATGCAAGCGTCTCCTCCACATCCCGATCTTGCAACCAGCTTTGCTGCTCCTCTTTATTGATCAATAAAACTGGCATACGATTGTGAATATCCTCCATTTCCTGGTTAGGTGCCGTGGTGATGATTGAAAAAGTACGGTACTGCTGTCCATCTACCCGGGCGATATCCCATATTCCTGCCATCACCAGCAAGTCATCATTACTCCTTATTATACGGTAAGGATATTTTTGCGAACCAGATCTTCTCCATTCGTAAAAACTATCCGCAATAACCAGGCAACGCCGCTGCCGAATGGGAATCCTGAAGGAAGGCTTGGTAACGATACTTTCACTGCGGGCATTGATCAGTCTTGCTCCTTGTTGTATATCTTTGGACCAATACGGTACCAGGCCCCAACGCAGGGGTTGCAATAGATGGGGAGCCTCATTGAGGATAACCACCGCCTCTTGCGTAGGTGCCACGTTGTAATTGGGCACCACCTCAGAGCTTCCATCCAACGGCATCTCTAGTTGCTGCTCCACCTGTGCAAGGGTGAAAACTTGTGAATATCTACCACACATAAGCGCTATAATAATCAGATTGTGAATAACATCTCATGGACTACACAAAAACAAATGTATGCAAATAACCTTCATGAAGTTTTCCACATTGCTATTCTTTGACTTCTTGTAAGTACGTAAAAAGCAAGCAGTTAGCCAAATCCTTTTTCCACATTCGTTGTGGAAAGTACGGGGGATAAGCCCCAACTTCTCTACATCTATCAACAGCTGAAGGGAGGCGCAAATCGGGCTATTGTCTAAAAGGCCTTTTTTGGTGGAAAGCGTTCATGGTTATTGACATTCAAAGGTCAAATTTCCATACCCGGTTTTAAAAAAGTTATTCCGTTGACAAATAATCCACCGACTGTGAATAAGTTTGCAAATTCCTTATTTTTCAAGGGGTTGGTATGTGAATAATGTGTTAGTTGAGGGAGCTATTTTATTAACAATGAATTTACCTAGACTTAACTTATTTTTTTCTCCACCATACTAACAGCACTAATAATAATAAGGAAAAAGAAAAAAAATTATTAAAATCTATTAATAGACCCTATTACCAAAAGCATTCATCGAAACAAAAGCATAGGAAAATTGCTTTGAATGATACAAGAAAAATAAACAGGAATGGACACACAGCTAGGCACGCTTGATGGCGAAAAAAGTACAGCACGAATCAAGAGCTACCGGCCAATCGTGAAATGGTGGCTGGTAGTGGGCGTGATTATGATTATTGGCCAGATCGTCATTGGCGGGATTACCCGCCTGACGGGCTCTGGCTTATCCATTACCAAATGGGAAATCGTTACAGGCACCCTGCCTCCGCTCAATGAAGCAGACTGGAACACGGAGTTTGATCACTACAAAGCTACTCCCCAATATGCTAAGATTAATGAAGGAATGAGCTTATCAGAATTCAAGTTTATCTACTTCTGGGAGTATTTTCATCGCCTCTGGGCGCGTTTGATGGGATTTGTGTTCGCTATCCCCTTTGTGATCTTTTGGCGCAAGGGGTGGCTCGACAGGCCCTTGATGAAGCGTTTGGGGATTACCGTGCTACTGGCAGCGGTGGTGGCGTCTTTTGGTTGGATCATGGTGGCCAGCGGACTCGTTGAGCGCCCCTGGGTGAATGCCTACAAGTTGACGATGCATTTATCTCTGGCTTGTATCCTCTATTCGTACTTGCTATGGACGGTATTTAAAGTGTTTCAACCCGAGCCCGTAGGTTTTCCACATAGGGTGTTGAAAACTTGGGCGAAAGTACTTACGGGCATCACTGCACTACAGATTATTCTGGGGGGAATCATGTCAGGAGCCAAGGCCGGATTATTCTATCCTACCTGGCCTGATATGAACGGAAAATGGGTACCGGAGGTATTGACTAAATCGGAGATGTGGAATGTGGAAAACCTTGTGAACTACGATGCGACTTTGTTTCAACCAGCGCTGATCCAATTCCTGCATAGAGGTACAGCTTATCTGTTGACTATCATTGCTTTATATTTCGTTTGGAAGCTCTTAAAGACGACCAAATCACAGCTTATCAGGCGCGCATCTTACCTGTTGGTAAGTATGTTGATAACTCAAGTCGTATTGGGTATTCTTACGGTTATCAACAGTGTTGGTATTATTCCCGTTGGCTTGGGGGTATTGCACCAAGCAGGTGCGATATTCCTATTGTCCGCCGTCTTATTTATTGATTATCAATTGTTACGAGAATAATCCACATTGGGTGTGGATAACTGTGGATAACTAAGCTGGGCTTTCGACATTTGCCGAAAGTCGGACAGAGGATTAGAAGTAGAGGGTATAGGGATTTGAACCCTAAAGAGCATTTCGATCGTTTAATTTCCAACTTCGGTTTTTCCCGCTCTTATTTGGAATTGACTCCGATGTCTTTCCTTATCTCTTTACCCTATACCATAGGCGTGCGAAGCAAGCCGTGTCCTACTACGGACTTTTGCCGAAAGTCCAGCTTAGCGTTTGTTGGAGAAATGCTGCTGTTACTCCTCCTCTTCTATCGGATAAGGTTCCAGCCAAAAGCTGTTGACTTCCTGCCCACCGATGAGTTTGATGCGCTGCATGTTGAGCAATTCCAGGAGACCAAGGAAAGTAACGATGGCGTGGATGCGATTTTGGCATTGTCCAAAGATGTCCACAAAGCTGGGGCGATTGCCTGAGTTGACCAAGGTGAGGATGTGTTGTTGCTGTTCCTCAATGGAGTAATTGAACTGTACGATCTGGTGAACAGTGGGCCGTTTTTTAGCTTCTTCGGCTTGCTCCATCATCCGTTCAAAAGCGCGGAGAAGTTTGAACAAGGTGACGGATTCCAGTTCCGCGTCGACGAGGGCTTTGGTGGCGATGCTCTGTAGCTCGCTGCTTACATTACCACGGTAATTGCGCAAAGCACGGCTTTCTTCCAACTCGCGCATTTCTTCGAGTACGCTTTTGTACCTCTTGTATTCTAGCAAGCGGCTGACCAGTTCCTCCCTAGGGTCAATTTCATTCCCTTCTTCATCAACGGGCTTGCGTGGAATGAGCATCTTTGCTTTGATCCGGCAGAGTGTAGCGGCGACCAATACGAATTCACTGGCCAGATCGATATCCATCTGCTCCATTTGCCGGATATATTCCAGGAAATCATCCGTAACTTTGGCGATCGGAATGTCGTAAATATCCAGTTCGTCCCGCTCGATAAAGAAGAGCAGGAGGTCAAAGGGACCTTCGAATTGGGGCAGTTTAATGGTGTACGACGTACTCATGTCGCAAAGGTAAGGCTTTGGTGGTAATTGTGTATATGAGACTTGTTCGATCAAGGTATACGGTGGCAAAAATCCATGGTAGACCAAATTCATGATTTACCAGATTTTGACACCGTAACAAGAGCAGTTACGCGTCACCTGAAAAAATTAGAACTGTAATGATTTATGAAAGAAATTGAGAATCAATCATCAGGAAAACTCTATTTATTGCCCGTGCCTTTAGGCGAAGATGCCTGGCATACTGTTCCTGAGTACGTGAAAGAAATTATTCACGGTTTAGATGTTTTTGTGGTCGAACGTGCCAAGACGGCGCGGCGGTTTCTCAAAGCCATTGCCTTCCCTACGCCTTTTGATGATTGTTTGTTTTTTGAACTCAACAAGCGTACCGAAGCTGGTGAAATCCCTTCTTTTTTAGAGGCTACCCAGCAAGGCCGCTCCGTGGGGCTGTTATCAGAAGCCGGTGTGCCCGCAGTTGCTGACCCCGGCAGCCGACTGGTGCTCGCTGCGCACGAGCAGGGGGTAGAAGTGATGCCACTAGTAGGCCCCTCTTCTATTTTGCTGGCCCTGATGGCGGCAGGAATGAACGGACAGTCCTTCGCCTTTAAAGGTTACCTGAGTGCCAAGCGGCCGGAGTTGGCCCAGGAACTTAAGCAACTAGAAGTACAGGCAAATCGTCGAGGAGAAACCCAAATTTTTATTGAGACTCCCTATCGCAATCAAGCTGTGGTTGAAACCGCCTTGAATACACTCGATACCAATATCCTCTTCTCTATTGCCGTAGACATCACCCTGCCTACCCAGTGGATACAGACCCACACCATTGGTGTTTGGCGTACGCTAAAGCTGCCTGATTTGCACAAAAGGCCGGCGGTATTTGTGTTGGGAGAGCGGAAAAAATAGTGGTGCTTTGTGGTTTGGTCTCTTGAATTTGGGGAAGAATCTGCTTGATGTTTTTCGTCCACGCTTGTGGGGGGTGTTCTCCCGACAAATCGGAATCGAGGGGATGCCGACTGCGTCGGCGGTAAGCCGTCACGAGGCCTTGGGACGAGCTTTAGTGAACACTACCGCCATTCCGAGTCATCAGGCGAACACCACCGCAAGCGCAGCGCAGCACAAAAAAGCAGCCAAATTCAACTCACCTCCCCTCTAGCCACCTATTTCCAACTGCGCCAGGAGCCACTCCTTTTCTGTAAGCGGTTCAGTCGTCATGATCTGTGCTTTTAGTGCTCGTCGTTTTTCTTTGTCGTAAGGCGGAAGCTTCATCAATTGATCCGTGAGGGTGAAGATGTTGGTATAAATCTGCTTGTGGTAACTATCGTGTTTAATTCTACGCAAGTAAGCCCGGGTGTTTTTGATGTGGGCAGCTAATAACTGAAAGTCTCCGGCTTCGTAGTAGATCTTCAATTGGATGATTTTAGCACTAAACTGGTGGATAAAATCCCGATCCGAAAACTGGTGTAATTTAAGAAGCGCTTCCCGGTGCTGACCGCGGTGATAGGCAAGCCGAGCTTCATTCAAGGCATGAATACCTTCCCGCCGGAGTGGATCCAATTGGTGGCGATAAGTTTCAAGGAATTGTGCGGCCCAGTCTAATTCTCCAGAGCGGATGGCAATAATCGTGATATTGGAATAAGTAAAGGGAGTGAGGTAACCATCTTCTCGGAGCAAATCTTGTTCCAGTCCCTTACGGTAAAGCTCCAGTGCTTCTTTGAAGTAGATGTTCCCTTTTTTGTTGATTTGTCGGATACAGAAATTGATACCAAGTAAGACCAGGTCGCGGCCTTCGCTATCAGGAAACTCAGGGAGGTGAGTGAGTAATAGTCGCTCAAACTCCCGGAATGCCATTTCATTATCAGGTTCCTGATACATCAGGTAAGCATTGTAATAAATGGAAATGGCCGGCGCTTGTCGGTAGGTTGGAAGCGGAGCAAGGGCCAGTATCTCAGGCAGCATGGCTATTTCGTAACTCGCCCCCGACACCCTTTGGTGCGCGATACTCAGACAGGCCAGGCGTAATTTGTAACTCATAAAGGCTTTTTGCAAAGCACTCTCTTGCTGTTGAAAATTGAGTGCGAGGCCGCGGCCTTCTCTCGATTGGAAGAGATACACTTCTTCTTCCAGTTGGTATTGTTGCAAATGAAAATTGTGGTGGCGGAGTGGTTGCTGCTTGAGGAGATGCCGCTGCTTTTTTTCCCGCCGCCGAAAGTGTTTATCCAAACCTCGGTTGCGATAAGCAGATAACAATGCAGTATCACCCACATTGTTCTGTTGGAAAACACGCCATTGCAACCATTCTTCCAGGCATTGGTGCAGGTAGCTGCATTGTAAGCGAAACTCCTGATCATCAAAGTCTTGGTGAGGATGAATCATCCGGAAGGCATCTTCTCTAGAGGGAGAAAGGCCGAGCTCAAAGTGCTGTTCTTCCAAAAAAAGAAACAACTTACGCAAAGCCGGCCTTGTGTTGTGAAGCTCACACCCCAGCCACAAAGCAGCCTGTTGGCGCTCTCTACGGTCTAATGTAGCAATAAATGAAAGTAATAATGTATTTTTCAAATCTTAATATGTTCTACAAAAAAAATATTTATCCTTTATTTTAATCAATTTAATAGATTTTTAAAAATAATAATATTCTACAAAGCATATTATTTTGGTTTGTGTTCGGGAACAGCAAAGCGCATATTTGTAGCATCGAAAATAATCCTGTGTTATGGATGCTAATAAAATATCCGCTATGAATCATAGAAAACTACTTATTTGGGCAGTTCTGCTGCTTTTTGTTCTGCCGCTTACCGGGCAGATTAATATCTCTATTTCAAATGATGTGACCATTTGTGAGGGAGAAAGCGTCTTTTTGGATGCCAATCCCAGTGGAGGCGACGGAAACTATACTTACTCCTGGACACCCACAGAAGGTTTGAGCTGTGCGGATTGCTTGGGTACCATGGCTACGCCTACCGTCACAACAACTTATACCTTAACGGTAGAAGATGGCCTGGGGGAACAAGGCAGTGCCAGTGTAACCGTCACGGTGGCACCATTAGTCATAGAAGCTACCGTACAGAACATCAACTGCAATGGTGCAAATACAGGTTTTATTCAGATCAATAATGGTGCGAATTTTATCTACGAGTGGAGCAATGGAGATACCAACCCGTTACAACAAGGCTTATCCGCAGGCACCTACTGTGTAACCGTGACAAATGGAAGTGGGTGTGCCAATGAGGAATGTTTTGTAATAACAGAACCACCGGTATTACAAGCTGATGCATCAGCTACAAATGTTACTTGCGCTGGCATGGTCGATGGTACAATTACGGTTACGGTAATTGGAGGCGTAGCTCCCTATATCTATAATTGGGACATTGGTTTGGATGGATCTACGCTGGTTAACTTACCCGCAGGGACCTATTCTGTGACCATTATTGATGCCAGTGGTTGTACAGTAGTTACTGATGCAACAATATTAGAAGATCCCTCTTTTACCGTAACTGTCAATGGCTTGCCAACCGAGCCATGTGTGACGGATTTTACGCTTCAAGCAGTGACCGAAGGCGGCAGTGGCAACTTTACCTACTTGTGGGAGATCAATGGAGTTGTAGCATCTACGACTACGGAGTTGGTGAACCCTGCACCCGGACAGATTGTGCTGACGGTCACTAATGAGAATGGTTGTAGCATTACCCAGTTTGTTAGTTACGACCCTTTCCCATTGGTAGATGTCAATACCTCTGGCATCCTTTCCTGCTCCACTGGCAGTGTGGTATTGGATGGCTCTGGCTCAACAAGCGGCCCCGACTATACTTATCAATGGACAGGGCCTAATGGTTTTAGCAGTGACCAAGAGGTAGTCACCGTCAGTGATCCGGGCATTTATGTCTTAACGGTGAGCAGTATCAGTGTTGCAGGTTGTAGCAGTAGTCTGGAGGTGACCGTAACCGACCTTACACTGGACTTTGAGGATGGTATCATTACTACCGTCTTGGGGTGTAACGATTATCGCTTACAAGGCATCATTCCAGCCAATTATTTTGGTCAGATAGCTTTTGAATGGACGTTCCCTGATGGTGTTACGACCATTACCGACGAACAGACCATTACGCCTACCCAAACCGGTATTTATACCCTGCGGACAGAGGCTATAGGCTTTGATTGTAATTTTTATTCAACGATCTTTATTGATCTGGAAGCTGAAACCTGTGCGACGATTAATGGTTACGTACATCAAGACGATAACGAAGATTGTGCGCCCGACCCCGCAGATCTGCCACTCGAAGGCTGGGAAGTCATCGCTACGGACGGTGTGGCCAGTTACGTTGCGTTTACCGATAGTGAAGGATATTATGAATTGAGTGTCCCTATTGCAACGACTTCTGTGACCTTGATCGCTCCATCAGCAGCTTGGGAAATATGTTTAGCAACAGTTGAGCTCGATCCAGCTTTAGAGGAAGGGGAAGCGAGAAATGTAGATTTTCCGGTTAAAGCCTTGGTGTATTGCCCGGAACTCAACGTCAATTTGAGTGCCAACTTCTTGCGTCGTTGTTTTTCAAATTACTACTACATCAACGTTACCAACAATGGCACGGAAACTGCCTTCGGTGCTGAGGTTATTTTGACTTTAGATGAATTTGTTTTTTACGAAAATTCAAGTCTTCAACCTACGGGAATTGTTGACCAAACTATTGTGTGGACCATTGATGAAATTGCTCCTAATGAAACCGTCTTTTTCTGGGTACAGGTATTTGTCAGCTGTAATGCGCAATTGGGGCAGACCCACTGTTCTGAGGTATTCGTAACTCCTAACCCTTTGTGCGCTCCTGCGCAAAACTGGTCGGGTACCAACCTGGAGTTGGAGGCTGATTGCAATGGAACGGATGTCGTCTTTACCGTTAGGAATACCGGAACGGAAGACTTGGCGGAAAGCATCAACTACATCGTCATTGAAGATGGCGTAGCCATGATGCAACCTCAAATGATTGATGATTTGGGCGGAGATCAAATCGAGACTTTCCTCTTTCCCGCCAATGGCTCTACCTATACTTTTCAAATCGACCAAGTAGAAAACCACCCTTATTCAGAAGTATTAAGTTTGTCGATTGAAGGTTGCGGGCTCAATGATCAAAATGAGTTCAGTACTGGTTTTGTTACTCAATTTAGTCAAACGACAGCCACGATCAGCAGCGATGTTTTCTGTCTGGAAAATGTGGGTTCCTATGATCCCAACGACAAAGCGGCGCTGCCCGTAGGATATGGTGAGCAGCACTATATCGTTCCGGAAACCGAATTGTACTATCGCATCCGCTTCCAAAACACGGGTACTGATACTGCCTTCACGGTGGTTATTCGGGACACCTTGTCGGAGTACCTGGATTTACGCACCATTGATTTGGGGGTAAGTACCCATGATTATACCGCCAATATTGGAGCTGATCGGGCGCTGACCTTTACCTTCAACAACATCTTACTGCCTGATAGCACCACCAATCTGGAAGCTTCTCAAGGTTTCGTTGATTTCCGAATTTCACCCGACGCCAATGCACCACTGGAGACCATCATCGAAAACGATGCAGCGATCTACTTCGACTTCAATGAGCCCGTGATCACCAATACCGTATTCCATACCCTGGGGCGCAATTTCCTGGAGGTGGTCAATACCGAAGTGGTGCCAGGTGTAGCCATCCAATGGAACATCTTCCCCAACCCCGTCGCTGACCAGCTGGAACTACAGCTGAGTGGAGAAGAAGTACCTGACCGGCTGCTCTTGCAGGTGCTGGATGCGCAAGGCCGCCTGTTGCGCCAAGCGTCCTTCAGTGGCAAGACCCATTCGCTTTCGGTAGCGGATTTGCCCGCAGGTTGGTACCAATTGAGATTGACACTTGACAACGGAGATTTGTTAGGAACAGCGAAGTTGGTGAAGAAGTAATAAAAGCTTCTCTTTCCAGGTAAAGCCATTCTTTCTGCTAATTAGGCGGAGAGAATGGCTTTTTAGTTCAAAGTGAAAACTATGGTATTTCTTCCCAAATCTACCTATCTTTAAGTAAAGCATAACAAACACCCTATAAACATGTCATTAATACCTAACAACTGGATCCGGGAAGATTTTCTAGCCTTAGCATTACACTACGCTGCAGGTGCAGACCTGAGTATCAGTGAGGAAGAGCGAGATTTTATGCAAAATCGCTGCGGCAAAGAGCACTGTGAAAAAGCAAAGGCCTTTAGCGCAGACAAATCGGATTACGAGATCATTCAGGTTCTCACTGAGATGAAGGAGACCTTCTTTCCAGGGGAGGAAGGGACCCGTACCTTGAAAGGGCATCTGGTAGGTCTCTTTAAAGCCGATGATGACTATAGCCATTTGGAGCATAATTTGATGCGGGGGCTGGAGCGGTTGTGGTAGGGGGGGCGTAAGGTGACGTAAGAAGATAAATACTTTATAAATTAATGAATACGACCAAAAAAGGAAATGAATTTGAGGAAAGAGTTTATCTCCTTTTGGAGAAGGCAATAGATGAAGGAATATTAGGTATGGATGGGAAGTATTGTAAGCTAAGAAAGAAACCCAAATACTATTCTAAAGAACGAGAAAGCGATATCATCTTTGATCTGTCGATTGAAGTGTGGCCACCAGGAGCAGCAAACTACATGTTACTGTTTGTGGTAGAATGCAAGAATTACAGCCACCCAATTCCAATTAATGATTTAGAAGAGTTTGATAAGAAAGTTACACAGGTTTCAGGCTTAAATGCTAAAGCTGTGTTCATTACCAATGCAAATCTTCAAGGAACGGGACCTCTTTACGCGAAGAATAGAGGTATTATGTACATAAAAGTATATGATGACAATAGCTACAAAATAGTACTGCATAGTAGCACGAGGAAATTCAGAGTTATTTCGCCAACTGATGAGTTTTCAATTATTGATAATCAACTTCAAAAAGTCCTTAATCCTATTAGTGATAGAGCTAGTATTAGATCTCAAATAGAGAGACTTTCAAGGAATGATATTAATAGGATTGCCAAGTCACTGATAAATAGGATTGATCAGTATATTTTGGAGAGAAAGAGAAAGCTCCCATTACGTGAGTTAGAAAAATATATAACCGGTGAACTCAATGTTGGTATTCAAAAAGTTAACAGTTTAGGAAAAGATTCGGCAGGTAGGAAAATTCGTGCAGCTACGGATTTAGAGAATGGTGTCATTCACGTGTCAAATCAGGTGTCTCAAGGTAGATCCTATCCTTTTATCTTAGCACATGAGCTTGGCCATATACTTTTACATAGCGAAATCGAGCTAAGCCAAATTGAATATGAAGCATTTACAGATGCTGAATTCTCATTTAGCAGTATGAGGTACGTTTTAACCAATGACAGAAATTGGCTTGAATGGCAAGCTAATTGTTTTGCGTCGTCAATTATTTTACCTGACATCTCATTATTGACAAGGTTATTCATGTTCCAAGAACAGTTGGGGATGAGAGTAGGTAAGATATACCTAGATGATCAATGGGCTAACAGAAAATCCTTTTATCAATTGGTGGAAAAGTTGGCTTATTATTTTTACACGACAAAGACGAGCGTTGTATACCGGTTAAATGATCTAGACCAAATCGATAATCACTCTCGGCTTAAGTCTATTGGACAGATTATTGATCAAAATAAAGATGAGTTTCGAGAGTACAATTAAAGAAAAGAGAAACGGTGCCTAACTTAGCTACCAGCGGTGCGACACGAAGTCACTATAAATACTGCTAAATCACTAAAAATGAGTTCATAAAGATAAACATACAGTTATCTTTAATTGCTAGTACTTCCCAGTGTAGTGTTCCGCCAAAATGATGACCGGAAAAATCCCCCAAAAAACTATATTTAGTCTAGCATCGAGTGGGCAGGAAGCCTGAAAAGGACATGCAAAAAAATAGAAAGCCCATAGTAAAAGCCGGCGGCATCATTTAATTTCCCTGCATCCGCCATTCCTGCCTCAAGCAGAATGGCGGATGCAGGGCTTGTCGTTGTATGCCATTACATATGATTATAAATAGCTACAAGTAGTCTTCTATAGGCAAATTAGAAGAGGCTTATAGTAGAATATAAGGTGGAATTAGGGATGGAAATTAATTTGAGATGTTGTCGGAACTAAATATTTTCGATAATCTTATCTTCAGGCTGAGATTTGCAGCGAAGTAATATAGAAGGAGTAATAATGAGTTTTGCAAAAATGTCAAAGGAATTTCTATCAGTACAATTTTGGAGTCAACTGAATGAGTTTTTTAAAAAACTCATTCCTTTAATTAGTTACGTATTGCGAAAAGATAGATACATCTGGTTAATCGTCATTATACTGCTACTGTCATATTTATTTCTTGAAAGAAATTTGACTTGTAATATAAAGAAGGACTACGTGGTTTTGCCTATTTCAAAAATAGAAGACAGCTATTCTGATGTCTTAACATATGCTAAGTTGTTAAATGTAAACTTAACTAGTGGTGACTATATTCGAACTCAGTTAGAAAAAAAGTCTTTAGGCTTTGATCTAGGAAAAGTAAGTGTAGTTCTAAACGAAAATTTACTCTCTATTTCTACCGAAGTATTTTTCGTTAAAGATTTATTTGATGAGGTGAGTAAAAAAAGAAAAATAAAAGAATATTCAAATCAACTTGACGCCATAGTTAACAGGCAGCTAGATTTTTTGGGCAGTAATGTTAGATTACTGGAAAGATATGGAGTGATAGAAAAGATTAATTCAGATTACTTAAACCTAATTGCAATCTTAGTATCCTTATTTTTTGTTAGAGTTCTTTTCTTTTCAGTGACGGGGCGAATTTTTGATGTTTCTCAATTTAAAAAATTAGATATTAACTTTTTAGGTCCTCTTGGAACTGTTAAGAGAGGGAAGGAACCTTTCCATTTTAAAGGAAGTAGAACTATGTATAGTGAAGGCCTTCGTTATATTGAACTGAACCTACGACATCAAACAAACTATTATGAGAAGAAACTATTTAGTGTGACAAGCTCATTGGCAGGGGATGGTAAAACTTCATTTTGTTATAATTTAGCCCTTCTTGTTTCTCAGAGTAAGAGAGTTTTATTGATTGATGCCGATTTAAGAAGACCTCACCTTAGAAGAACTGTAAACCAAAGTTATAATACTGATAAGAAAAATTTAGGCCTTTCTGAATACCTTCAATATGGCAATGTTGAGATAAAGGAAATTCTATATAGCTATGAAGGCCGTGATAAGTTAGATATGATTTTTTCAGGAAATATTCATACTATACCCGTCACTAAGTAGTTTGGGAAAAATTCGTATTTTTTGGCGTGAAAATCAAGCTAAGTCAATCCGAGTACGATCAATTACGTCAAATTCAGAAGCATCCGAATTTGCCCCCGCGTCAATTCCGCAAGGTTACGGTCTTGATTATGTTGCATCAGGGACATAAGATCAAGGTCATTGAGGCTGCGCTGGGTTTGGATGATAATACCATCAGACGTTACGCGAAAGCCTTTTATGAAAAGGGATTGACGGCTTACCTCTTGGATGGGTTTACGCCCTATTCAGGAAAACTGAACGAGGAAGAGATTTTACTCTTGACAGCTCACTTGGAAGAGAACTTGTACGAAGAAGCCGCTTCCATTTGTGAGTATGTTCAAGTAACCTTTGGCGTTATTTATTCGGTATCTGGTATGACTCAGCTCCTGCATCGCATTGGCTTTGTATACAAGCAGACCAAGGCAGTAGCCAGCAAAGCTAACGAACAAGATCAGCTGGATTTTCTAGATGACGTACTGCCCGAACTTTTGGAACAAGCCGTACAAGGAGAAGCAGTAGTATACTACGCTGATGGCTGTCATCCCACCCATAATACCAAAACGGGGAGAGCTTGGATACGCAAGGGCCGAGACTTTGAGGTGGACTGTAATAGCGGTCGTAAACGGGTAAATATCAACGGTGCGATCAATGCACTTAAGCCTGAGCACCTGGTTTATGACATCACTGATTCTATCAATGCACAGTCTACCCAACGGCTGTGCCGGCAATTATTGAAGAAACATCCAAAGAAGAAAATATATCTGATCTGCGATAATGCCCGCTATAATCGCAATAAAATGCTCCAGGACTGGGCCGCTGATCAGCGCATAGAATTTGTATTTCTACCCCCTTATTCTCCTAATTTGAATCTAATAGAGCGGCTTTGGAAGTTTATGCGTAAAAAAGTCATCAGCTCTATTTACTACGATACGTATTCAAAATTCAAAGACGGAATAATTGATTTTCTCAATGACACTAAGTCACACAAGTCAGAGTTACGCAGGCTACTAACGTTGAATTTTCGTTCAGTAGGTGGGACTTCTGTATACGCCCAAACCACTTAGGGACGGGTATAACACAATGGAAATCTTGAGCTTAGAAAGGTTTAAAGGATTAGTATCTATTCTCCAAAATGAATATGATTTAATACTTATTGATACTCCACCTATACTAATGGTTGCTGATGCAATAGTAATTGGGAAAAATACAGATGGGGTAATCTTTGTAAACTCCTTTCATAATTCTAACGAAGAAACTCTTAGAAGTGCCATTGATCTTCTTTCAAAAAATGAAATCCCCTTAATTGGTTTAGTGCTTAATCGGGCCTATAATATAAAGCACAATTTTGGTTACGGATATTCTTATGAATATGAGAAACCAGAGGATGGAGAAGAATAATTGGGCAGCACACAACAAAGCTTGACCGACAAGCCTCGTTCCTCGCACTGTACCCAGGCCAGATTTAAGCACCATAACCTAAATTTAAGCATTAAAATCACATAAACCCTCTCATCCTGTAAGCAAGAGCTCATACATCCGTTTCGCTAACACGACAAGTTCCCCAAAAATCAATACCGCACCAGATTAAACTGCAACATGTGGGTACCAAAGTAATTGGTAAAGGGCAGCGTCAGCTGTAAGCTTTGCCGATCTATTTTGTTAATGGTTCCAGTGCTGTAGCCGGGGGCTTGCACGTAAATATTGTTCCCATTGAGGCTGTAATAGATGTTTTCGGAGCCAAATTCGGTGCTAAGTGTCACAATGCCGTTCGACTGGAAATTGTAGACGGCTCCAATCAGCAACAATAGTGATTGATCTTCTGCTGTGGCATTGTAGGCTACACCATTACGCACCACATTGATGGTACTTACTTGCCAGGTGCCCATCAGTAAATCTGCGGTAGTGGGGCTGGCAGGCGTACTGCCGGGTGTGGGATCATCGGTGTAATCGTCGTCGTAGATAGAGGTATCGTCGTAGTTGGGGAGCGTGTTGTCAAAAATGCCTTCGTTGACCAGTGCTGCGAAAAGGAGGAACAATAAGAAGCATAGGGTAACCCCTACCCCAATCCACATCCCAATACGGCGCTTTGGCGCGTCAGGAGTAGCAGTACCTGCGAAAGAACGTGTTTGAGCACCGCCACTTCTGGTCGAAGTTTTACGCTGACCATTTTGCATTTGCTGCTGGCAATGCGCGATGAGTTTTTCTACTTTGGCATTGTTATTAATCTTCAGGGCTTCCTGAAAATACTCGATGGCCAGTCGGTAGTTTTCTTGCTGCAGTGCCGCCTTGCCGTTTTCGTAATGAGCTAAAAAAGCCAGGTTGCTCTGGCAAAGGTTGATTTGCTCTTCGAGGTACTCCTGAGTAGGGGCAAAGCCGGGGAGGTGAGTTTGGAGTGCCTCTCGGTATTTACTGCGAGCTTCCTCCAGCTTGCGTTCGCCAAATAAGCGTTCAGCGCTTTTTACCAGCTCGTCGAAAGCCAGGCGTAGTTGGGCACGCTCGCTTTCTCGTGCGGCAATTTCCTGTTGGGCTTTTTGGCGTTCGTGGCGGTTTTCTCTGAGTTTTGAGAGCCGCTCTCTAGCCTCGGTGAGGTATTTTCCGGAAGGAGAATATTTGCTGATATAACCTTCATAGCCAAGCTCGGTGTCGTTGATCTTGACGCTCGACCAGACTTCATCTTCTTCCAGTAAATTGATCTTGCGATTGGCGGCGGCTACGTATTTTCCGGCAGGAAAGCCGGCGATGTAATTGCGGTATTCCACCACTTTATCAGCCAGGCACACTTCCTGCCAAACGGCTTCTTCGTCACGGCGCAGGTAAAAGACAAACTCGCCCCCTTCGTCGGCACTATTTTGAATGCGGCCATCAACGGGATGCTGCTTGGCCTGGGTGAAAACAAAGTCTTTGACGTATTTGATGACACTGGTGGTATCCAGTTTTGGCGAAGTATTCTTGCGCAGATAAGTGAGGAGGCCTGCGGAAAAAGGGCTGTTCTCCCCATCGCGGCCATCGGAAACCGTTTCGTAGCGGCCAGAGGTCAGGATACGCCGAGACTTAAACCGCTCGTCGGGAATAGCATTTCTTTTTTGCACCACGAGAGATCCCGAAAAACAACTGTCGACGATTAGCAGCGTATGCTGTGTATCCAGGGCGTTGATTCGCTTGACGATATTGGCATTGCTGATGAAATTACTCTCATCATCGGGCTTAGCATTGACGGGAATCCAGTAACCTTCATCAAATTCGTCATCATAATGGCCGTGGCCGGAATAGTAAACAATGAGGTTGTCCAGTGGCTCCAGCCGCCGTTTCATGTCCCTTAAAGCCTGGTAAATATTGGCCTCGGTGGCCTGTTCATTGTAGAGTGTAAAAATATCTCCGGCCTCAAATTGATATTGACGAGTAAGTACATCAGCAAATTCCTGGGCATCCTTTACGGCATTAGAGAGGCGTTGCCAATGGAGGTAATTGTCGATACCGATGGTGAGCAAATAGTTTTTGCCACTATTTGGAGAGGTATTGCTTCCTTCTTGTCTTCCGAACCCCCTTTGAGTAGCCATACTAAACGGTTTTGGTGTACGATACCCCAATCACTTCGCGACGGGGATACTGCTTTATGAGTCTATCTGTGAAAGGGTTACCAACTTTCGAAGATACGTAAAATTAATACTAACTTTGCGCAAAATTGGCCAACAGGATGGAGATCTTTAAGAAGTTTACGTTTGATTCTGCACATTATTTGCCCAACGTTCACGAAGAACACAAGTGCCGAAGAATGCACGGGCATACCTATATTGTACGCCTGTACATTAGTGGAGAATTGGATCCACACCTGGGCTGGGTGGCAGATTTCGGTGATGTCAAAGCCATCTGGAAACCTATCGAAGAAAGACTCGATCACCGTACCCTCAATGATATTCCTGGCCTGGAAAACCCCACGGCAGAAAACCTTGCCATCTGGATTTGGCGGGAAGTGAAGCCTCAACTGCCGGCACTCTCGCGGGTAGAAGTGTGTGAAAACCCCAGTAGTGGGGTGATCTATCGAGGGGAATACGAGTAGTTTAGTTTTGTCGTAGGGTTGATGTGGGGTTTAATATGGCCAAACGCCAAGTTTGGTAACTGACGGTTAAAAAGGCAATACCTACCAATGTGAGTATGGCTCCTGAAAGTACCCACCAGGGAAAAGTGATCCGGTGTGCATAACCAGCTAGCCATTCGTTCATCCCCAAGTAAGTAATAGGAACCCCAATTACGACGGCGATAAGGATTAACCAGAGGAAATCTTGGAAGAATAATAATACAATACTCGGCACGGTAGCACCCAGTACTTTTCTAATTCCAACCTCTTTTGTACGCTGAAGCGCCAGATAGGAAGACAGCCCCAGTAACCCCATGCACGCTACAAAAATGGCAAGGATGGAAAAAATGAGGAAGATGCTACCAAAGCGCCTATCTGCGGCATATATTTTCGCAAATCGCTCATCAAGAAACGTATAAGCAAAGGGCGCATTGGGGAACATCTCGCGATAGGTGGTTTGAATAAAGTCCAACTGTGCAGCCATTTGCACTCCACTTAATTTCACGACACTGCGCGGAGGTGTGGGAGTGTAATAAAGAATGGTAGGCTCTACCTGCTGTTTTAAAGTAGAGCGATTGAAATCATCAATAACCCCTACGATGGGTAACCTTGCTGCATTTGGGCCTTCTCTTAGTTGCAGCAACTCGCCAACAGCAAGGCTCGGATCAGCAATATTCAATAATTTCAGGAAGGCTGCATTAACCATAACAGCATTAGAGTCGGCAGCAATTTCTCGATCAAAATTACGGCCGGCAAGCGTGGCTATGTTAAGTACATCAAGATAGTTGTCATCTGCACCGGTGAGATATATGGTAGATTTAACAATATCGGTTTGACCAGGTATACTTACGCCACTGCTGGTAGAGTTGATGTCAAAACTCTGTCCACCAGGCATATTCTGAATGCCACCAACACTTTTTATTTCAGGCTTAGCTAATAGGGCATTTTCAAAAGCCCTGATCTTACTGATATATGCTTCACGTGACATATCCTCAGGGTCGGGTCTTTCAAAACCAATGACATGGGTGGTGTTCATTCCCATTTTTGTATTGGTAAGAAAATCTACCTGTCGGTAAATAATCACTGTACTGGCGATCAGTAAAAGGGAAGCGGCAAACTGCACAACTACTAGCAATTTACGTAAGAATATCCCTTTTGGGGTCCGGCTAAAAGCACCACGCAGAGCATTGATGGGTTGAAAAGAGGAAAGTACAATAGCGGGATAGAAGGCTGTAGCGATCGTACCTACAAGAAAGAAAATCGCCAATTGCCCTAAGAAATAGGAATTGAAAAAAACATTGTGGACGACTGTATTACCTACGAGCCCGTTGAAATAGGGGGTAAGCGCAAAAGCCAACAGAAGAGCTGCTAAGGCACCAAATAAATTGATAAGCAAGGATTCGAAAAAAAACTGCCCAATAAGTTGCTTTTGCTGAGCACCAACAACTTTGCGTAAACCTACTTCTTTGGCGCGTTCTACCGCCTTTGCAGTAGACAGATTAATATAATTGATCCATGCAATGAGCAGAATGAAAATAGAGATGATACTCAAAAAATTAACGGCTTTGGCACTACCGTGAACCTGAGGTTCGAAAGTGAAATCAGAATAAAGATGAATATCTTTTACGGGTTGAAGATTAAAAAAAAGTTGATCCTCTTCGCCAATGTATTTCTTGGCAAGCGCGAGGAGTTTTTTCTCTACTTGTGCCAACTTTGCCCCAGCGTCCAACAAGACATAAGTGTAATAATTGTAGCCATCCCATCCGTTTTCTTCCAGCTCTTCCTGGTAGCTGGCCAGTGATACAAGTATATCAAAATGGTAGTGCGTGTTTTCGGGAACATCGTCAATAACTCCGGTAACAGTAAAAGCCTGATTGAATTCATCGAGGTCTTCAATCGTTTTACCAATGGGATTTTCTTCGCCAAAATACTTCACGGCCTGGGTTTTGGTCAAGACGATACTGAAGGGAGCGGAAAGCATCGTCTTTGGGTCGCCCTGAAGTACGGGATAAGCAAAAAGGTCAAGAAAATTGGTGTCTACAGCAATGACGTTGAGTTCTTCGATCGGTTGATTGCGCTTACGAAATACCATCCGTTCCGTTTTATAGGTTGTCGTAGCGTTGATAATTTCAGGGATTTCTTCCACGAGCATAGCGCCGGATGAGGCAAAGGACATCGCGTCGCGTGTATCTATTTTCCCGTTTACTATTTGATCAGTAGTGACGCGGTAGAGCTCGTCGGCAGCATAATGGAAATTATCGTAGCTCTTTTCAAAAGCAGTGTATTGCTGTAAAAAAAGGAAAGCAGTAAGCCCTAAAGCCAGACCTGAAATAAAAATGGTGGTCTGAAAAGGTTGCTTGCGGAGGCTACGAAAGCCGATTTTTAGATAGCTACGAAACATGATGGGAAGGTGTTTAGTATGGATTAACGCTACACTTGCTTTTTTGACAATGAAAATGTATCCTGTTGTTAAAGAGATGTGTATAAATAGAAAGCCCCCCTATTCTAAGCGTATTTGGTTTGTTAATATCATGTCACCTTTCTGTCTTGACCAGACAATATACTGCTATCTGCTTGGTGCTTTGGGTCTTTGTGCCCTATTTTTGTGGTTGACTAATATCCTATCTTTGCCAGACTACATTCAGTTAACAGCTGATGCTTCTGCGTGGCTGACAACTATCTGTGTTTCAAACTGTTTTGTTTTTCAATGCCTAATTTTTTTTCTTATGTCAACTTACACCGATCAACAGATCCAGCAAGCCTTAGCCGATTGGCCGGTTCGCTTCAAGAAGTATGCTCAGTCAGACAGTAGCCGGGCTATTCTTCAGATCATTACTTCCTTCGGGCCATTCATCGCTATTTGGGCGCTGATGTACCAGAGCCTGGAATGGTCGTACGGTATCACCTGGGCTTTGGCTTTGCTGAATGCTTTTTTTACCGTTCGTATTTTTATTATCCAACACGATTGTGGCCACCGCTCCTTTTTCAAAGACCAGCGTTGGAACAAGATTGTGGGCTGGATAGCCAGTTTGTTTACTTTTATTCCTTTCCAGTACTGGGCACAGGTACACGATTTTCATCATGGCCACAGCGGACAGTTGGAGGTACGCGATATTGGTGATATTCAAACCATGACCGCCAAGGAATACGCTGAAGCTACGCCACGCCAGCGTTTGGCTTATCGCATTTTTCGGATGCCACTGATTACTTTTGTTGTCGGGCCGGTTATTTATTTGATTCGTAACAACAGGTTTACGCTGGTGAAATTACAAGGCTGGCAAAACAACCGCAAGTGGCTGGCACTGAACAATCTGTTCCTGTTCACGGCTTACGGCCTGGGCATGTGGGCTTTTGGTTGGAAAACGTTCTTGATGATCCAATTGCCAATTGTCTTCTTGTTCGCCATCATTGCCGTTTGGTTTTTCTTTGTCCAACATCAGCACGAACTGGCTTACAAGCATTGGAAAGACAACTGGGATTACCTCTTGAGTGCCATTCGCGGCAGTAGCTTTTACAAGTTGCCGGGTTGGTTGCACTTCCTTACGGGGAATATTGGTTACCACCATATCCACCACCTAAACAGCCGTATCCCCAGTTACAACCTGATACGCTGTGCGGAGGAAAATCCAGATTTGCAGCAGTACGTTACCTCGGTGACCTTCTTCGAAAGCCTGCAATTTATGTTCCACAAACTTTGGGACGAACAGACCGAGCGGATGATCACCTTCAAAGAATTTTATCAGCGCTATGAGCCGGCGGCGTAAAGCTTAAACACAGGTTTTACGATAATAAAAAAGGGCTTCGGCCCGCTTGTTTTCCTTTTAGGGATAGAAACAAGCGGGTCGAAGCCCTTTTTACGTAGTAGGATGCGGCTGCTTCGCTGACCCCTTAAAGTAGCGTATAAAGGGATAGTAAACAATTAGGTATTGATTCCCAATATCGATTTGAAAAGCCAGTGGTAGGAAATTTATCAGATGCTTCTACTAGCGATATCAAAAATCCCTATACCCCTGTCCGCTTGGCCAGGCGGGCTATACCCAGTACATAATACCGTAAAATTCACCTTCAGGCAAACCGACTTTAGCGTATACCTGAAGGTGAATTTTACCCTAATTCCCCACCATAAACAGAGCATTGCTAAACAGGAAAGTCCCGTTTTCCCAGAAGCCACGGTAAAGCGGATTATCCACCAGGTAAACCATTTGGCCACCACCGTGCCGCTTCACGCCGTACACCAAGGTATTTTTCATCTTTTCTTTCGCGTTGCTACCTACAAAACCACTGATCATGGGGTCGTCACCAATGGTGCCAATATTCCAACCACTGCTGAGCGGTTCATAAGCGGAGGTGCCTGTTTTAAGCGAAAAGTAAGTTTCCCCTAAACCAAAAGCCAAGGGATGGGAAGTGTCCATCTTTACACTAAAAATAGCACCGGGAATAGCATCAGCAATGCTACGACGCTCTGCTCCAGCGTAACTGTGGTCCTGATGAGGGGGGCTGGGTTCATTATCGCTGGTAGCGCTTTTGTAGCTGAGACCAAACCCATCCTGACCTACTAATGAAGACAAGGCATCACCAATGGCAATCAGCTTGCCACCACTGCGAACCCAGTTTTTAATGTTTTCACCTGCTCCATCATTCATTGGGTAGTAGCCTTCGGGCAAAATAAGGATGTCGATATCTTCGCCCGTCCAGGATTCCAAATCATCGGGGTAGTAGATATGGATAGGATAGTCCAGGCGTTGCTCAAAGAAATGCCATACCTGGCCTGCTTCATTGGAATAAGTGCCCTCACCGGCTACCATCGCTACGCGAGGTGCTTTCAGCAACATCATAGAAGACGAGCCCAAATCCGGGCCATTGTCCGTGAAGCCCGTTGTGATGGCATCCACACTGATCTTATTGGTTCGGATGATGTCGCGTACGACACTATCGAAATCATCTCTTTTACGGTTGTCGGCCTGGGTGATCACCAGTGTTCCTGCCTGGTATTGCTTGCCGCGAAGTTGGAAATCAGTACTGGCAGCTCTTACCTGCACATCTGCTTTGAAAAGCTGGGCAAGAAAATGTGCTTCCTTGGTAGATTCCCAGGGAATTAGATAGGCATAAGGTGTTTGATTGCTACCCAGGTTATTGGTGTAAGGAGCTGGCTCGTAACCTTTTTTCACATTTACGCGCGTCGTACTCGCAAAAGCGTTAAGGCCATAAGCATAAGGCAGGCTCCAAGCCGTGATATCGTAAGTGAGAGAATCGACGACCTCGGTGGTAGGATCAAGCAATACCTGGGTCAGCACCGAACGAGGCTGGTAGGCGCTGATGACCAAATCATTGTTGCCAATGCTGATATTTTCCCGCTTCCCATTTTGGTAGTTGTAGGCGTTGACGGTGCTGGAGCTTGCCGCAGTGCCGTATTCAATTCCATTGCGATCCAAAAACTGAAGGAGGGCCTCCATTCTTGGCTGCTGGTTATCTCCTTTGATGATGTAGGTCTTGTAAGACCCCGTAGGATTGTCGGCCGCTCTTTTGAAGTAATCGGTAAACTGATTTACCAAACGATCCACACTCTTACTCGCAATTTCAATGGTGCTCAAAGAAGTAGTGCGGTGATGTGCCACCCGGTCGTAGAGGGTCAGTGTATCACTATTAGGCAACAAAATAGCTGCGCCACCTTTACTGTGACCACCTTGCTCGTAAGTCATTCCTACAGATCCATTGAAGGTGGGGTAGGTATCACCGTAGCTAGGGTAAAGCAGATCAAATACCTCCCGCGTGAAATAGAGCCAGCCATTTTGGTCGAAATATTTGGCGTGGTTTTTTCCGATTTCTGTTTGGAAATCACTTTGCCATTCGGTAATGTAAGCGTGAAAAGGTTGGGCAGCGGGTGCAAAATAGTAAGGATTATCAAACCACTGCTCGTGCAGATCGGCATGGATATGGGGCATCCATTGGTGGTATTTCACGATCCGTTGCTGCGATTCCACCTGCGTCTGCCAGGCCCAATCACGGTTGAGGTCAAACATATAGTGGTTGGTACGACCACCGGGCCAGGGCTCGCGGTGCTCGCGAACATCAGGATTAATATCACGACTGGTGGTGGCTACGCCCCGGTACCAACTGGTATAGCGGGAATACCCATCAGGATTGACCGAAGGGTCGATAATGACGATGGTATTTTTGAGCCACTCCTGGGCAGCTTTGTTATTGGGATCCACGAGATCGTAGATGACCCCCATGCTGGATTCTGAGCCGGCCGCTTCGTTGCCGTGGACACTGTAGCTCAGCCAGACGATAGCACGGTCGAGCGCAGGGTCTGGTGTGCCTTTTTCTATACCCGCACGACGGAGATGATTCAGGCGAATGGCTTCGATTTGAGCCATATTTTCTTGTGTAGAAACGACGGCCAACAGGAGCGGGCGTTGCTCGTTGGTGCGGCCATATTCTTCGAGTTGGACCGCCTTGCTGTTGGCCGCAACGTGCTCGAAATAATCCACCAGCAAGTGGTGAGGCGTAAAGGTTTGTCCCAGGCGATGGGGAAGGAAATTATCAGGACTTTGTAGCTGGCCCAAAAGCAATAAAGGCAAGCAGGCGACCAAAAGCCCAATGGTATAACGTAGTGAGATCATCATACTGTAGTGAAATAAAAAATGATGTGAATACTCATTCCCTAACGGAAAATTTCACAATATTAGAAGATTATTAGTAAATGAAGAGCTAAAATAGACATCCTGTGTTCAATACCATCATCTCCGCAGTAGAATTAGCGTCAGAATTGGCGAATCCCAATTGGCTGGTCATTGATTGCCGCCACGATCTGGACGACCTGGCTTATGGCCAACGTGCTTATGACCATGCTCATATCCCGGGGGCCATCTTCGCTCATCTGGAGGAAGACCTGAGTGGGCCCATCGTTCCGGGAAAGACCGGGCGGCACCCACTGCCCTGTATTACGGCAATGGAACAATTGTTCAGCCGTTGGGGAATCAGCCCTGCGACGCAGGTGGTCGTTTATGATGACAAGCGCGGTGCCATCGCTGCTCGCCTGTGGTGGATGTTGCGCTACCTGGGGCACGAGGCCGTGGCGGTGCTCGACGGCGGACTGGCCACTTGGGAAAAAGCAGGCTTGCCGCAGAACACAGAAGTACGCAAGCTGTCGCCGGTAAATTTTGTAGCTAAAGCACAAAAAGACTGGACCAATGATGCCGCAGCCTTAGATCATTTACGTACCGCTCCTGACGCTGTTGTCGTAGATTCCCGCGCTCCCGAACGCTACCGCGGAGAAGTAGAGCCCATCGATCCCGTAGCGGGCCACGTACCCGGCGCCATCAACCTGCCCTTCGCCGACAATTGGACCAGCGAAGGACTGCTAAAATCACCCGCAGAACTGCGTGCCCGTTTTGCTGATCTACCAGCAGCAGAAAAGACCACCTTCTACTGTGGTTCCGGCGTCACCGCCTGCCATAATATCCTCGCCTACGCACACGCCGGCTTAGGCGACGCCCGCCTGTACCCCGGCTCCTGGAGTGATTGGATTACGGTTGAGGGGCGAGGGGTTGAGGTGGGGTGAGGGCTGCGAATGGGGTAGAAAAGGCTTTTTTGTAAGTAGGTAAAAGGGGGGATACAAGGTTTTAGTGCAATGCAAATAAGGGGACGTTCGCTCAACTCTTCGGGTAAATAGAATTCTAGGTGAAAGAGAATATGTATAGGTTTTATTTGGTCAATTTGATAAAGTACTCAAATTGACTTATTTTAGTAGGCTAAGAGCTGTTATATATAAAACAATAGAGCAGATGGGATTAATAATAGGAGAAGATGTGCTGCTGAATGCCAATATGTCGCCTGACGATCTGTTGATAGAAATCGCAGTACACCTGTACGATATAGGCCGATTAACTTTAGGTCAAGCCAGGAATATGGCGGGACTAGACCAGATTTCTTTTCAATTGGAAATGTCAAAGAGAGATGTGTTAATAAAATACGATTATGAAGATTTTCTAGATGACCTTGACTCAATTAAGGCATATAAAGAAATGAAAGAATAGTGGTAGTAGTAAGCGATACAACAGCAATAACTAACTTGTTGAAAATTAAGTTATTACTGATAATGAAGGGGCTTTATAGAGAAATCTTAATCCCTAATGAAGTATATAAAGAATTAGCAGCCCTTTCAAAGCAGAAAAAAGTAATTGATTCCTTTGACTGGATAAAGATAGTGGAGATAAAGAATCGGAATTTATACGAGGAGTTAAGAGAAAAACTGGATAAAGGAGAATCAGAAGCGATCGTATTAGCCCTTGAGCTGAATTCGGATTTTCTTGTAATGGATGAGGCAAAAGGAAGAAGGATAGCAAGATCATATGGAATTAGAATAATTGGCCTTTTAGGTATTCTAGTATTGGCAAAAGAAGAAGGTCTAATACCAAAGGTTGAGCCTTACATGAAGGATTTAAAAGAAAAAATGGGTTTCAGAATAAGTGAAAAATTGTATAAGGATATCCTCATTAGAGTAAATGAAGGATAAGAGAAATTAGGAATGAGACTGTTTAGTAATGTGCTGTAAGCAAAGCATCGCTGTTAATCCAACCAACAACCGTTAATCACACACCCCCCCAACCCATGAACCCCAAAGTAGACACCTTCCTCAGTAAAGCCGATCAATGGCAGGAAGAAATGGCGGAACTAAGAACCATCCTCCTCGACTGTGATTTGACAGAGGAATGGAAGTGGCGTTCTCCTTGCTATACCTTTCAAGGGAGCAACATTGCTATCATTGGTGGATTTAAGACCCATTGTGTGCTCAGCTTTTTCAAAGGGGCCTTGCTCCAAAACCCGGAAGGAATCCTGGAAAAACCGGGAGAGAATATTCAGGCTGCACGTGTGATTCGATTTACCAATAGCAAAGAAATTACAGCAAAAAAATCCACCTTGGAAGCATATATTTTTGAAGCCATCGAAGTGGAAAAAGCAGGATTGAGGATCGATTTTAAAGAAAAAAACGAACTCGTTCTGGTAGAAGAATTACTACATAAGTTCGAAGAACTCCCCGCCTTCAAAACCGCCTTTGAGGCACTGACCCCAGGGCGACAAAGGGGCTACAACCTGTTTTTCTCCGCCGGAAAACAATCCCAAACCCGCACAGCAAGGATAGAAAAGTACATTGAGCGGATTCTCGATGGAAAAGGCATCAACGACTGCGTCTGTGGCCTGTCCAACAAGATGCCTTCCTGCGACGGATCGCACAAGTACATTTAGAGACGGTTCGCTAAGTGAACAGTTGATGTTAACCGGGGTACTGTACCTTTTCGTATTTAAAATACCCTATACTAAGTACCCCGTACCCAATACCGTGAGGCTTGCCTCAATTATCTCTCTTCTAGGAACATACAAGGTAAGCCTCACGCACTCACTCATCAGGCCGCAAACCAAAGCGCTTCACCAGCTCCTTTACGGCGGGGTTCTGTTCCACCATCATCTGGTACTTTTCGCGGGCGTTGAGGGTCTTGGGCTTTACTTTTACCTCTTCTTTGCGCATGCTGGCATCCACTTCCACTTTCAACATCAGGTCGGGCGCTTTTAGCTCTTGGCGCAAGGTTTCAGTGAGGTCATGCTCTTCCCGAATGGCACTCTCTATCAAAATGGAGCTGACCTTGGCGGTAATGGTCATGTGCTCCAGCGAGAGTTCTACCCCCTGTAGCTGAAAACGCAAGCTGTCGCGTTCAACGGATGCGACGTATTTATCCCAGGCTTTTTGTACCTCGTTGAGTTGGAGTTTATCAACCGTTTCTACCTTGATTTTATCTTCCTCCTTGAGCTGGGCCAACATACTGCTCAGGTTGGCCTTGGCCATGGTGTTGGCCTGTTCTTTGATGGGGATGGACGTTGTGGGAGGTGCTTTTTTGTTTAGTTCTGTCGAGGAGTTGGCTTGCTGGTTGGTCGTTGTAGCGGCGGGTGCTTGTGGGGTATTTCCCGGGCTGGTGGAGGGCGGTGCAATTCCTACCGAAGGCACATCGGCAGCGTTGGCCACGGGGCTACTTACGTTCGCGTCAGGCGTTTTTTTTTCCTGGGTTGCTGGGGCTGCCAGCGGTTGATCAGCAATCCGGAAAGCTCTTCCTATGCTGGCCATCTTGATGAGCGTCATCTCCACGTGGAGCCGTTTGTTGCGGGCCAGTTTGTAATTGAGGTCGCAATCGTTGGCCAGGTTGAGCGTCGTCAGGATGAAATCACTGCCGCTCAGGCGTGCCTGCTGTTGGTACCGGTCCCGCAGGCTATCACTGGCATCCAGCAGGCTCAGGGTTTGCTCGTCTTTGCAAACGAGGATATTGCGCAAATGCTCCGCCAGGCCCGTGACGAACAAGTCGCCATCAAATCCCTTGCGCTGAATATCGTCGAAGATCACAAGCGTCTGCTGAATATCTTCGGCCAACAAGGCATCCACCACCCGGAAGTAGTAGTCGTAATCCAGCACATTGAGGTTCGTAATTACGTCCTCGTAAGAAATCTGCTTGCCGGAAAACGAAACGATCCGGTCAAAAATAGAAAGCGCATCCCGCAGGGCACCATCGGCTTTTTGGGCTACGATGTGCAAGGCATCCGCATCGGCCTTGATCCCTTCTTGTTCACAAATATCTGCCAGGTGGGCCACCATGTCCGGTGTCTGAATCCGCTTGAAATCAAAAATCTGACAGCGGGAGAGAATCGTAGGAATAATCTTGTGCTTCTCCGTGGTCGCCAGAATAAAGATGGCGTAGGAAGGCGGCTCTTCCAAGGTTTTCAGAAAGGCATTGAACGCCGCCTGAGAAAGCATGTGTACCTCATCAATGATGAACACCTTGTACTTGCCCTGCTGCGGCTGAAACCTCACCTGCTCAATCAGCGCCCGAATGTGCTCCACCGAGTTGTTACTGGCAGCATCCAGCTCGGTAATATTGAAAGAAGCATTTTGGCTGAACGAAACACAGTTGTCACAAGTATTACAAGGCTCAAAATCGGCCGTAGGGTTTTGGCAATTGAGCGTCTTCGCCAAAATTCGGGCGCAGGTCGTTTTACCCACTCCCCGAGGCCCACAAAAAAGAAAAGCGTGGGCCAGGTGATCACTCTGCAAAGCATTTTTGAGGGTCAGGGACACGTGCTGTTGCCCCACCACTTCATCAAAGCGCTGGGGGCGATACTTGCGGGCCGAAACAACAAAATTGCTCATAGAGAATATTCTTTCCTACAAAGATAATCAATAAAAATAGGTCTTGATCCAAGCCCAGTATTCGTAACGATTTTTAAAAACCCAAACGATGATCGCCAGGGTGGAAAAAAGGACAATCAGCTTGGTGTTTCGCCAAGTGACCGCATTTTTTTCGCGCGGGGTGCGGTAGTCTCTTTTTCTGCTTTGGTACGCCATACAGTGAATCACTTCATTTAATTAAAGCGCAAAACTTTTGGGCAGCCTTTGCTGAATAAATAGGCTGACCCAAAAGTTTTGCTTTGTTGCGGCAAAGGTACTGAAAAGAGTCTACTAAGCGACTTAGTTACAGCCGACACTTTTGTTTATAGATGATCGTAAAAAGTGTAGCTGCGTTTCATTTGAATTTTTCCAGGAATCTTTTTTTCTCGCCCATTGGGCTTGATCTCGTAAGTAGAAATGTTGGTAACAACCAATAAGCCCGTGTCATCGTATTCACTTTCCGAGACAATACGCAAACAGGCTTCGTTTTCCTCCGCTTTGGTGGCATCAACAAAGAGTATTTTTTCTGATCTCAGATCTCGCCCCTGCTCGTCGTAATAATAATGGGTAGTACTAGGAAGCATCCAGCCTGAGCTGGTAGCACGTATTATCTGCCCCCTGTTATTGTATTCGTAATCAACGCTAACCTGGGGAAGCAAATGATCTACTCGCCGGTAGCCAGCTTCCATTCCCAGCTTATTTTGATATTGTCGCAGTTGGACCAGCTGTCCTTTGGCGTTGTAAAAGAAGGAGTCTACTTCCACGTTTTCCCTAAGCAGATCTTGTCCATTACGCGTACATACGAGCTGACCACCTTTGTCATAATCATAGATTTTCTTACTGATCCTTATTTCTTTATTCAGGTGGGTATGAACAATCACAGAGTCGAGACGATCATCTCCGGAGTAATAATTGAAAGTTTGGGAAGAAACCCCTGCAATGACAGCAGCGGTAGTGATCAACCCATCCTCATATTCGTAGCTGACATTATCTTCACTGCTAAGAATCAGTTGTTTCACTTGATGATCTCTCATCGTGAAAATGATTGATTTGTCTTGGGCTGTCAACAAGAAAGGAAATAGAAAAAGCAAAATAAAAGGTTTCATTTTGTGGTTTTTAGATTCATTGATAGATACCTAATACCACCAAAACCTTACCCTCTATTTTTATTTTTTTCACTCAACCGGCTGACACAACTCTACCAAAACCCCATTGGCAGACTTCGGGTGCACAAAACAAACCCACATATTGTCTGCACCTCGCTTCGGTGCTTCGTTGAGTAAACGAAAGCCCTGCTCCCGTAGGCGTTCCATCTCGGCACGAATATCCGCTACCCGGAAGGCGACGTGGTGAATCCCCTCGCCCCGTTTTTCGATGTACTGGGCAATCGCACTTTCTGGAGCGGTAGCTGCCAGCAACTCAATCTTGGATTCACCCGTTTGAAAGAAGGAAGTCATCACTTTTTCACTTTCTACTTCTTCCGCTTTGTAGGGTGCTTTACCCAGTAGGGTCGTATACAGCTCATTGGCTGCTTCCAGGTCTTTCACGGCAATACCGAGGTGTTCAATTTGCATCAGTTTCCCTGTTTTTTCACAAAGATAACAAGCTCTAAAAATTAACTTCATCGAACAGACTAATAACCAGAAAGGAATTTTCGTTGTTGTTAATTAGGTGCCAATGGCTTTATTCCATTGAAGCACTGTAAATTTGTGTGTTTTATTAAGATAACCCACTGTTGTGAGTCGAAAGATACTACTACCCTTTTTGATGCTTTTGTCTTTGAGTGCTGTGTTCGCGCAGGAGCAAGTGACGGAAGAAGAAGTCAACCGCGAAAAGCTTTTTATTGAAGCCAACCGCGAAAAACTATTGGGCAATTACGATAAGGCCGTAAGCATGCTGCGTGAGCTGAATCGCCAGGATGGCAGCAATGCCGCCGTCGCTTACGAACTCGGCCGTTTGCTACACGCGCAGGGTGACATCGAGGATGCGGTTCGTTACCTGAAACTGGCAACCGATTTAGCTCCCGATAACGAATGGTACCTCAAGTTTTTGGCCGACATCTACCAGCAAGAAGGGCGCAACGCCGAAGGGGCAGCACTTTACGAGGCCTTGGCCAAGAAGTCGCCAGATGATCAGTACGTCTATTTCCGCTGGGCTTATTTTTTGGTTCGCGCCCAGGAGATTGATAAAGCGCTTAAGGTCTACGACGATTTAGAAAAAGCCATCGGGCTTAACGAAGAAATTGCCCGCCGCCGCCACACCCTCTTTTTAGGTTTGGGCGATACCAAACGCGCCGCCAAAGAACTGGAACACCTGGTGGAGGTCTACCCCAAGGTGCTGGAATACAAGCACATTCTGGCTGCTTTTTACGATGCTCAAGGTGATACGGCTGCCGCTCGGAAAGTGTACGAGCAAATTATTGCCCAAGACCCCAAAGACGCCAAGGCGCAACTGGCCCTGGCTGGAGGCTCTAATATACAGCAAGACGAACTCCGCTATCTCGCTGAATTGCGACCCGCCTTCGAACGCAGCGACGTTGCCGTAGATCTGAAAATCAGTAAGCTTTACCCTTTCATTACCATGGTGGCCGAAACAGGAAATCGTGTCATTGCCGATGCGGCTTTGGAACTTACGACCATTATGGAAGGTGTTCACAACAGCGATGCCAAGCCGTTTTCAGCAGCGGGAGATTTGCTCTATCATTCTGGACGAAAGAAAGAAGCTATTCAGAAGTACAAAACTACGCTGGAACGCGATGAAAATGTGTTTCCCGTATGGGAACAACTGCTCACGGCTCTCTACGAAGTAGGTGATGGGGAAGGGCTTTACAAAGCCGCCAATGACGCCTTGGATATTTTCCCCAACCGCGCCGTCATCCAATATTTTCTGGCATTGGGAGCCGATGCGACGAAACGCTACGACGAAGCCCTCGACGCCACCAGCATGGCCACCATGATGAGCGGCCGAGACCAGGCCCTGCGCGGAGAAATTCAAGCCATTGAAGGACAGGTGTACAGTCATCAAGGGGATAAATCAGCTGCGGCAGCTGCATTCAAGCAGGCTTTGGAGTTGGCCCCTACGTCGCCAGATGTCAACTACCGTTATGCGGAATACCTGCTGGAAAAAAATGACCTGAAAAACGCCAAGGCGGCGGCCGAACAAGCAGCCAACCAAATGCCATACCATCCCTATTATGCCAATGGCTTAGCCAAAGTATATTACCAGGATGGTCGCTACGAGCAAGCGCAAGAATGGAATGCCAAAGCCCGTACCAACGGCGCGGCCTATTGGCCTGCTGCTTTGGAGTTGGCGGGGGACATCCAGTTTCAACTCAAGCATCCAGATCAAGCCGTTTCCTTTTGGCAGGAAGCCAAGACACTAGGCGGCGATAGTAAGCGTTTAGAAGATAAAATTGCAAATCGGAGTTTATGATTTCACTACCAGCATTTCGTTCGTTCTTAGGTGTTTTTATTGTGCTGACCCTGGTTTTGTCCAGTGGTTGTAACACCGCTAAAAAAGCCACCGAAACAACCACCGTCGATCGCCCCATGGGGCCGGCTGATTATCTGAAAGTTTTTGCCCAAAACCAAATCCAGGCAGAGTGGCTCAACGGTAGTGCTCGCCTTTCCTTTGATGATGGCGACATGTCTGTAGGTGGTACCGCTACCATTAAAATGCAAAAAGACCGAGCTATCTGGATGAGTGTTAAGAAGTTTGGCTTCGAAGTTGCTCGTGCAATGGTCACGCCCGATTCGCTATTCATCATAGATCGTTTCAACAAAGAGTACGCGGCGGAGCCTATTAGCTATATCGCCGAGCGTTTTAAGCTGCCTGCCGACCTCACGATGTTGCAACAAATTTTGCTCGGAAACCCGGTTTACCTGACCCAGTATACGCCTAAGGCAAGTACTGAAGAAAATACCCTGCGGTGGTCTGCACAAGATGAAGATGCGCGCAACGATTTCTGGTTCTTGCTGCCCAATTACCAGTTGGATAGGATGGAGGTACAGCAAGGAGGCAACGCCCGCTCACTAGCCATTCAATTACTGAACTATCAGGATGCTGGCACCAACCGTGATTTTTCTTACCTTCGTAAAATTGCTGTCAATAGCCGGGAAACCGGGAAGGCAGAGATAGAAATAGAATTTACCCAAGTTGAGCTCAACGTTCCTACCGATTTCGATTTCAGTGTGCCTCCGCGCTATGAGCGGATGTCTAAGTAATGCACTTTTACTGCTACTGATCGTATGCAGTACCACAGGCGCTTTATCAGGGCAGTCAGCAGACGCACTGAAGAACAAACGAGCAGAATTGATGGCGGAAATCAACGCCAACAACCGCCGTTTGGGGGATACCCGCCGCAACAAAGCAGCTACGGTAGAGCAGTTGGCATTACTGCAACAACAGATTCGCAAAAGGGAAGAACTCATTAGCACCCTTCAGCAAGAAATTTCCTACACGGATGCCAGTATCATTCGTACCAATGAAGTCGTCCTAGCCCTCAATGAAGATGTAGATCGATTGAAAGAAGAGTACAGCCACTTGGTACGGGCGGCTTATCGTAGCCGCCTACAGCATACCTGGCTCAGCTTTCTCTTATCATCGCGAAATTTTAACGAAGCTTTTCGGCGTTGGCAATACCTCCGCCAGTACCAACGATTCAGAAGTCGCCAGGCTCGCCTGATTGTGGCCACGCAAAAATCATTGCAAACTAAGCTTACTCAACTGGAAGTACGTCGGGAGGAAAAAGAAAGGTTGCTACTCACCGAGGAAAATCAGAAAGTAGCCATCAGCCGAGAAAAGGTGGCTCAGGATCAGTTGTTGACCAAACTCAATAAGAGTGAAGCCACGCTTCTCGCCGACATCAAACGGCAGGAGATCGCCCGCGAAGAACTCAATCAAGCCATTGAGCAATCCATCGCCTCGGAGATGGCCAGGATACGCAAAGCAGAAAGAACCAGAACAGAGACGGCCACTACGACACCTGCCGCCAGCAACACCGCAGCGCCGGAAGGAAATAATGACACCAGTAATTTTGGAAGCCAAAAAGGCCGCCTACCCTGGCCCGTGGAGGGAGAAATTGTAAAAAGGTTTGGCCGTCAGCCCCACCCCACCGTCAAGGGGGTGGAAATATCTAACAACGGTATCGATATCGGTATCAAAACCAACACGGGGGTCAAGGCCGTAGCTGCGGGCACGGTAGTGAGCACCCATTTTGTACCCGGTTACCGCAATATGGTACTGGTAAGACACGGAGACTACTATACGGTATATTCGAATCTGGAAAGTGTGAGCGTAAGTAGCGGCACTACCCTTGTTGCGGGCCAAACGATCGGTAATATCAGCACCCAAGCCGGAGAACTCCACTTTGAGCTATGGCGCCAAAAAGAACGACTGAATCCTGAGCGTTGGATCAGTAAGTAATGTGAAATCTCACTGTATTAGGTACTTAGTAGAGCCCGCCTGACCAAGCGGACAGGGGGGATAGGGATTTTGAATAACCCAAATTTGACGTCTTGCCAAGTACTCCGTCAGAAAGGTTTACCTCCCATGCTGGTACAGCCGGCGAGCTTCGCGGTGCTTTCTTAGCGGTTTAAATTCCTACAAATGGATGTTGTACCAAGTATCTTTTACCTAGTGGCTAGTACCGTAGTGCTGTATGGTACGCTGGTGCTAAGCCTGCTGTACGCTTTTTTTCTGGCCTGGCTTGCCAAGCGTTGGAAAGATGGTGCGCGAGCTTATCGTGCTCCTGTCGCTGCTGCTGAATTACCCCTAATTTCCGTCATCATTCCGGCTCGCAACGAAGCGGCCAATATCGGGGCTTGCCTTCAGTCGGTCTTGAGCCAGGATTACCCTTTCGGAAAAATGGAAATTATTGTCATTGATGATCATTCATCGGATGGCACCGCCAAGATCGTCGAGCAAATCATAGATCAAAGAGTGCACTTGATACCGCTGCAAGGAGATCATGGTCAGGGCAAAAAAGCAGCACTGGAAAAAGCCATTCAAAAAGCCCAGGGGACACTCATCGTCACCACCGATGCAGATGTGGTTGTGCCGAAGGGCTGGCTGGAAGAAATAGCTGCTGCTTGGCACGGGGGCGCAAAAATGATCTTAGGTCCCGTAAAAATGAGCGGCCCCGCAAGCTTGCTCACTGCCTGGCAAGGGCTGGATGTTTGCGGCACTATGTTGCTCACCGGAGCCGCCGTTTATCAGGGGCGTCCACTTTTAGCCAATGGGGCCAACCTGGCCTTTACCAAAACTTATTTCCAGGAACTCGGCGCTTACCTGGGTAATGAAAAGCTGGCCTCAGGCGATGATATTTTCTTGCTGCAAAAAGCGGTAAAGAAAGACGTCAAATCCATTCAGTTCTTATTTACTACATCAGCTACCGTTTGCACGGAAGCAGAGGATAGTTGGTCAAAATTATTTTGGCAACGCCTGCGCTGGGCCGGAAAAACGGGAGCTTATCGCGATCCTTATTTGATCATTTTTCAAGGGCTGGTTTATCTACTCTCCTGGGGGCTGCTACTGCTCCTTCCTTTACTTTTTTTCCAGCCCTTTGTAGTGGCCTTAGCTTGGCTGGTGAAATTGATAGTCGAAGGATTTTACCTGCGCTTTGCTTGTCGCGAAATGGGTGAGGGCAAGTGGCTGACTTGGCTACTACCCGTGCAGTTGATCCATCCTTTCTATATAGTGCTGATTGGTACACTGGCTTTGTTGCCGCTTTCTTTTTATTGGAAAGGGCGGAGGGTGAGATAGGGTCATCCCACCAAAGCCCCCACCATCTCCTCCACCCTGCGAGGATCAATATCATTCGCCCAGTGCCCCTCTTTTTTCAATGCCGACCCGACGATAAACCCATCCGCAAAAGGCAGATAATGCTTGATATTGCCGGGCGTAATCCCTGACCCTACCAACAGCGGAAGATCAGGACACGCTTTTTTTACCGCTGCCAAATCTTCGGGTTTTGCTTCCGTTCCGGTAGCAGTTCCGGTGACAATCAAGCCATCTGTACGGAAAAACTGAGCAGCTTTGGCCGTCTCCGCCAAGTCCACATCCGCCGTCATGGCGTGGGCACTGTGTTTCTTCTTGACGTCGGTGAAGACAGCAATATGTTCAGCCCCTATATTTCTCCGGTAACGGAGCAGCTCTGCTGCATCACTGTTCATCCAACCCTCGTCCGCCAAGTGGCCAAAAACAAAACCTTCGGCTCGGATGAATTGGAGATCAGCAGCCAATGCAACCGCCAAAGCAGCCTGATTCGCTCCTGCCAAAATTTGAATACCACAGGGTAATTGGGGCGCAATATTTTTCACCGCTAGCGCCACGGCTGTCATGCCGCTCACAATTTCAGGGCCTACTGTCCTTGCAGCATAAGGCGTATCGTGCATATTTTCGAGGAGCAAGGCATCTACCCCCGCAGTAGCGAGTAGCTCAGCTTCTTGCCGCACTTTTTTCAACACGGCAGGCCAGTTGTTTTGATAAGCGGGCGTACCGGGTAATGCCGGCACATGGATCATCGCCACCAGCGGCTTACGATCAGGAAAGGTAGCGGATAAGGAAAAAGGCATAAGGGAAGAGTTTAGGACAAAGTTGGCGCAATATCTGTGCAATGGCAAACAAGTCTTCTATAAAGACCCCGGAATTTTTCGTATCTCTGTGCTTAAATATCCCTAAAAACATGAGTAAACCAATCTTTGTGCTGGGAGCAGCACTGACGGATATGGTAGGCTTTCCTCAACGAAAACCAACCTTAACGGAATCAGTACCGGGTAGAATTGTAAAGTCTTCGGGTGGCGTAGGTCGCAACTTGGCCGAAAATCTCGTTCGGCTAGGCTTGCCCACGGAATTGATGACCGTCTTTGGTGATGATCGCAATGGCAAAGCACTGCTCTCCGAATGCCAGGAGCTGAACATTGGTGTACGCTACAGCATCCTGGCTAATGGCCGCAAAGGTGCACTCAACCTGGCGATACTGGACGAAAAGAATGATCTCTTTGCCGGGATCGCCGACCTTTCTATTTTAGACGTAATCACGCCTGCTTACCTGGAGTCTCAGCTCCCCGCGCTGCAAGAAGCAAGCATCATTTGTTTGGAAACCAATACACCACCAGCGGCCATTGAGTGGTTGCTGGCCCAAGAGCTGGATGTACCTATTTATCTCGACCCCGTTTCGGCGCAATTGGCTACCAGGGTCAAGGACCAGCTTGGCAAGTTTCATACCGTAAAGGTAAATCGCCGTCAGGCCGAAGTATTAAGCGGGCAACCCCTCTCACAATCAAGCGATGTAGAAAAATTAGCCAGCAGGTGGCTTGCAGCTGGTGTACAGCGGGTGTTCATTACATTGGGTGATCACGGGGCTTATGCTGCTGATGCTGAACGAAAAATTCATCTGCCAGCAGCCAAGGTAAAAGTAGCAGACACCACGGGAGCAGGAGATGCTTTTCAGGCAGGCCTGATCTGGGCCAGCTTACGCAAATGGTCGCTGGAGGATTGTTGCCGGGCGGGCTTGGCCGCATCCACCGTAGCGGTACGCGCCGAAGGAGCAATCAATAAGGAAATGTCGCAGGCGGTCTTATTGGAGCATATCCGTAAATTTTGTTAGCAACAGCAATTTATTTTCTGCGCAATAAAAATCGCAAATAGTAATTGACGATCTGATGAGCCAATACCTCAACAAAAAGGAAGAAGTAGCTGATGCATTAGCTGACGGAAAGGCGGTTGTAGCCTTAGAATCAACGATCATCTCCCACGGGATGCCTTACCCTGAAAATGTAGAAACAGCCCTGCGGGTAGAGGAAACTGTTCGGAAAGCCGGTGCTGTACCAGCAACCATCGCCATTCTTGATGGACAACTGTGCGCAGGTTTGAACCTCGACCAAATCGAGACGCTGGGAAAAACAGGCACCGCAGTGGCCAAGGCCAGTCGGCGGGATATCCCTTTTCTTCTGGCAAAAAAACAGCTTGGAGCAACAACGGTTGCGGCCACAATGATCATTGCAGCACAGGCCGGCATTGAGCTCTTTGCCACTGGCGGTATTGGTGGCGTACACCGCGGCGGAGCAGAAAATTTTGACATTTCGGCAGATTTGCAAGAATTGGCACGAACGAATGTAGCCGTTGTTTGCGCTGGTGCGAAGTCAATCCTGGATTTACCACTCACCTTGGAGTACCTCGAAACCTATGGCGTACCAGTAATCGGTTATCAAACCCGTGAGTTTCCTGCTTTTTATTCTCGAGAAAGCGGATTGGGGGTCGATTATACCTTACATACACCGGAAGAAGTAGCAACAGTTTTGGCTACCAAATGGAATGCTGGTTTAGCTGGAGGGGCCATCATCGCGAACCCCGTGCCGGAAAAATTCAGCATGGACGCCACTTACCTCAACGGCATTATTGAACATGCACTAGCGGAGGCTACGCGCGAAAAGATCAAAGGAAAAGCCATTACGCCTTATTTGTTGAGCAAAATAAAAGAATTGACGGAAGGAAAAAGCTTGGTCTCAAACATTGAATTGGTGCTCAATAATGCTCGTCTGGCTGCAGAAATAGCGGTAGCAAGTAGTCTCCTGAAACGTGAATTGCTCACTTAAATTAGGAAGTATGCTCTTATTGGCGTTCAGCTTTCTTACAGCATTTGCACTGACTTACTTCGCGATACCCTCCATCATCCATATCGCTCGGGATAAGCAATTGTATGATGTGCCAGGCGAGCGCAGTTCGCATTACGAGAGTACACCTTCTCTCGGGGGTATTGCTATTTTTTCTGGTGCTATTTTTTCAATCATTTACTGGACGCCACTGGGTGGTGAAGACCATTTACAGTATGTACTTTGTGCGATGCTGATCCTTTTACTCATTGGTGCCAAGGATGATATTTCGCCTGTTTCTGCCAATAAAAAGATCATTAGCCAAATCATGGCGGCCTCTATTTTGGTGCTCAAATCTGATGTTCGTTTAGAAAGTCTTTACGGTTTCATGGGGCTTCATCAGCCATTGCCCGAGGCCTTGGTCATCATTTTATCCATTTTTACCATTTTCGTGATTACGAATGCCTTCAATTTGATTGATGGGATCAACGGCCTGGCAGGCAGCCTGGCGGTCTTGATTTTTACCACTTTTGGGGTGTGGTTTTTTGTGGCGGGTTTTGCTGTTTTGGCAGCGATAGCTTTTGCCGTCGTAGGTGCGGTATTAGCGTTTTTAAAGTACAACTACTCTCCAGCTCAAATTTTTATGGGAGATACTGGTGCCCTAATGCTGGGCCTGATGTCGGCTTTTTTAGCCATTAAGTTTATCGACTTAAACGAAGGTTTAATGAAAGGCAACCCCTATCGGCTAACGGGCGGACCGGCAGTCGCTATCGGGATTTTACTGATTCCATTGTTTGATACCATCAGGGTTTTTTCTACCAGAATCATACGGGGGCAGCCTCCGTTGAAGGCCGATCGTCGCCATATTCATCATTTGTTGATAGATGCTGGTAAATCGCATTCCGAAGCGACGGCTATCCTGGTAGGCTTGAGTATGTTTGTTATCTCGTTGGTACTTTTTTGCCACGACAAATTAAATACTCACCTGGTGATTTTACTGGAGTTGGGCTTGGTGAGTGTATTTAGTTTTTACTTTCATCGGCAAGCTCATCGCAATCGCAACACCAACTAACCAACAAGCAAACCAACAAACTATGGCCTATTTCTGGGTTTTTATCGGAGGAGGATTAGGGAGCTTGTGCCGTTTTGGTCTGGCCAGCTGGTTGAACAGGGCAGAAGTTTATCCCTGGGGGACCTTCGTTGCAAACGGCCTTAGCTGCATTATCCTGGGAATGTTGGTAGCGGTGTTTAGCAAACAGGGGCTTAGCGCGGAATTGAGATTACTTTTGGTCACCGGATTCTGTGGTGGTTTTTCCACCTTTTCTACTTTTTCCAACGAATTGGTACAAATGCTACGGCACGCCAATTATTTTGCTGCTGGAAGCTATCTCTTCGGAAGTATATTGTTCGGCCTATTAGCGATTTGGCTCGGGATGCGGCTGATCAATTAGTGTTTTTTTTGGGTAGACGTATCAAAAAGAGGCGCCAACTCCAGGCTGTCTTTCAGTTGTAGCAGCTCTGGTTGATCTGGTCGTAAAGGTCTCATTGGACGATCCAGGGTGTCTTTCTTACGGCGAGCCTCTTCGATGATGATGGAGTCGGCCATCAAGCCTGCTTCTTCCAGGGCGCGATCTCGACAACGCCGATTGACAATGCTCTCAAATTCGGTCAAGCGCTCCTGTACTTTCTCTGCTATGACGGCATCAATATCTACGTGGGTAGCACTTTCACAGGTCGTGAAAAAGCTCAGAAAAAACAACCAAGTAGCAAAGAAGAGTAATTGCCGCATACCTAAATCGTGTTTTCGTGCTGGTCTTTAATTTGATATTCTGGTGCGTAAGCGTTCTTCTTCTTCCAGGCGTTGCTTGACGATGCTGTCTACCGCTGAAGCTACCATTTCTGGGTAGCGTAGTTCGCACAGGCTGTCCCATATTGGCCGCAAACTGTCCAGTTGGCTGGTATAAAGGGTGTCAATCCGGTTACGTTCGGTAGGCGTAAGGCGTAAGCTCACATTTTGTGTTTGGTTGTCACAAGCCGTGAAGGTGAAGAAGATAATAGCGATGAGGGGAAAAGAAAATTTTTTCATTCGCGATCGTTTACGTCAATAACTTTTCGGCGAAGTTCAAAATGCTTGCCGAGGTAGACTTTGCGAACAATCTCGTCTGCCGCCAGTTCCTCGGCTGTCCCTGCTTTCAGAATGCTCCCTTCAAACATCAAGTACGCACGGTCGGTAATAGACAGTGTTTCCTGTACATTGTGATCGGTAATCAAGATACCAATGTTCTTGGTTTTTAGCTTGGCTACAATGTATTGAATGTCTTCAACGGCGATGGGATCGATTCCCGCAAAAGGCTCATCCAGAAGAATAAAGCTGGGGTTGGTCGCCAGGGCACGGGCAATCTCTGTACGGCGCCGCTCTCCTCCGGAAAGGGTGTCGCCAAAGGAATTGCGAACCGTTTCCAACCGGAACTCTTCGATCAAAGACTCTAGTTTGTCTCTTTGCTCTTCTTTGCTTAGGGCCGTCATTTCTAAAACGGCCTTGATGTTATCTTCTACTGATAGTTTACGAAAAACGGATGGCTCTTGGGGCAAATATCCAATACCACGGCGAGCACGCTGATACATAGGAAGATCCGTGATGTTTTCATCGTTTAAGAAAACACTGCCCTCGTTGGGCTGGATGAAACCTACCGTCATGTAGAAAGTGGTGGTTTTACCAGCGCCATTAGGCCCGAGTAGCCCCACGATCTCTCCTTGATGTACTTCTAGAGAGACCTCCTTTACGACTTTTCGGCGGCCGTAGAGTTTTACTAAATTTTCACTGCGTAGGATCATCATGGCTGGTCGGAATCATTCATTTTATGAACATAGAATAACAAGTCTATTAGTCAATGTACTCTATCTTGCGTAAGAAACGTGCACCTACTGTTAGTTCAAAAGTAAGGTTGCGAATTCTACGTTCTTGTATGGTCGTGTTTTGCCCGTTAATGGGGTTCCTTACATTGTCAATACTTGGTTGCTGGTACTGTAGTGAAAAATCAGGGTTAACGGTAAATTCTAATATTCCTTCAACATATTCAGAGAAGGGAAAGTTGAGTCCACCCCCCGCCAGGAAGCCATAGTTGAAGCGGCGAACACCAAGAATCTGATTCTCTGAAAAGTAAACGTTTAAAGGATAAATCCCCTGAGGAATTTGATTGAGTTCTGAGAACCGCTCGTATTCATCAAGGTTGGTCGAAAGAGTATAATCACCTCGAATGCCGAATAAGTAATAAACATTACTGTTGCCTGCTTGGGTAATTACTTGTTTAGCACCAATGGATAAGCTCAGGTTGTGAAATTCAAACCGTTGCGTAGGGAAAGAAACAAAGCTAGCATTGAAGGGATTCCCGAAAAGGGATTGCCGAATAGCACTACCTTTCAAATGGTAACCCAATTGAGCAAATAGGGAAAAATTTTCATCAGCAGGCGCACTTTCAGCCGATAAGATGGCGTGGTAGGCCACCAGTGGGTCGCGCTCAAAAGTATTCCATTGTTGATTAGCAATGGTCAGGCCTCCTTTGAGGCCATAAAAGGTACCTTGGGCCCAGCTTTGATAGCTCAGTAAGAAGGAACCCAGGAGTAGCAGTAGTCTGATATACATAGTCGTAAGGGATAGTCCGGGTACAAACATAAGCTATCCCTTACGGTTCTCCAATTTTACTTGACGCGAAGCTGCATTCCGGCTTGAATTGTGTTTTCTGTCAGTCCATTCAAGCTTTTCAACTGGTCTACGGTGATATTGTATCTGCGTGAAATGCCGTACAGTGTTTCACCGGCAACCACAGTGTGGTAAACAGGGGTACCATTCGGGTTATTGGTGGGATTGGTCGTTGGTGCAGGGCTTGGGTTGGTAGGGGTTGGACTTACCACGGGTGGTTGAGTAGTAGTAGGTTTTGTGGGCTGTGGTGCAGGAGCTGGCGGCCGGTTGGGGTCCACGATAATAATTGGAACATCAGGCCGGTTGCCACCATTATTCGGTGCTTCTGGCTGTACAATGACCGGAGGTGGAGTGACCGGGCGCGTAGGAGTGCTTGGTTGGCTGGTGTCTTCATCTGGCTCCTCCATGTCCAGCTCTCCATTGGGCAAGAGAGGGGCTGATGACTCCGGATTCAAAAATTCGTCCTCTTCAGAACGCAATTTAGGGGCATCTTTTACTTTGCAACCCCGAAGCTTTATTTTTTCGTTCACGCGTGGCTCCTCCCCTTGAGACATACGGTTGCGCTTATAGAGCTTGTTCAATTTTACCGCGTACTCCTGAGAAATATTAAACATCGTCTCTCCAGTAGCGACGGTGTGGTATTTTTCTTTGCCGCGATAGCCATTTCTTTTGGGTTGCAAATAAACGCGTTCACCTTCCGCTATTTCTTGTTGGCTGCTGGTGATTTTTTCGTTGTAACTGATCAAATTCCGCACGCTTACATCCACTCTCTTGGCAATATCTTCCAGACTTTCTCCTTTCGTAACCACGACATAGCGAACATCGTTGTTGTCGAGAATGCCGCTGGCGACAATATCGGAAGGCGTATCGATATCTACCGCTGTAGCATTGTCATAGAGAAAAAGTTGATAGCGCTCGATCAGAGAGATCAAGCTTTCTGGATAAGCAGGGTTAGTGGCATAACCCGCCTGCTTGAGCCCGTAGGCCCAGTTGCGGTAATCCATTGGATCAAGACGGAAGAGAAACCCGTAGCGAAACGCTTTGCGGGGATCACGCAGAAATTCTGAATGCGCAATAAAGGAAGCATCGCTATTCTTATAAGAACGGAAACAGCTTTTGATAAGCTGGCCATTGGCATCATAGTCATCATCTTCCCGGTAAAAACTATCGCCTTGCCAATCACTACCACATTTGATACCGAAGTGATTGTTGGCACGTCTGGCCAAAACGCTTTGCCCGGCATTAGATTCCAAAAGCCCCTGTGCCAATTTGATACTGGCGGGAATGCCCGTGCGCTCCATTTCTTGCACGGCAATATCCTTGAAGCGGTTGATATAGTTGAGCTGGGTTTCGCTCTGCTGCGCTTTAAGGTTCACAGCAGGAGCTAAAAACAAAAGCAGCAAAGGAAAGAAGGTAAGGGTATATAATCGATTGAGCATTACAGTAGGTTTTTGGAAATAATAAGGCCGGGAGTATAACCAGCATATTAACGCTAATGGTTATTCCAACTATTTTGTTGTGGATGAATTCTTAGTCTTTTTTTAACGGTCTCTACTAAAGTAATCTGCTTATGCGATCTTTTTCAATGGCGAGCCTGGCTAAATTACCAAAATAGTGCACAGCTTGAATAAGTTCACTAAAACGGGGATCCTTGCTATGTCCTTGTTTCCAGCGAGCGTAAATTTGTTGTACAATAACGCCAATTTTGAAAGCACCATAAACAAAGTAAAAGAGGATGTTTTCGAGTTGGTGTCCGGTCGTATGTTGGTATCTTTCAACCACCTCTGTGCGCGTCAAATTGCCCGGTAACCAAGTCAGGTTGCCAGCGGCCATCTGCATTACTTTAGCTTCTGATGCCTCACTCCAATAGGCCAGACTGGTGCCTAAATCCATGCGGGTATCTCCTACTGTAGCCATTTCCCAATCCAATACTGCCAAAATACGTGCTGGTTCGGATGCGTCCAGGACCAGATTGTCGTATTTGTAGTCATTGTGGATTAAGCCAGGATAACCGTCTTCAGGCTGGTTGTTAACCATCCATGCTGCAAGTTCTTCCATTACCGCAATGTCATCTGTTTGTGCATGCTCGTAACGTTTTGTCCAACCACTTATCTGACGTCCTACATAGCCTTCCGGTTTTCCTAATTCGGATAAACCCGTGCTGTCAATATTGATTTGGTGCAGTAGCGCAAGGTTGTCAATGGTTGCTTCCGAAATTACCCGCATCCGTGGTGGGGAAAGATCAAGACCCTGGGGTGGTTTGTTGCGAAGAATGATCCCGTCGACCCTTTCCATGACGTAAAAAGTATAGCCTAGTAAATCATGGTCTTCGCACAAATGGATGGGGGCAGGAATGCGACCGTAAATACGCCGCAATTTTTCCAATACCCGAAATTCGCGAGCCATATCATGTGCCGATTTTATCTTTGCCCCACGTGGTGGTCGGCGCAGCACCCAGGCCCCCAGATTCGTGCGCAGAAGGTAGGTCAGGTTAGAAAACCCACCCGGAAATTGCCGGACTTCAGAAATGGTCGTGAACCCGGGAATATGCTCTTTTAGGTAAGCGGTGAGCTTATCCACATTAAGTTCTTCGCCGGAACGTATATCAATCGTTTGATCTTGCATAGTTACAAATATGGGAGACGAGGCCTAAGGTATAAGTAAGGTAAAAAGGAACAAGACTACGGTAACGATGAGCCCTACCATAAAAATATTGTAGGAGATCGATAGATAACGGTATTTTTTGTCCAATACTTTTCCCAAGTGATATAAATCTTCCACCATGCTATTGTAAAGCAATGTACTGCTTTGTAATGTTTTATCCATAGCCGTCTGGAATTCGCCCAGCGGTAATCTCACAAAATTGCCAAAGAAAGCCAGGCCAGAAGGCGATTTTTCTGGTGTAGCAGGGAGTTGCGTCACCTTTGGGCGGGCAGAAAGTACAGCGAAAATAAGCGAAGCCAGGCCCGTCACCAAAAAAATGACCACGGGCAGTAGAATCATGGGTTGGGTCTCCGCAATATTTCGGTAGGATAAAAAAGTAATCAGTACACTGATCAGTATCGAGTTGACGCTGATCATAATATTTGCCTTATTATCAGCAATTGCGCTAAGGTTAATATGATTTCGATAAACCACCCGGAAGTAGCTCTGCGTCCCTCTAATCGGCAAGCTAGTTTCGAGCTGACTAAAGGGGGCGTCCTCTGCTGGCGAAGGTTCCAACAGTTGGGTTTTCCTTAGTTTTTCGAGACGTTTTTTCTGAATCAGAATTTGCTGACCGATACGTTTTTGCCAGTGATTTTTTCCTGCACGGGTATGGTAACGCAGCGTCAGGAGTTCTTGCAGTTTTAGTTCCGCCTGCTCCAAGGGCTGTTCCTGCCCACCACGTAGCTCTTGCTCAAGGGCTCGTAAATCTGCCCAGTGGTGCACCTCATCATTGCAATAGATACCAATCAAGGCATCTGCCAGCAGCCAGCTAGCTGTATCATCAGGCGATTGCTGGTAATTGGCGCGCAGGCAGTGTTCTACAGCAGGGTACAGGTTTTCTTTTCCTTGCTGTTGTAAAAAACTTTGACAACTTTTTTGTGCTGCGCTGGAAGGGTTTTTACGATCCAGCTGATACCCTAGCGGATAAAACAAGGCCGCCAATTGTGCGGTTGCTATAATTTCAGGAGTGGCCTGTTCGATCGTGCCGAACTGAAAGACCAGGTTTTCCAGGAAAAAAGCCAATTGATCATCATAAAGCAGTGCCTGCGCATCCTGATGTTGCATGCTCAGTGCAGAGATGTACTTTTTGGCGGCATTGATCAAAGGAAGGGGTGCATTTGGCAAAACGTCCATGACTTGTTTTTAGATAAGCTCAAGATAAGCAGTTGACAGTAAATATTAAGCCTGGGATAATTTTTGTCTTCCGGGCTGCGTTTTTCGAGGGCAGAATGAGTAGCCTTGCAGCATTTGCTTTACCTTTGGCGTTAGAATAACAAAGGGATACAGGTTTTATCTCATGCTGTTGATTCTGAGCAACGTCTACCCACTTCCCCACAGATATTAAAGCCTCCCTGCTTTATTTTAGTACCTTCTTACGCAATCTGTCACAGCCAGCCATTGACGTAAGCCTAAATGTCTACGAGTGTTATGAAAAAATGGAGCCATTTTATGGTCTTGCCGCTATGCTTCCTTTTAGGATGTAGTCAATTTGCGGATTTAGAAGATGTGGAACGTTCAAACTATGATGCAGCCTACGCGGTACCTTTACTCAATACCAGCTTTTCCATGAATGATTTGCTGGAAAATTTTGAGGAAAATTCGGTACTTACTGTGCTACCTGATGGCTTGCTACGTTTGCAGTACAGCGGAAGCGTGCTCACCGAAAATGCGGATGATGTTTTTGAAGCAATCAATGCTACCCTGGCCGGCGTCGGAGGGATAGTCATTCAGGACAATGTTCAGGCACTGCCTTTTTCCGGCCCTGATGGTTTGGTCATTGACCGGATGGAGTTGAAAGAAGGACAGATGTTTTGGCAGTTTGAAAATTGTCACGACAAACCCATCACTGCTACCATGACCTTTCCTACGGTAATGCGGAATGGGGTGCCATTGACCATTACCCGTACGATTGCCGCTTATAGCGGAACTGGAGACTGCCCTTCCTTGAACAACGCGTTGTCCCCCATCAATCTGGAAAACTACGTGATTACTCCCCAGAACGATTCCATTTTCGTAGAATACATGGCCGTGGATTCGGATGGGATGGAGATCGCTCCTTCTTCCAATAATTCTATCCTCATTCTGGGATTGGCGTTCAGCTACGCGGAAGGCTATCTGGGGCAAATTCAGCATTCCAGTGGTGTAGACCGCATTGATATTGATTTCTTCGACAACTGGATTCGGGGAGATGTCTACTTCGAAGATCCGGTCATCACTTTCAATTTTGCCAATTCTTTTGGGATACCTACCCGCTCGGTGATCGAACAGTTTGATATCATTACGGTAGATGGTGATACACTGCCACTCGAAAGTATCTATATCGAAGAAGGTATCGATTTTCCCTTTCCTACCCTTAGCGAAGTAGGGCAGACAAAATCTACGGACTTTGTCTTCAACCGGGATAATTCCAATATCAGAGAAGTACTCGGTGCGGGCCCAATCGCTATTGTCTATGATGTGGATGCTGCTACCAACCCCGATGGAAATACCGAGATCCGCGGCTTTGTCACCGACAGCTCCTTTTACGAAGTAAGGGTCGATGTAGATCTACCACTCTACGGCTCTGCGGTAGATTTTGGCGTCCGCGACACCTTCGATTTAAACCTGGGAGATTTCGACAAAGTTGATTATGCGGAATTTAAGCTGGTCACTGAAAATGAGATGCCTGTAGCCATTGGTATTCAAGGTTACTTTCTTGATGCCAATGGGGGTATTCTGGATTCTTTGTATGCCGAATCTACGCGTGTCATTGCCGGGGCTCCTGTGGGGCCAAATGGTCGCCCAACGGGTATACAGGAAACCGTTACTTACAGTGATTTTCCTCCCGCTCGGTTTGCGCGTATCAAGAATGCCGCAAAATTAGAGGTAGTAGCCACTTTCTTCACTACCACGGATGGACAACAATCGGTACAGATTCTGGGCAACCAAAATGTGAGGGTGAAGCTAGGTGCTATTTTGGGCGTTTCGGAGAACTAAGATCAAAGAGAAAAAAAAGAACATGAAACATATTTTTATAGCATTGGCTTTCGCCGCAACAAGCTTTACTGTTCTGCAAGGGCAGAGCGACTTGAGCAGCCTTCTATTGAGTAATAGTTGGCAGGAAATGAGCACCAATCCGGCTTTGCAACCAGAAGGGATTGTGGTGAACCTACCCGGGATTTACAACAACCTCTGGCTGACCAATATCACCTTCAATGATTTGGTGGTGGAAGAAAATGGCACTAAAGTGCTGGACATTGGCAACGCCATAGGGCAGATGGAAGCCCAAAATCTTCTGCGCGAAGATTTTGATATTGAAACCATCGGACTTGGTTTTCACGTGGGGCGGCTGGGCCTCAGCATTGGGCACCGCCTACGCTTCAATGCCTTGATTGATTATCCTAAAACGCTGGCGCAACTCATCTGGGAAGGCAACGAGCAATTTATCGGGCAGACCATTGGTTTTAGCCCGTCTTTTGACCTTACAGCTTACCACGAATTTGCGGTGGGTGCTTCTTACAAGATTGGCAAAAACGTGCAGATTGGAGGCAAAGTGAAACTCCTCAGCGGCGGTGCCAACCTCAATACGGAGCGTAATGATTTGCAGCTCACCACCAGCGACGACGTCTACCAGCTCACGCTGGATGCTGATCTGCTAGTCAATACCGCTGGCTCCCTCCGCTACGATGGCTTGCGAGACGTTGGTGTAGACTTTGACTTTGGTAATTTTTCTACTAATGATCTTTTCGGAAGCAATACCGGTCTGGCATTTGACTTGGGAGTCGCCGTAGAACTTGGCAAAATTCATTTGGCCGTAAGTGCCCTCGATTTAGGGGCGGAAATCAGTTGGGAGGAGGAAGTGACCAACTACACCCTCAGCGGGCAATACGAATTTCAAGGCCTGGATGTCGCTCAACAACTGCTGGATGATGGTGAATCGTTTGGCTCGGTGATTGATTCGCTATACAACACTTACGAGCCGCAAGAATCGACCAATAGCTATACCACGAACGTGGGTGCGAAGTACTATTTCAGTGGCCAGTACGAGCTATCGGAAGATATCTTGATTGGTCTGATTGCATTTACGGATAATTACCGGGATGTGAATACCACTGCAGTTGCGGTTTCTGGCAGCATCAACTTTTCGCCGTTGTTGCGGATTGGTGGTTTCTACGGCCTGCGCAACGAACGCCTGGATAACCTGGGTGTAAATGCTACCCTAAGCCTTGGCCCAGTCCACCTGATGGCTGCAACGGATAACATCATTTCGGCTTTCCGCCCTAAAGATGCACATCTCGCTAACTTTCGGATAGGCTTGAATTTGGCCTTTGGCCAAGAGAAAGAAAGTGCTGATACGAGTAACGGGAATCGGATGTTTTAAGTAGAGGGGCAATAAAAAACGGTGCTGCCTTCACAAAGGCAGCACCGTTTTTTATTATTGAACAAAGCGCTTTAATTGCTCAAAATCCGTGTGTATTCCGCCTTGTTATTCAAAATACGGATCGCTTCGTTGACTTCCGGGTCATTGCGCAGGCCAATCTGCACTTTGCCTTTTTGGTAGTAATAGCGGCCTGCAATTTCCTTTTCAATCAAGCGAATGATGACATCCCGGTGTTTAGTGAGTTCGGTAGACTGAGCGTTGTCGAACTTCAGTTGCAAGGCTTTGATTTCACTGCTGAGGTTAAGCTCCTCGGCGCTGGCTTTTTCGGCCAGGGTTTTCAGTACTTTCTCCCCATCACTTTCGTAGGAGAACTTTGCTCTTTGCAGGTAGTTTTCAAAATCAGCAAAGTCGGTGAAGCGGAAGGTATCCGTAGAGTCTATACTTGGGCGGGTTTGTGCCCATTCCGTCACGTAATTGAAAATAACGTCTTCATCTAGCAGGGCTTTAATGATGCCATCGTCAGAAGGAGCATCCATCACAACATCGGGCTTTACGCCACCACCGTCGAGAACAGTTCGGCCGTTGCGGGTCTTGAAGCGCGCGCGCTTTTCGTCGGCAATGGCTACAGGTTCTCCGTTCTTGTACTCAACGCTTTGGATACAGCGTTCGCTGGGGATGTAATACTTAGCAGTGGTAATTTTTACGCGGGCATTGTAGCCAATTTCCATGGTGTTCTGTACCAGTCCTTTGCCGTAAGTCCGTTGTCCGATCAGGATGCCACGATCATAATCCTGCATCACTCCACTCACAATTTCGGAAGCAGAAGCAGAGCCTTTATCCACTAATATGGCCAGTGGGATTTCGGTATCAATGGGTTGATTGACGGTTTTGTAGGCCCGATCCCAATCTTTGACTTTCCCTCTGGTTGTAACAACTACTTCATCGCGAGGAATGAAGATATTGCTGATGTTGACGGCTTCATTGAGCAAACCTCCACCATTGCCACGCAAATCTAAAACCAACCCTTTGAGGCCGGGGTTTTCTTGCTTGAGGCTTTGGAAAGCGTTGATAATATTCTTGCCCGCATCACGGGTAAAAATGGAGAGATTGATATAACCTACCCCTTCGTTGAGCATCCCGAAATAAGGAACATTGGGCACATCCACTTCGCCGCGTGTCAGCTCAATATTGAGATTTTCGGCGACGCCTGGGCGGTTGATGACCAGGCGCATAGTTGTTCCTGGGAAACCGCGCATGATTTCTTCCATCTCTTCCATCGAGCGACCAACAGCACTTTTTCCGTCTACAGAAATAAAGCGGTCGCCCGCTTTCAATCCAGCCTTGTCAGCAGGCTGGTCTTTGAACAATTCGGTAATCGTAATGTAGTCTCCCATTTTCTTACTCTGGGTGCCGATGCCGTGGTATTTACCTTCGTTGATAACGCGGTAGCCCTCAATGTCTGATTCACTGATGTAATTGGTAAATGGATCCAAAGATCCTACCATGGCCTCGAGGCCAGTACGCATCAATTGGCCCGGATCAATATCGTCGACGTAATTGGTATTGACTTCTTTATAGAGATTTGTGAAGATTTCAATGTTCTTGATGATCTCAAAATACTTGTCCTTCTCACTACTTATGGTAAAAGCGGTGCCTAGCAGCAAAGTGCCTACCAAACCTCCCACCATTAGAATACGCTTGCTCATTGTTATTCGTTTTTTGCGCAATATTTGTCACCCAAATTATACGCTTAAGATAGCTGAATGTTGTAAGCTGATGATAAATTGACATCAGCATTGCTGTGAACAGGGGGCAAGACGCAGCCTACCCTGCTAAAAAAGTGCTGACCAATTCAAAAAGTGCCTCCGGTTGCTGGGCGTGTACCCAGTGCCCCGCATCAGCAACGGTGGCCAATTCGGCGGCAGGGAAATATTTTTTCATGGTCGGCAAGTCGCCATCGTCAATGTAGTTGGATGCGGCTCCCCGGATGAATAAAGTGGGGCCATCATAGCTCTCGGCGGCCGTGATGTTTTCGAGGATGGCCTCGTAATCACGTGTGAGTACCGGCAAATTCATCTTCCAGCGATACCCCCCCTCTTCTTTGTCACGCGTAAGGTTTTTGAGCAGGAATTGCCTTACGCCAAAATCAGCAATGCGTTCGGCTAGCATGGCATCAGCTTGCTTACGATCCTCAATGGCATCTAAGTCCAAATCATTGAGTGCTTCAACAATAATTTCGTGACCACCGGGGTAAGCCTTTGGCGCAATGTCTACCACAATCAGTTTATTGACCATATCCGGAAAATGGGTCGCAAACTGCATGGCCGTTTTCCCACCCATAGAGTGCCCCATCAGGTGGGCCTCGTACATCCAATTGGCCTCCATAAAAGCCTTAAGGTCTTCGGCCATTAGTGGATAAGAATGCGCATCGAGGTGAGGCGAGCGCCCGTGATTCCTCTGGTCAAGGATAACGACAGTGTAATGATCCGCCCAACGCTTGGCCAGCGTCTGCCAGTTGTCGAGCGTACCAAAAAGCCCGTGTAGAATAATGAGTGGTGGCCCCTGGCCAAAAGTCTTGTGATTAAGTTGCATTGCTGAATTGATCAATTTCAAAATTTCCAAACATGCTCTAAAGGATTTCTAGTAAAAATCTGTAAAGCCTGTCTGACTGCCAGGCAAGCCCGCTTGTCCAGCGAACTGGAGATACGATCCGCTTCGCGTCACTAGGCTAGCCCCGAAGGGATGCTTACGTCAAGGGTAGAGGCAAACTAAGTTGTTACTAGCGTATGTGCCTCTCTCTACCCTCTACTACACTTTCTCTACCCTCTACTACAGGAGCTATGAAATAGCTCCGCATCCCTTGACTTCCTTACTCTCCCATAATTCGCTCCCACAACCCCGACATGCTCGCCTCCCGGTCTTCCGGGCCTTGCTGCACATGAACAGCCTGTAGTTGCCCTTCTTTTTCCTGAAGGACAAAGTAGAAGATGGGCATTGGCCGCTTTCCTGGTACCTCAATTTGTCCGTAGCGGAGATCATTGAGGCGAAAGGTACCATCATTTTCTTGTTCTACACTAAAATAGCCATCCGCAAACCAACGGAGAATTTTCACGTCGCGGTCTTCCCAGTGATCTTTAACCAGGTGGTGATTTTTGGGTACCTCCTTTAGTTTGAAAAAAGGTTCCTTGTCAAGCAAGGAATACTGCCCGGTATAAAAACTGGTGGGCGTTTCTGCGGTGCCCTGCCAGAGAATATTGTTCAGTATCGTAGGCCCAACGACTTGTCGGGTAGCCGTAATGTTTTCTTTTTCCAGGGTCGCGGTCAGGCGCTGATTGGCGTACCAGAAAAAACTGGTACACAATAGCAGATAAGCACTACTGATGAGAATGCCCGCCCAATTGTAGCGCAGCCGTTTGTGGCTACCCCGTATTTGCCGACTGGCCAAAATAAGACAGACCAAAAAGGGAATGGTATACAGCGGATCAGCGACCGAGACCACATTCCAGGCAATTCGGAGGGTGCTAAAAGGCTCAAACAACTGCGTACCGTAGGTCGTACAAGCATCCAGCAAAGGATGTGTCAGGATGGCCCAGAAAAACAACTGCATCCATCCCCACCAACTGGGGTTTTCGTTTACCGAAGGCGTTTTTCGCACTTTTTCACGTAAGTAAACAATGAGCGGAAACGCAATCATAGCAGTACTCACCATCAAGGCAATACCTCCAACGTTGTTGATCTCCAAGGGCATCAAGGAACTTCCCAAGAACACCGCCAGGAAGAAAAATAGCCAGCCCGTTAGTAAGGATACTTTTCCGTCTTTGGGCCAGGGCCCTTCCCGTCCACCATAAAGCCGGTACACCAAGAGGCCCATCCCCAGCGGAACAACGACCGCAAAGAGAATGGAGTGCGTAAAAGCACGATGATAAGCCAGCGCACTGACCTGGTCGGTAACGAAGTTGGCCATGATATCCAGATCGGGAAAAGTACCGGCAATGGCACCCCAGAGCATCGCCCGGTTGCCCGCTTTTTTGCCAAGAACAACTTCGCCTATTGCGGCGCCAAGTGTGATTTGTGTAAGACTATCCATGAATGGTGTGGGAGAGTAGATTCAAGCTACAACACATAAAAGTAAAAGGAGGTTGAGAGAAGACAGCATGTTTTCGGTTGTTAATAAGCGACTAGTTTTTACCATCTCAGATGCATAATCTTAAAGATGTATCTATCTTGGCCAGATTGGAGATGATCCTACTCTTCTTTTTAAAAAGATTATGCTAAATTGGAAAAGAATAGAAATTTGTCGATATCGTTATCAATAATTTCAATAAAAACCGGAGCTCATGTCTTTCCAAGCGTCTCTCTACGTGTTAGTTGTATTGTTTTTTTCGTTTGAAATTCTCGCCCAGAATACACTGGTTATTCAACCTAGTCCAACTTGTGCCAAGGAAGCTATGGTTTGGCGGTTAGATACCCAGCAAGGGCCATTCGGGACGACTAATGATAACAATTATAGCAGCATCACCTTTTGGCCCGTAATGAACTGGACCTGGAACGGGTCACCTGGAGAACGATATATGTTGTTTGATTTTTTAGATGGTATTGTCTTTCCTGAAGATGTGATGATCACTAGTGCTCGCCTTTCGCTTTTCGCGCCTGATGAGCCTACTTCTGATCAATTTCATTCCTTAGAGGTCAATACAGGAAAACCAAGTATTGGAGTCATTCAAGGAATTACGGAAGCATGGGATGCGAATACCCTTACCTGGAATAATCAACCAGGCACTACGAGTGAAGAGGAAGTTGTACTGGCAGCCCCCAGCACCGAACAAGAGGATTACCTGGATATTGATATCACGACATTGATCCAACGGCAAGTGCAGCAGCCTGGTGAAAGGCACGGTTTGTTGATGAGAATGCGGGAGACCGATTTTTATCGCAAGTTGATTTTTGCGGGCAGTAGAGCAGATGATCCTGCCTTGCGGCCTATGCTGGTTATAGATTATAATGGTACTGCCGCTCATAATGCCACATTACCACTTGATCTGCTTTATACAGAATACCATCAGATTTGCCCTGGAGAAAGTTACACTATCCTCCCGATAGATAATTCGCTTATTACTTCCTACAACTGGTCAACGGGTGAAACGACCCCCAGTATAACTGTACAGGATACAGGAGCTTACAGCCTCATAGCTACCTTGGGTGATTGTATCCAAGTGATGGATACCATCATGATATCCTGGCGCAACAACTGCTTTGAACCAGTATCTTGCGACGTTTTCTACCCTAACATCTTTTCTCCTAATCAAGATGGCGTCAATGATGAATTCCGACTTTTCTATCCCAGTGATTGTGTTTTGAGTAATTACCGAATGGAGGTATACAACCGCTGGGGCCAGCAGGTTTTCCTAAGTGAGCATCCCGCCCAGGGATGGAGGGGAGAATTCAAAGGGAAATCCGTACCGGGGGGCGTTTATATCTATCAGGTATTGTATCAGTTGCCAGGAAGCTCGGAACGTATTCAGCATTCAGGTCAGGTAACCTTGGTTAGATAAGTTGATTTTTCTTTACCGCACCACCAACTTACTCACCCACTGCCGCCCTCGGCGATCTTGCACCTGTACAAAGTAGTAACCGGGCGGCCAGGCGGCACACTGCAAAACGATGGGGGCTTGGGAGAAGCTGCGTTCCGGCACGGAACGCAGCCGGAACACGTACCCCCCGGCCGATAGATGAAATTGGTTTTGACTCCACCGCTGCTCGTCAATGTCAAACCAGTTTACACCAGTTTTTCTGTTACAATTCTCCAAGGCAAAATTAACAATTGCTAAATAAGGGTACTTATCCAACCTATTCCCTCTTCCCTTGTTTCCAAACCGTATCTTTGCATTTTTAAATTATTTTTAGTGGGGAATTTAGAAGACTTACTCGGGCGGTATCAAAATGATGATCGTTTAAAGCAGCTGCTCACGGCCTTGGGTGGGGGTACAGAAACGGAGCAGCCACGCGTGCAACTCACGGGTATGCGAGGCAGTCTGAGTAGCTTTGTGATGAGTGCTGCTTATCGGGAGGCCAGCCACCATCACCTGATTGTTGCCAACGATAAGGAAGAAGCGGCTTATTTGCAAAATACGGTAGCTGGTCTGCTAGAACCCAAACCTGTCCGGTTTTTCCCCGACTCCTTTAAGCGCCCCCTGAACTTTGAGGTGCTGGATACCAATCATGTCCTCCAACGTACCGAGACGGTCAACAATCTCACGCAATCCAAAGCCAAGGGCGAGATCGTCGTCACTTACCCCGAAGCGCTTTTCGAGAAGGTCGTGGCGCCCGAGGTGCTCAATGCCAACCGCATCAACATCGCAGTCGGAGAGTTGGTGGATGTGAATACGATGATCGAGCTGTTGACGGAGTACGGTTTTAGTCGTGAAGATTTTGTCTACGAGCCGGGCCAGTTCAGCATCCGCGGCGGCATCATCGATATCTTCTCCTACGGTAATGACTACCCCTACCGCGTAGAGCTTTTTGATGAGGAAGTAGAGACCATCCGCACTTTCAATCCGCTGGATCAGCTATCGGTACGCACCATCAAGCAGGTCTCTATTGTACCAAACATCAACACCAAGTTTAGCCTGGAGCAGAAGGTTTCTTTGTTTCAGGTGCTGCCCCCGGATACGATTATCTGGATCGCAGATTTACAGGTGTTGCTGGATAAACTACAAACGTGTTTTGAAAAAGCGGAAGATTTTGCCAAGACGATTACCATCCTTGACGAAGGTGATCTGGCCGAAATATTCCGAGACCGGGCCTTTATCCGCCCGGGGGAAGTAGCGGCCGATGTGGCCGACCATCCTATTGTTCTGTTTACCGACCACGCCCAGCCCATTCCTGTTCAACAGAAAATACATTTTGAAACGTGTCCGCAACCGAGTTTCAACAAGAATTTTGATCTGCTGATCAAAGACTTGCACAGCAATACGGCGGAGCAGCGCGAAAATTTTCTGTTCACAGACAACCCCAAACAGATTGAGCGCTTTTACGCCATCTTCAATGACCTGAATGCGCACGTACAGTTTCACCCCATCATTCAAGCCATCCACGAAGGCTTTGTGGATGTCGATTTGGGAGTGGCTTGCTATACCGATCACCAGATTTTCGAGCGCTTCCACCGCTACAAGCTAAAACGAGGATTTACCAAAGACCAGGCACTGAACCTGAAGATGCTGCGGGAGCTGGAACCCGGCGATTTTGTGGTGCACATCGACCACGGTATTGGCCGCTTCAGTGGGCTGGAAAAACTGGATATCAACGGCAAGAGCCAGGAGTCGGTGCGGATTGTTTACAAAAACAACGACCTGCTCTACGTTGGGATCAACTCGCTGCACAAGCTTTCCCGTTATTCGGGCAAAGACAGTGCCGCACCGCGCCTCAATAAGCTGGGCTCTGATGCCTGGAAGACGCTCAAGGCCAAGACAAAGAAGAAAGTCAAAGACATTGCGGCCTCGCTGATCAAGCTTTACGCCAAACGTAAGGCCAGCCCTGGGTTTGCGTTTCCGCAAGATGGCTATCTGCAAAACGAACTGGAGGCCAGCTTCATGTACGAAGACACGCCCGACCAGTTTACCGCGACCCAGGATGTGAAGGAGGATATGATGAAACCCTACCCTATGGATCGCCTGATCTGTGGAGATGTGGGTTTCGGTAAAACCGAAATTGCGATAAGAGCAGCTTTCAAAGCGGTAGTTGGCGGCAAGCAGGTAGCCATTCTGGTGCCAACCACGATCCTGGCTTTGCAGCATTACCGAACGTTCAAAGAGCGTTTGGAAGAATTTGGCGCGACGGTAGATTACGTCAACCGCTTTCGAAGCACCGCCGAACGCAATAAGGTCTATAAAGCCACTGAATCTGGTGAGGTGGATGTACTGATTGGCACCCACGCACTGCTCAATAAGAAACTAAAATTTAAAGACCTCGGCCTCTTGGTCATTGACGAAGAACAAAAGTTCGGGGTAGCAGCCAAAGAGAAACTCCGCAGCATCAAGGTGAATGTAGATACGCTGACCTTGACGGCTACGCCGATTCCGCGGACCTTGCAATTTAGTCTACTCTCGGCCCGCGATTTATCCATCATCAGAACAGCACCGCCCAATCGTAGACCTATCCACACGGAAGTGCGGGTGTTCAAGGAGGAGATGATCAAAGAGGCTATCTACTACGAAGTACAACGCGGCGGACAGGTCTTTTTTGTCCATAATCGAGTAAAAAGCCTGGCCGATATGGGGGCTTTGGTACGCCGACTGTGCCCTGATGTAGATGTAGCGGTAGCCCACGGTCAGATGGAACCCAAAGAACTGGAAAGGGTGCTGATCGACTTTATTGATCGCCGGCACGAGGTACTCATTTGTACCAATATTATCGAAACCGGACTGGATATTCCGAATGCGAATACCATGATCATCAACAATGCTCACCAGTTTGGCCTCAGTGATTTGCACCAGTTGCGTGGCCGGGTTGGGCGCTCCAACCAAAAGGCTTTCTGTTACCTGATGGCACCGCCCATGAGCGTACTGACACCGGAAGCTCGCCGCCGTTTGCGTACCCTGGAAGAGTTTAGCGACTTGGGCAGTGGTTTCAATATCGCCATGCGCGACCTCGATATTCGCGGTGCGGGTAACCTGCTCGGTGGCGAACAGAGCGGTTTTATCTCTGACATTGGCTACGAAACCTACCAGCGCGTACTAGACGACGCTGTGCGGGAATTGAAAGAAAAAGATTTTCAAGACCTCTTCCGGGAGGAATTGGAAAAGAAGAACGACTTCGTCCGCGACGTCCAAATCGACACCGATGTGGAAATGCTGATCCCGGACGCCTACATCACCAATATCCAGGAACGCCTCAATCTTTATACCAGACTGGACGCGATTGAGACGGAGGAGGAACTGGCCAAATTTGCTACGGCACTACGAGATCGCTTCGGCCCCATCCCGTCGCAGGTGGAGGAATTATTTGACGGCCTGCGCTTGCGTTGGGAGTGTAAGAAACTCGGTTTCGAGCGCATCATCCTCAAAGACGGCAAGCTACGCGCCTACTTCGTCGAAGACCCCCAGAGTATGTATTTCGAGACCAAGCGCTTCAACAATATTCTGCAACTGATCACCACCGAAGGCAAACTGCGCGGCCTCTACCTCAAGCAAGCCGCCCGCAACCTCATCATGAGCAAAGAACGCGTGAATTCTTTGAGTGAGGCCAAGGAGGTCCTACAAACTATTCTGGAAAAAGTGGAAGCGATGGAAGGTTAGGGTAACCTCACGGTATTAAGTACAAGGTACTTGGTACATAGTAACAGCCAAAGCTAAAAGCATCACGTTCGTCAAGCTCTTAGTATAAAAGAAAATAGCCTTAAGTGCCTTATGTGGTTAAAAAACAAATCTTAAGTGCCCTTGGTGGTTCAAAAATCCCCTTTCCTTAAATTCCCTTATAATCCCTCATATGGTTCAAAAAAACAAACCTTAGGTGCCCTTGGTGGTTCAAAAAAGTTCAAAAAAAACTTATTTGTCTAGCATCGCCCTCACCGCTTCCCGCTCTTCCGGCGAGTTGGCATTCAATAAAATTTGGGGATTGGGCGGCTGCAATGCTTTGATGTCCGAGTTGATCAGCACCTTCCGGGGGCAACTGTAGCCCTGCGTAAGAAACTGCAACAACACAGGATAGGCCCGTGGCTCCCAAATCGTTACGAGCGGATCGGGGAAACCCGTTGCTGGATTATGGAACGCCGTTGCTAATTTAGAAGGATCGCGGTGTTGCACCAAAAACCTCAGTGCTTCCTGATCGAGTAAGGGAAGGTCACAAGCGACTACCAACCAGGCCGCTTCAGGCTGTTCGCGAAAAGCGGAAAGTATCGCACCATAAGGCCCCAGCCCCGTGAAGGTATCCCGAATGAGGGGCATCTCTTCCGGTGCTTCCTGCTCCGGCCGCATAGAATAATAAACCTGTTGACAAATACCACTGAGCTGCTGCGCAAGATGCTCCCGTTGGGGAAGCTCGTGATAAGCAATTTGCCCCTTGTCGCTGCCCATGCGCTGGCTTTTTCCACCCGCCAAAACGAGCCCATTGACCGGCGCGCGGGCCGCCGTCAACTGAGCGCGGAGCCACTGGATGATGCCGTTGGTATCGCCGAGAGGCATCACGAAAGGTCGCTGATCGCCCAGGTGTTCGAGTAGAAAATCGTAAGGTTTTTCCTGGCCCGGCGTCGTCAGGATCAGCGCGACATCCGTCAGGCGATCCAGCTTGCGACTGAGGCTTTCTTCCTTTTTAGGGTCGAGGATGACGATTTGCCGCCTGGCCAAAAAATGATTGCCATTGACGAGCACCCCATCCACCCCGTTGAAAAGCGGGCGACGGTGGAAGGTATTCAGCTCATCGGCCAGGTCGTAGCGGTGGTAATTGATCTTATGGGTATACACCAAGGCACTGCCACTTACGGGCATAGTTTCGGCCTGGTCGCCTGCGGCGTGATCGGCATCCACGTAGGCGAGGCGATAGTGCATTTGCAAGGCTTCGATCAATTTGGCACTCAACTGCTGGATCGTACCACAAGGGGCACCCATAAAGCCCCATTCGCTGCGGTGAAATTCGCCGTAAGCGGGACGGGTAAGTTTGGCGTGTTTTTGGTGAGGTTTGGACATGGTCTAAGCGGATTGATAATCAGACTTCCCCCCCGTCTTCTCCAGCAAACGAGTGGATTTTATCACAATATCGTGACTGAAAGCTTTGCACATATCGTAGATGGTCAAAGCGGCTACGCTGGCGCCAGTGAGGGCTTCCATCTCAACGCCGGTTTTGCCGGAAAGGCGAGCGGTGCAGGTGATCACTACTTCACGTGCTTCGTTGACCGTGATGTCGACGCCTACTTTTTCTAGTGCCAGAGGATGGCACAGCGGAATCAGCTCGCTGGTTCTTTTGGCTCCCATGATACCCGCGAGGATGGCCGTTTGAAAAACCGGGCCTTTCTTGGTTTGGATATCCTTGTTTTCGAGCTTGTCCATGATTTCGTCGCCGAGCACGACGATGGCTTGGGCTACGGCCGTACGGCGCGTAACGTTCTTGTTGCCAACATCAACCATGGAGGGATTACCGGCAGCATCGAGATGGGTGAAAGAAGACATGGAATTGGTGAGTTAAAGCGAGGGAAATAAATTATTGATAATAAAATCCAAACGCAGTTGTTGGGTTAACCAATCATTCAAAAAACTAACACAAGCAGCATGGAATTTTCCTACGGGACTCATGTGTACAATTTGACCGTGAAGTAATTCGACGTGAGCGTCTTCTTCAATAATTCCTGCTGCTGCCATTTGATGAAACTCCGAAACCGTCCATTTGTAAAGGTCGGCCAGAGCGACGGTTGTTTGGTTCATTGCGATGGTCTTTATTCTTAAATCCTGCCTTGGAGGACTATAAAGATAACACTAAGTAAGAAAAGAAGGTTGGTTAGCCCCCAATCGTGGCCATGCTCTCCCGTGCGTTGGGGTCGTTGCTGAGGCGGCCTTCGGCTTCCCAGCCGTCTTTGGCGCGGTGCTGGAGGGCGGTGGTGAAGGCATCCGCCAATTGGTCATCGGTAGCACCTGCCCGCATGATATCGCGAATGCTGAGTACGCCCTGATCGTAAAGGCAAGTCTTCAACAAACCCTTTGGGGTGACGCGAATACGGTTGCAACTGCCGCAAAAAGTACGGGAGTAAGCTGCAATAATCCCCACCGTACCCTGGTGACCGGGAATGCTGTAATTGTAGGAAGTACTGCCGGGAGGATCCACCAGTTTTTCCAGACCAGGATAAGCCGCGCGAATATGTTCGGTGATCCGACGGTGATCCCAAGGCAGTTTTTGGTAGTGGGCGGTATCGCCGTTGAAAGGCATCTCTTCGATGAAGCGAACACTGACGGGGTATTTTTTCGTCAGTTCCACCATGGGCAAAATATCTTCAATATTTCGCTGATCCATGACCACGGCGTTCAATTTGGTATCGATGCCGTGGGCGACCAAAGCCTCGAAAGTGGCCCATACTTCGGGCAAGCTATCCCGGCGAGTGATCTCGTGAAAACGCTGCCGGTCCAGGGAGTCAATACTCAGATTGACGGAGTGGATACCCAGCTGCTTGAGCTCGGGTACATGCTGCTCCGTGAGGGTGCCGTTGGTGGTGAGGTTGATTTGCTTTAGGCCTTCAATGGTGCTGATTGCGCGCAGGAAATCCATGAAATCTCTACGCAAAAAAGGTTCACCACCAGTAAGGCGTATTTTTTCAATGCCTAATGGGACAAGCACTTGCACCATCCTCAGCATTTCCTCGTATGTGAGGAGTTGTGTCCGGGCAACATAATTGATACCTTCTTCTGGCATGCAATAAAAGCAGCGCAGATTACAGCGATCCGTAACGGCTAAGCGCAGGTAGTTGATCTGCCGTCCGTGGTTGTCAAATAGTTGCCCGGTCATAGATTTAGAAGGGTAGGTCGTCGTCTGCAGCTACACTGGGCTCATCATCGGCAGTAGGGAAGAAATTTTCTTCGCCAGAAGAAGCCGAAGGAGCAGTGGCAGCAGTAGGCGCCTCAACGCGCCAAGCATTGAGATTGGTGAAGTATTTGTCATTCCATTCCCGTCCACGAAGATCAAAATGTACTTTGATTTCCTGGCCTTCCTGGTAAGGATCAAGGAGTGCACAACGATCTTGTGTAAGCTGTAATTTAATGTACTGGGGGTAGTTTCCACTTTCCATCAACACCACAAACTCCCGGGCCTGGAAGCTATCCGTTTTGTTCTCCGTAGGATATTTTTTGTGGAGTTTTCCGGTTAATTCATAAGACATATCGATAATAATATTTAGTTTCAATATAAGAAGCTTGGAGCTTAATCTCCAAAGGTAAAAAAAGCGGATGAAAAGCTACTGCTTCCATCCGCTAAATAAGGATTTACTACTCGTCTTTTTATAGGGGACGAAAATGTGCGTTGCCTGGCCCGAAAATTGATCCGGGCCAAAGCAACACACTTAGCGAACCAATATAACTTCACCTTGCTGGACAACATCTACTGCTTGTCCGCACAGGTTTACTTTTGCTTTTAACTGCCAGATGTAGACACCTTGTGCAGCAAGCCGGCCTTTGCTGACGCCGTTCCATTCGTCGGTGCCACTTTGGGCGTCGAAGATGAGGCTGCCCCAGCGGTCGAACACCTGGAAGTCGAGATCATCAATCAGCACATCCTGGCCGGGATATATTTTAAAGGCATCATTGGCACCATCGTTGTTGGGGGAGAAGGCATTGGGCACGTAGATCAGCGAACCTTCTGGTGATTTTTCTGCGGTTACCGTCACGGGCAGACTGATCGTTTCACAAGCATTGCTCACTGCCAATTGCAAGGTGCCAGGGTTGCTCACTGGGCGTGCTAAGGTAGTGACGCCATCACTCCATTGATAAAGCAGAAAGCCATCGTCACCACTGATAATTTCGGGCTGCAATTGTACGGCCGCACTATCACAAGGCAGTAGGATGTTTGCTACGTTGACAACAAGATTCTCGGCAGCATCTACGGTAAAGCTTTCTACGTATTGGCAACCATTAGCATCTTCTATCGTGAGGTCATAAGCACCAGCTTCGAGGTTCATAAAAGCAGCTTGAGTTTGGAAATCTCCATCGTCAATAGCATAAACAAAAGGTGCTGAGCCACTGTTCGGTGTGATGGTCAGGCTCCCTGTGGATATTCCTGAACAACTTTCTTCTGTACTCAAGGCAAAGCTAGCCTCGGGAGAAGCCACCACCTGAAGCTGGACAATAGAATCACATCCCGCGCTATTGGTGAAGGTGATCAACTCGTCGGTACCAATGGGGTATTCTGTGCCGAGATAGCTGTAAGTTTCTCCCAAACAAATTTCCACGCCAAGAATTTCTGTAGTACTAGGCAATGCCGCTACGGTAAAGGTAAACGTCGAATCGCACCCCTGAGCCGAAGTGATTTGGACGGTGTTGTTACTACCAATAGCGTAAGACTGGCCCTGAAAGATGTAATCTTCGCCTGGACAAATATTGGCAGTGAAAGTAGTATCAAAATCGCAATCTTGCACCAATAGCCAATTGATCATCACTTCCTGATCACAACCCATAAAGGTGGTATCAATGGAAGCTATCTGAGGTGCCCAACTGGCAGGCACTGTCATGCTATTAATCGAAAGCGTGTAATCATCTTCAGGAACATTCACGAATCCGTAGGCGCCATTTAGTGGGGTGATTATGGCATCTTGCAGCCCCATATCGCCCATCAACTCCACTTCGATACCGCCAGCTAAACTATCCGCAGCGTCGATCATCTCATTGTTGTTGAGGTCGTAGTAGACATTGCCAAGGAAGGTGCCAAATCCGGGAAGAAGGTCAATGTTCAACGGATTACTCGTCTGTATACAACCATTCACGTCTTCCATTTCCAGAGTATAACTGCCGCTTTGATCGACGATCAAATTGGGGATCGTTCCGTCTGGTGCTGGAATCAAGACGCCATCCAGGTACCATTGGTAACTAATGACGTCGGGGATTGTAGGCAAACAGAGGGTATCCGGCGCACAGCGGGTATGACAACCGTTGGGTACCAGGCTAATGTCTGGTCCTTCTAGTACTTCCGTAACCTCGCTTTCGTTACGGCAACCGTAAATATTGACGGAAGTAACGTAGTATTCACCAGCTTCATCGGTGGTGATGCTGGAACCGGTATCACCGCTGCTCCAGAAGTAAATCACGTTGGCCTGAGGGTTGCTCACCGAAATGGTAGCAGCCGTGCCTGCACAAAGCGCACCGTTGCCGGCGTCTAAAACCGGGATGTCTGGTGTTGGGTGAACAATGATGACAAAGCCTTCGATAGCACTACATCCCGTATTGGTGTCGGTGACCTCAAGAGTGACGAGGTATTCACCAGCGGCTAGTAAGTTGCCACGGTCTTCGGTGTATTCCGTATCCGTACCAGTATCGCCATTTGACCAGAGGTAGGTATAGCCAGCCGTATTCTCTGTTTCCAGGAAAATATCTTCTCCGAAACACACGAAAAGCGTATCGTAAGTAAAGGCCGTTGGCTGGTTGAAGTCATTATAAGTCACCGAACGAATCGGGCTTTGCGGCGCAGGAATAATATCTACCAGCACGGGCTCTGGCTTGTAAGTACAACCATCATCATCGGTCAGTACGACACTGTAAGCCGCAGCTTCATTTACGGTAATTGCCTGGGTGTTCTCGGTGGTTGACCACAACCAGGAGGTTGCACCGTTACCAGGAGCATTTAAAAGGAGGTCGTCACCTTCGCAAAGGGTGGAAACTCCGGGTGGGTCGATCTCGCCGCTCAGGGTGTTGGGTAGGATCGCGATGGTACGGTCAAAACTGTTGACACAACCATAAATACTGGTCGCTTCCAAGGTCACCACAAAGTTGCCAGCTGTGGCGTAGCGGTGGTAAGAATCAAACAGGGTAGAAGTATTAGCGTCGCCACTGGTGACTTCACCAAAGTTCCAGTTTACTTCCCATACCGTTGCCTCTACATCGGCATTAAAAGCAATCGAAGTTAATGCGCAACTTACGTCGGGTTCTGTGAAATTGGTATATGGCAAGGGGTAAAGGCTAACCGTTTTAGTAATGGTAGTCGTACAACCTTGAGCCGTCGTAACGGTAAGCGTCACCGGAAAATCACCACCGGCTGTAAAAATGTGCACAGGGTCTTGGTCAGAGGAAGTATTATCTGGGCCACTGGCAGGATCACCAAAGTCCCAACTCCAGCTTGTGATGCTGGTTAAATCAAGGAACGTTGTAAGGTCATAAAACTGTACCGGAGCACCTGGGCAAACACCATCGTAATCGAAATCAGCGACGGCAAATACGGTATCCGGGATAATTTCCCGGCACAGTACGGAACCACCCATGCCGTCATCATAGAGTGCCGCCATTAGTACCCGGTAAAAGCCGGGCTTGGTGTATTGATAGGTAATGTTTTGACCATTACCACCAATGGTGCCGTTAAAAGGATCGTCGAAAAGCCAGAAAATGCTGCCAGGTATTGCGCCCGTAGCGATGGCCGAATAAGCCCTGTTGTCACATGAGCCATTATCGGTTGCTATAAAGGTATGACCAGGGTTGTTGCAACCCGCTCCTCCACCAGTACCACTGATGCTGCCACAGTCTTCTTGGAGGGTAATGACGTTAGATACATAAGCACAACCGCTTCCATCAATGATTTCTACGTGGTAACTCCCCAAAGCCGTAGCTGTATAATCACTGCTGGTTGCTCCGGGGATAGCACTTCCGTTTTGAAACCATTGATAGTCGTAACCATCAGCAGTATTGGCAGCGTACAGTCTGCTGAAAGGAGCAACGTTGCAAAATCGCGTAAAATCAGGAGTACTGATGTTAATACTAGCGGTTGGATATTGGTAAATGTGGAAAATCGTACGCCCTACACAGCCATTGGCGTCCGTTACCTCAAGACGGTAATAACCTCCGGCCAGATCGGGCGTTGCGCTGGTAGAGAGTTCTACGCCTTCCGCATCTTGCCAGGAGTAGGAGGCAAAAGCGGCGGTTGTACTCACGGGCGTTGTAACACCTGGACAAATGGAAGCTGGATGATTCACTACCGGCTGAGGGGGCGCGTTTATGGTTACCACGAAGGTTTCCTGTTGTCCACAAATGTCTAGGGTTACGGTAGCAGGACCGGCACTGTGCCAAAGGACTTCAATGTCGGCGGCGGTGGGGTCACCGGTAATAGTACCAGCACTCGCGGGCTGGATGGCCCAATCGTAAAACACATCGCCCGTCTGGTCGCTGGTGTAAGTCGACAATTGATCCATACATACCTGATCGTCGCCGCTAATGGCGAAACTACTCACTGCTCCGATGTTGAGCGAAGTGGCCGAAGAGCTACAGAATAAGGGTGGAGAGCGGCGGATGACACTTAATTCGTAAGGCCCGCCAGCATTCCAGATCACCGCAATCGAAGCACCTTCTCTTTCGGTGATGGTCCCTCCGTTATTGATGGTCCAGCGATAGCGTTCTCCGTCTACAGGGTTCGCAATACTATAAGTGTAGGCAATACCAGCACAAATTTCCGTTTGCCCATTTATCGTGGCCACTGCCGCTGGTTGGGCGATCACTTTTACAGGCATCTCGGCCTGCTGAAGACAATAATCCGTAGGGTTTTGAGGCGTAGCCACCAAGGTGAAATCACCGGCACCAAAATTCCAATCGATAGGGAAAGAACTTCCCGCACCAGGACTGGTCCACACCGTACTGCCATCCGAAGCGATAACACTAAAGTTGGCAGGAAAACCCAAGTTGGTTTGGGTATTGATTACAGCATAGCTTTCGCTGCTGTTTTCACAAACTTCTATTTCACCCGTAAGGTAAAATTCGGGGCGGATAAAAACTTCCATTTGTGTACTGCCGCCACATTCCAGGTAACAGTTGGAATAATCAACGCTTACGGTTTGTGCGCCGGGAGGGATGGGACCGTCAAACCACTCGATGGTTACGCTAGGGGTGCCTTGCCCATCAATGATGGTACCAAAAGAAGTAACGCTCCAGTTGAATTCTGTTCCTTCAAAAGGAGGAACGGTGTAGACCGATTGGTCGCCCCGACAAACCTGGGCCGGACCTTCAATGGTGGTGCTACTGGATATGATGGGCACTTGCAAATAAGCGGCCTCGGTACAATTACTGAGGTCGGGGCAGCCGTCGGTTTGTAAGGTGATTTCTCCAATCGGGCCTGCGCCCCACTGGATGGTGATAAAATCATCCGCTGGTCCGCCTCCGTCCAAAATACTGCCATTGGCACTAATGCTCCAATCGTAGGTGCTACAACCAGTATTGGCGGTGTAGGTGACCGAAGTGCCTTCACAGATGGTGGCGACACAATCTACAAAAGGAGCGTCGTTGCCTTCTACGATGACGGTCAGTCGGCTGGTGTCGGCACATTCACAGCCTGCACTGGTAATCAGTGCTACCTCGAAAGTACCGGCAGCATTGTAGGTATGTTGTGGATTGGGGAGGGACGAACCGCCGCCATCGCCAAAATCCCAGAGGTAGGTATCCGCATCCGTGGCTTCGCTGGTAAAGAACACGGTTTGGCCTTCACATATTTCTAAGAGACCATTGGCACCTACCGGGGGCTGCGTGGTGAAGTCTGCGGGTGGAGGAGGGAGAACATCGAAACAAATATCTATGCTGGAAAACGTCTCACAACCGTTAGCGCTGAGGTACCAGTAAGAGAAGGTTGCCCGGCCTGGGCCTTCTTCGCCCCAGAGGATAGAGATCGTGTTGGCGGGTGGTGAGCCGATGATGACGGCGCCGGTATTGCCGTCAAAAGGCACCTCTTCCTCGCTGCCGTTGATGACTTCTGGATTAGAAAAAGAAAGAGAAGATGAGGTTTGCCCTACAACGTCAAAACAAAGTTCCAGAATAGTACTATTGTCCATCAAGGAAACGCCGCTGCCGAAAGGATTATTCCAGCCAATAGTGATTGCTCCTGGAAAAGGATTGCCAATGGAGCCAGCTGTAAAACCTATCAGGGAGCCATTGAAATTTTGTGCCCCCGTAAATTGCAGGATAGCAGCGTTGTAATTGATACTAAATTGCATCCCCAGGATATTGTCAAAATTGTTGACGGTCAAAGGTACACAAACCGTCTGGCCCAGTGAAGCGTACACTTCGGCAAGGTTGAAATTACTATCATCCGTATTGACGGTCGGAATGATTGTGCCGTTGGTCACCGACCACTGCCCCTGGTTGAGGTCAACAGTTCCGGTTTGCCCCGTTGGGTCAGTGACAATGATATTGTCCAGGTTGAGAGTAGAGGTCGAACCCACGCACACTTCGTAGCATTCTTCCAAGCCTCCAGGGAGGCTGATGGCAAAAGAATCTTGCTCGCATTCGGTAATGTGTTCGCCGTAGGCTTCTCCGAAGAGATTGAAGAAATTGTCTATAAAAAAGCTGGTTTGCCCAGTAGCAACAATATCATTGGGGCCTCCTGTCCCTGGGATACTTACCGTTAAATAGATCGTGTAAAACCCCGGAGGTAAGGTGATAGATGAGTTACACAATGTGTAAGTGAATTGGCCAATTCCCATCTGCTCATTCCAGATGGTTCCATTGTCTGGAGAAGTACCGTCATAAACGACCCAATGGTAATTGAGGTTAGGGTCTTGCGGAAACTCGACAAACCATTGACCACACTGATCAGGACACAGGTATTCGTCGCCAAAGATAAAAGCCTGTTCCTGTGCGCTGGCATTATTCAGTGGTAAGGCCGCAAAAAGTGTGAAAAAGCTCAGTATGGAAAATAACGATCGGTGCATGGGATTCATAATGTTGAGGGGTTAGTGGTAGTGAAGTTAAATTTTGACAATAAAAGTAACAGCCTTGCCAGTAGGCAAAGGTCGTTTGTACTAATCCCAAAACGTGTTGATTTAAAAGGAAAAATTAGGAGCAGTTATTACTCCAGTTACAGCACTAAGACCCAATGAGTCTTTTAATCGCTGCCTGAATGTAAAAAAAGGGCGAACGAATAGTGGGTTGGTACTGTTGTAATTACGTATTTTTGCGGCGATTTTACTGGGTTTTATCTGGTAAATAAAAACAACAATTATGTTTCCGGAGTATGATGTCATCGTGGTTGGAGCAGGGCATGCGGGATGTGAAGCAGCAGTAGCCGCCGCCAACATGGGCGCGCGTGTGATGCTGGCGACGATGAATATGAATACGATTGCCCAAATGTCGTGCAATCCCGCCATGGGTGGTGTCGCCAAAGGGCAGATTGTGCGGGAAATTGACGCACTGGGTGGTTATTCGGGTATTGTCACCGACCATACGGCTGTGCAGTTTCGGATGCTCAACAAATCCAAAGGGCCCGCCATGTGGAGCCCCCGCGCCCAGAGCGACCGGATGCTGTTTGCCGCCAAATGGCGCGAAATGCTGGAAGCGCACGAAAATATCGACTTCTGGCAGGAGATGGTTACCGGTATCGTGGTGAAAGGCGAGCGCGTAGTAGGCGTGCGTACCGGAATCGGACTGGAAATCCCAGGCAAAGCCGTCATATTGACCAACGGAACTTTCCTCAACGGACTGATCCATATCGGCGAAAAACAATTTGGTGGTGGTCGGGCTGGCGAGCGCGCCTCTACCGGCATCACCGAACAATTGCGCGAACTTGGCTTCGAGGCTGGCCGCATGAAAACCGGCACTCCCCCACGCATTGATGGCCGGAGCCTTGATTACTCCAAGATGGAAGTGCAGCACGGCGATGAAGATCCCGTAGGTTTCAGCTATACGGATACCCCCCGCCTGACCAAACAGTTGCCTTGTCACATTACTTATACCAGCCAGGAAGTACACGAAACCCTGAAGACGGGTTTTGATCGCTCGCCCATGTTCAACGGGCGCATCCGGGGCTTGGGGCCTCGCTACTGTCCTTCCATCGAAGACAAAATAGAACGCTTTGCCGACCGTGATCGCCACCAGCTTTTTGTCGAGCCAGAAGGTTGGAGCACTTGCGAAATTTACGTCAACGGCTTTAGCTCTTCGCTGCCGGAGGATGTGCAATACCACGCTTTGCGCAAAGTGCCAGGGTTTGAAAACATGAAGATGTTTCGGCCTGGCTACGCCATCGAGTACGACTTTTTTCAGCCCACGCAGCTGCGTGCTTCGCTGGAAACACGCCTCGTGAAGAACCTCTTTTTTGCGGGTCAGATCAACGGCACCACCGGCTACGAAGAAGCCGGCAGTCAAGGTCTAATGGCCGGCATCAACGCCTACCTGGCCGTGAAAGACGAAGAGCCTTTTGTGCTTAAGCGCTCTGAAGCCTACATCGGTGTATTGATCGATGATTTGATCAACAAAGGCACGGAGGAACCTTACCGCATGTTTACCTCGCGTGCCGAATACCGCATCTTGCTACGGCAAGACAATGCCGACCTGCGCCTTACCCCGCTGGCCGCCAAAATTGGCATGAACCACCTGGAAGCACGCATGGAAAGGGTAACGCAAAAACAGGAAGCCACCGCCGCCATCGAAAAGCTGCTGGACAATTACAGCATACAGCCCGAGCTGATCAATCCCTACCTGGAAAGCATCGGCTCTTCGCCGCTGAAGCAAAGTGTAAAAATGAATACGGTACTGCTGCGCCCCAACGTATCGCTGGCGGATATTTGCGCCCATGTGCCCACCTTCGCGCAGGAGTTGGCGCAATACGACAGCGAATCCCGCGAGCTGGCCGAGATCAACATGAAGTATGAGGGCTACATCCGCCGCGAGCAAGAGATGGTCGACAAGATGAACCGCCTGGAATCAGTGCGTCTGTACGAAAACATCGACTACCACACGCTCTCGTCGCTCAGCAAGGAAGCCCGCACGAAGCTTACCCAACTCAAGCCGCGCACCATCGGTCAGGCCAGCCGCATCAGTGGGGTGAGTCCCTCGGATATTTCGGTGTTGCTGGTGCATATGGGGCGGTAGGGTTCGTAGTCTTCTCATTTGTATAAATACATTCATGCATTTACACGAAACAGTAGGCCATTTTCAAGTCGGAAAGCGGAAGTGGGAGGTCGGAAGTAACTAGACACACGTACATAGGTAGGGCTCTAAAAACACCTCAAATCGTAGTCACAAAGCGGCTACTAGTGGCCAACAGATACTTCCGATTTCCGCTTTCCCACTTCCGACTTATAACTTACGTTTTACCAATTCCGATTTTGAGCACGCAGGGTACGCAAAATCTTTTTTTCGTATACGCTTGCGCAATCACTGCCCCGCAAAGCATCACGTTGGATGCGTACTTCATTCTATAAAAAACGAGCCCCATCCACTAAATAAACCTACTTTTCTCCCCCCGGGGAGGTGTCACAAAGTGACGGAGGGGTTGAACCTCGAGCAAGATGTCCGGAGGACGGAAGGGACAGAACCAAGAGTGAGGTATTCGCCGCGCAGCAAGCACCAAGAACGGAAAGACCGGTAGCCAACGCAGCGTTGCTACGGCCCCAAATCTCAGCAACTCATCTGAGAATAGCCTCCGTCTGTCTATAATGCTACGGCGGGTGAGAGCAGCTTTGCAGGTTTTACGTAACTTGGATGAGATTATCACACCCATTTTCTGGAAAACCTACGGATAAAATGTCTTTACTCAAAATCAATGGCCTGAATAAAACTTACCCTAATGGCACGCGCGCGCTCGTGGATGTCGATCTGGAACTCTCAAAAGGAATGTTTGGCCTGCTGGGGCCGAACGGTGCGGGGAAATCGTCGCTGATGCGCACCCTGGCTACCTTGCAGGAGGCCGATTCCGGTACCGCTTTTCTCGGTGATATTGACATCCTCAACGACCCGCAATCGGTGCGTAAAGTGCTGGGCTATCTGCCACAGGAATTTGGCGTATATCCACGGATTACTGCCGCTCAACTCCTGGACCATATTGCTACCCTGAAGGGGATAAGCAACGGGAATACCCGCAAGGATTTGGTGGAATACCTGCTGCAAAAAGTAAACCTGTACGAGCAACGCAACAAAAGCGTAAGCGGATTTTCGGGCGGGATGAAGCAGCGCGTGGGCATAGCCCAAGCCCTGATTGGCAACCCACAACTGATCATTGTAGACGAGCCTACCGCCGGCCTTGACCCCGGCGAGCGCAACCGCTTCCACAACCTGCTGGCAGAAGTAGGCGAAGAGGTGATCGTGATCCTGTCGACCCACATCGTAGACGATGTACGGGAGCTTTGTACGGACATGGCCATTATGAACCTGGGCCAGATCGTGTACAAAGGCACGCCAACCGAGGCCCTGACCTCGCTGGAAGGCAGGGTATGGCGCAAGACCATCGACCGTGCTGAAAAGGCAGCTTACGCGGCACAGTACACCATCATCTCGGACAAGATGGTGGGTGGGCGTCCCCAGATTCACGTGCTCAGCGATCAGCAACCAGGAGAGGGCTTTGTAGAAGTAGCCCCGAGCCTGGAAGATGTGTTCTTTACTACTATTCACGCCACCGTTGCCTAAAACCTGGATACTATGTTTTTTACTTTTTTTAATCGAGAAGTCATGTCGGCCCTCAAACGGCCGATGATCTATATTTTCATGTTTATCGTGGCGCTGCTGGTGTTTTTTGCCGTAGTGAGCGACAATGTTATTATTGGCGGCGCGGTAGGTGATGTGCACAAGAATGCTCCGGCGGTGATAGGGGTGTTTGTGAGTGTGCTCAATATTTTTGGGCTGCTTTTTGCGACTGCCTTTTTCAACAACGCGGCTTTGCGCGATTACCAGTACCAGTTTAGCGAAATCCTGTTCAGTACACCCCTCAGCAAGGCGGGGTACTTCTTTGGGCGCTTTACAGGTGCCTGGCTACTGTCTACCCTCGTGATGGTAGGCGTATATGTGGGCGTAGTTGTAGGTGGATTTTTGGCCCCTATATTTGACTGGATTGGGCCAGAGCGGCTCGGGCCTACGCCTTGGGGGGCATTTTTTAGCAGCTACTTTTTGTTTGTAGTGCCTAATATGTTTTTTGCGGGTACGGTGATCTTTCTTCTGGCTACTCGCTTCAAGAGCACCATTATTTCTTTTGTAGGTACCCTGCTGATTATCGTGGGCTACATCATTTCTTTGAGCCTTACCAGCGATATCGACAACCAGGCGACGGCAGCTTTGGTGGATGTTTTTGGAATTTCGGCTTATGACCTGGATACCCAGTATTTCACGCCAGCAGAACGCAATGCGATCGGCCCCGCTTTTGGTGGGCATTTGCTGACCAACCGCTTGTTGTGGATGGGGATAGGACTGGTGATTTTGGCGCTTTCTTACTTTGGGTTTTCTTTCGCAACGAAAGCTACCAAGCAGAAAAAAGCCAAAAAGGACAAAGGAGCTACGATAGAAAAGAAAATCATTTACCAGCCTTTGGTACCTGAAAATGTGGAAGAAATTTCGGGCTGGAAAACCTTTGTGAGCTTTTTCAAGATCAACTTTTTGTCGATGTTCAAGAGCACCACTTTTGTGATTTTGCTGTTGTTTTCGCTGATCTTGCTGATCTCTAATCTTTGGGGTGGTTTTGAATATTTTGGCTTGAAATCCTATCCGGTGACCTATAAAATGCTGGATGAAGTCAATAACCTGTCTTCGCTCTTTGTGCTCATCATCCTGGTGTTTTTCAGTGGTGAGCTGGTCTGGCGCGATCGAGACAATCACATCAACGAAGTAATCGATGGCACCCCGCACCGCTCGGTGATTTCGCTGGTAGCGAAAACACTCTCGCTGGTGTCACTGGCTTGCATCCTGCACCTTACGCTGATGGTGGTGGCTATTCTTTACCAGGCTTTTAATGGCTACACCAATTTTGAGTTGAACGTCTATCTGCAAGACTTTTTTACGGGAGCCTTTTTTGTGTACCTCACCTGGGGTGGTTTGTTGATTTTCCTACAGGTAATTATCAACAACAAGTACCTCGGCTATTTTGCTTCGGTGGTGCTGTTGTTTATGCTGGATATCATTTATCTGGTATTAAAAATCGAGACCAATATGCTGAGCGTTGGTGGTACGCCGAGCACGATGTATTCGGATATGAATGCATTTGGGCCAGGCGTGACGGGCAATTTTTGGTTCAATGGTTACTGGGTTTTGTTTGGTATCCTTACCGTAATACTGGCAGCTTTGCTCTGGCCTCGCGGTACGAGTACGACCGTAAAAGACCGTTTGGCAGCGGGCCGAAAGGCCCTGGGTAAAAGGTATTACGGCGCCCTTGGCTTCTTCAGTATTGCTTTCGTGATTGTGGCAGGTTTTGTGTACTACAATACCCAGGTACTCAATCCGTACAAGACCTCGCACGAACGGGAGTTGCTACAGGTGAGCTATGAAAAGCAGTACCGCAAATACGTAGACGCGCCCAAGATCAGTGTTTTGGATGCTAAATACTTTATCGACATCTACCCCAAGGTGCGTGCGGCCAAAGGACGGGTGGAGATGTTGGTGTCCAACAAAACAAACGAGGTCATCGATTCTCTCTTCTTCACGGTCTCCGAAGATTACCAGCAGGAGGTAGAGATCCCCAATAGTAAGTTGGTATACGAAGATAAAGACCTGGGCTTTTTGATCTACGAACTCAATGAACCGTTGCAGCCAAGGGATAGCATGCAAATGATTGCCCGCTTTGATTACACCCCTAAAGGCTTTGAGAACGAGGTTTCCAATATGTCGGTCTTGAAGAATGGTACTTTCTTTAACAACGGAGATATTCTCCCTTCCTTGGGCTACGAGGTCAATGCGGAGCTGAGCGACAAAAACAAGCGCCGCAAATACGACCTGCCTGAGCGCCAGCGGATGCCCGATTTGCAAGAAAATTGTACCGACCTCTGTAGGAGCAATTACCTGACCAATGGTAGCTCAGACTGGGTGACAGTAGAAACCTTTATCTCTACCAACGAAGATCAGATCGCGATTGCGCCGGGCTCTTTGGTGAGTAAAGAAGTGAAGGACGGGCGGGCCAATTATCACTACAGAGTGGACCACCCTTCCCAGAATTTCTATTCTTTTATTTCTGCGGATTACAAAGTGGCTACCCGAGTATGGAATGGTATCGATCTGGAAGTGTACTACCACCCCGATCACGGCATCAACGTAGAACGCATGCTGGACGCCTTGGAGAAATCGATGAAGTATTACACCGAAAACTTTGGGCCGTATTTCCACAAGCAAGCGCGGATCATCGAGTTTCCTCGTTATGCCACCTTTGCCCAGGCGTTCCCGGGTACCATGCCGTATTCGGAAGCCTTCGGGTTTATCATCAACCTGGAAGACGAAGACAAAAACAACGTCGTAGACGCCGTGATTGCCCACGAGATGGCGCACCAGTACTGGGCCCACCAAGTGATTGGTGCCAATATGAAAGGCTCGACGATGTTGAGCGAAAGCTTTGCCGAGTATTCATCGCTGATGGTGATGAAGCAAGAAACCGATGAGGTGAAAATGAAGGATTTTCTCAAGTACGACCTACAGCGCTATCTACGTGGGCGTAGTAGTGAGACGGAGGAGGAGCAACCCTTGATGAAAGTGGAAAACCAGGGGCATATCCACTACGGCAAAGGTTCGGTGATTCTCTACGCTTTGCAAGATTACATTGGGGAAGACAAGGTGAACGCCGCCCTGCGTGGCTTCCTGGAAGAATTCCGCTACAAGGAGCCTCCCTACCCCACAGCGTACGATTTTATGCGTTACCTCGAACCACAGGTACCCGACTCATTGCAGTACCTGATTACCGATTGGTTTGAAGACATCACGCTATACGATTTGCGCATGGAGGACGCTACGGCCAAAACACTGGACAATGGCCAATACGAAGTGACCGTCAACTTTTTGGCTAAAAAGCTAAAAGCGGATGGAGCCGGCAATGCCAAGGAAGCCCAGCTCAACGACTGGATAGACATCGGCTTCTACGCCGACCGCGACGAAGACGAACTGATCATGCGCCAGCGCGTGCACCTCACCCAGGAAAAAGGCCAGTTGACCTTCACTCTGGATAAACTCCCCGTCAAAGCCGCCATCGACCCTCTCCGTTTGTTGATCGACCGCGTCGATGAGGACAATGTGAAGACCGTGGTGGTAGAGTAGGTGGTCAGGTTGGCTTGGAAGTGCTATGGTTGATGGCTTTTTCAACCTGACGGTATCAGGTATTTGGTATAAGGTAGAGGGATTTGTTGTCCGCAAGGGGCAGCAGATCCCTTTGTTTTTTTTTGTACCAACAAAAAAAGCCCGCCGCTTCTCTCGAAGACGACGGGCACTCCCTTAAAAATAAGCTAATTTCTTGGACCCCTTCGGTCGCTGTAGGCTTGCCGCAGGCGATGCACCCTAGCCCTGCCCTGGAAGGGAGGAGACTGTGTCTGTCCTTACTCCCTCCCTTCCAGGGGCCGGGGTGGGTCATGTGAAAAGGTAAGCGTTATCCCGGAAATTTCCGGGTGGATAAGCGTGTATAAAGTCTTGTAACCCTTACACCCATCCAACTTTTACACCCTTCCAACTATTCCTTCACCACCTTCGCCGAGTACACCTCCTCGCCAGCGTACATCTTCAAGATATACAAGCCCGCAGGCTGCGCGCCCAAGTCGATGCTGGTGCCGGGCTGTAGTTGACTCACGACCAAGCGGCCGGTAGCGTCGTAGGCTTCTACACGCTCCAGGTTGATCTGGGGCAGTTGAATCATGCCTTGGGTCGGGTTGGGGTAGACGCGCAGGGCAGTTTCCGAGATGTTAGTGACGCCTACGGAGCCTTGGTTGGTGACTTCGAGGTTGAAGGTGCCTGTTGCATCTAAATCATCATTACTCACTATTAGAAGGTATTCGACTCCTTCTTCCGTTTGGAAATCAAATACGGGGTTGACAGCATCAAATCCACAATCAACTTCCGTGAGTACTTCACATTCGCCACTATATATAACGGCAACTAAATCAATAGAACTATTTGCATTATCGATGGTGTAACGATTACCATCGCCAGTAAAGGCAAACCAGATAGGACTTGCCTGATTAAATCCAATTCCACAAACAGTAGAAGTCGGATCGGTGCCAGATACACTGTAACCATTGTTGTCATATAGTTCCGACAACTGCGGCACCATCTCTGCCTGGCCAAAAAGGTTGTTGATGTCAATCGCATCAGCACACTCATCCCCCGGCAGCGGCTCCGTCAGGTTGGTCACCTCCAGGCAGAACTCGCCGGTGGTGCCATCGTAGCCATCTATCAACACCACGTACTCCACACCCTCCTCGGTAGGGAATTCTACGAGGACATTGAATATGCCGATAGCGCCGTTTTCATCCTCATTGCAGGCCACGGGCATCAGGCTGCCGCAGCCACCGCTATAGACGACTACTTGTAGATCCAGGTTCTCATTTGGGCCCGTACACTGGATACTGCGCATGCGGTAGGTGTTGCCATCGCCCGTGAAGGAGAACCAACCACTGTTTTGAAGCTGGTCACCTTCATAGAAGCAGTCGAAGCCAGCCGTAGGGTCGTCAGCCCCCGTTGTAAAGTTGGTATTGTTGAACATGTTGGTCGTTTGCGGCTCATTGAAAGGGCCGCCAAACTGAGCAGAGATGTCAATCGCCTCGTCACAGAGGTCGCCGGGTACAGCCAGTGCCGTTACCGTAATGACAGCACCTTGCTCACCACCACAACCATTGGCATCAGCGTAAGTGTAAGTGATCACATTCTCCCCCTCGCCCGCTACCGCCGGGTCAAAGCTGTAGGTCATGCCGTTGCCGTCGTCGGTGACGCCATTACCACTGTACACACCACCAGCAGGCATACCGCCGCTGAGACCAGTCTGTACGCCAGCATCTACTTGCACACTGAGGCCGCCGGTGGAGAAGGTGACGGTGGGGGCGGCTACTACGGTGATGGTACTTGTAACCATTTCGCCACCAAGGCTGTAAGTGACGGTATAGGTGCCAACCCCACCTGCAGCTACTGGATCAAAGGAAAAGGTGCTACCGTCGCCGTTATCAGTCACGCCGGGGCCAGAATATACGCCACTGCTTGGTGATGCACCACCTAGCATGGTGGGTGAACCGTCCAAGCACACGTTAGGTAAGGTAGAGAACACAGGGGTATTGACAACCAGTTTGGAAATTTTTCCCTGACCAGAACCACCATTTCCGATCTGCGCGATGTACATATCTACACCGTTGAAGGCTACTGATTGAGCACCAGATAGGCCGGCTACCACCTCTTCCAACATTGGCGAAGGATCATTGAGGTCAATTCTGGAAATTTTATCCGCTCCGGCAATGTAGAGAAAGCTACCATCAAGGGTTAATCCTACAGGGGAGCTAACGCCTGAAACTGCTGTCGTCACTACAGCGGGTGTTTGGGTAATATCAATTTTTATAATACTGTTAGTCAGAAAAGAAGCTACGTAGAGAGCATTTCCAAACTTAACAATACTGTTAGGCGTATCAATAGCGTTTGCAATCGTCTGTGACAAGGGAGTGTCATCCGTAAGGTTTATACTTACGACAGAAGAAGCATTGTTTAGACTTACATATAGAATATCTCCGTCAATGAATAAACTGGCAGCCCCGCTAAAGGTTACAGGGATTACATCAGGTACAGGGGGCGCATCAGTAACATCAATACTAGAAACTCTACTGGCAGAAAACTCACTAAAATAGAGGGTGTTTTCCTCTATAAATAATCCGGCTGGTCCTGAAAGGCCCGTCAAAACTTCTTGAATAGCAGGTGGCACAGCCGCTGTAATATCGATTTTAATGATGCGGCTAGAACTTAATTCTGAAATATAAAGTTCATTTCCATCTAAAGCAACACCGTACGGGTAGTTCAATCCGGTAAGGATATCCGTCACCTGCGCCTTGGCCGTCATCATGCTCAAAGAGCACAGTAAGAATAAGAGATAAAAATTTTTCATCATTAAAAATTTTGGTACATAAATTGGGTACAATGCTTACTCTGTTCTGGATTTTCAGCGTCCTCCGTTTTTTTGAATATGGGTTTTTAGGGACCCACCCTAGCCCTCCCTAGAAGGGAGGGAACTGTTCCTGTCCTTACTCCCTCCCTTTCAGGGCAGGGCCGGGGTGGGTCCTATTCCTTCTCCCCGCCGGGCCATCTAAATAGCGGTACTGAAAAGTAACGATGCAGTACAGCAGAACAGACTAAAAGAAGGCACAGGAAAGTGGTGTAGAACATGGTTTTGCGTTTCGTACATGGGTATATGTCCGATGGCGTGGGAGAGGTAAGTGTGGGAGGGCGTTTTTTTTAAAAAAATAATTTTTAAACAAAAAATATTATTCAAGTGAAAACAAAAAACATTTTATATTAACACTATCTTTGTCGTCGATTCGTTTTCTTGCGGGAGAAAATTTTAGCCACGAAAGCACTAAAAGCACTAAAACCCACGAAAGATATTTTGTGCTATTCTGTGTCTTTGTGCCTTAGTGGCAAGAAAAAAGCAAAAATAACCTCCGTGTCTCCGGACCTCTGCGGCAAAGAAAAAAAGCGATAAATAACCTCCGTCCAACACAGCAGTATGAATTGGCAAAAAGAATTTCAGAAAATCAGCACCGCTTTTCAACAGTTTCTTGGTAAAAAGGGACAGGCGGTTGGCACTTGGTTGAAGCAGCAGTCGACGCTGCGGCTCGTTGTTTACGGTGTGGGTGGTCCCATTTTGGCGGGAATCGCAACGGTAGTGGTGCTGGCCTTGTTGGTTTGGCTGGGTGTTTTCGGCGCATTGCCTACCTACGGCGAGTTGCAGAATGTGCAGAATAACCAATCTTCGGAAATCTACAGCGAAGACGGTGTGCTTCTGGGCAAGTACTACATCGAAAACCGTACGGATGCCAAATTAGATGAAATCTCTGAAGACGTGATCAATGCCTTGATTGCTACCGAGGATTCCCGTTTTTTTGAGCACAGCGGGATCGACTTGCGCTCCTGGGGGCGGGTATTGGTGAAGTCAATCTTGCTGCGTGATGAGTCTTCCGGTGGAGGAAGTACGCTGAGCCAGCAGCTGGCCAAAAACCTGTTTCCACGGCGGGAGTATGCCTTGCTAGGGATGCCCATCAATAAACTGCGCGAGATGTTTACGGCGCGCCGCCTCGAAAAAACCTACGATAAAGAAGAGCTTTTGGGGCTGTATCTCAATACGGTCCCTTTCGGTGAAAATGCTTTTGGTATCAAAGTGGCGGCTTTTCGTTACTTCAACCAGTCGCCGGAAAATCTGAGTACCGAAGATGCCGCCGTTTTGGTAGGAATGCTCAAAGCTACGACGGCTTACAATCCGCGCCGCCACCCCGAAGCGGCTACAGAACGTCGCAATGTGGTGCTCAGTCAAATGGCGCGTGCGGGCCACCTGGATGCCGATGCCCTGGATAGCTTAAAGGCTTTGCCCCTTAAACTCGACTACCAGCAAGAGGGCCACAACGAAGGAATGGCCACCTACTTCCGCGAGCAAATGCGCCAGGAAGTCACCGATTTGATCAAAGACCTCAAGAAGCCGGATGGTAGTGCATACAACCTGTATACCGATGGTCTGAAAATCCATACGACCATCAACAGTAGAATGCAGCGGCACGCCGAAGCAGCAGTGGCTTACCAGTTGCCCTTGGTGCAGCGCCGGTTTGAAGACGACTGGAAAAAACGCACGCCCTGGTCCGAGAAAACCCTGCAAAGTGCTTTGGAGCGTACCCAGCGCTACCAGGATTTAAAGAAAAAAGGCGCGAATGAAGCGCGGATCAAGAAAAGCTTCGACGAGCCGTTGCCAATGACCATCTTCGTCTGGGGCGAAGGTGCCGTAGATACCTTGCTAAGTCCGATGGATTCACTTAAACATTATTTGACCTTGCTCAATGTAGGGGTGCTGTCGGTAGAACCACAAACGGGCTTGGTCAGGGCTTGGGTCGGTGGCGGCGATCATCGTTTTATCCAGTACGACCACGTAAAATCGCGGCGGCCGGTAGGGTCTACCTTTAAACCGATCGTATACACAGCTGCCCTACAGAGTGGTATGATGCCCTGCGAGTATACCCCCAATGAACTACGGACCTACGACCAGTTTAAAGGCTGGCAGCCCCACAATAGCGATGGCAAATACGGCGGTGTGTACTCGTTGGCAGGTGCGCTCAGCAACTCGGTCAACACCATCGCGGTAGAACTACTCCTGCGGGCAGGCGTCAAGAATGTGGTGAAACTGGCGCACGATATGGGCATCAGTAGCGATATCCCCGCAGTGCCTGCCATCGCACTGGGTGCCGTGGAGGCCAACCTGTTGGACATGGTGACGGCTTATGCCACTTTCGCCAACCGGGGTTACCGCCCGGATCGCCTCCATTATTTGGATCGGATAGAAAATGCCGAAGGAGAGGTACTGCTCACTTTTGATCGCCCGGATGGGAAGCGATTTAAGAAAGTGCTAGAACCGGGTCATGCAGATATGATCCTCAACATCATGCAGAGCGTCGTAGATAGCGGCACTGCCCAGCGCTTGCGTACCGAGTTTGGTATTGGCGGCACCCTGATGGGGAAAACGGGGACTACCCAAGATCAGGCCGATGGTTGGTTTGTAGGCTTCAACCCCAAACTGGTCACGGGTGTATGGGTGGGTACCGACCACCCCGGGATTCATTTTCGCAGCCTTTCCCGTGGGCAAGCATCGCGCACCGCGCTGCCCGTTTTTGGTTCTTATATGGTGCGCGTGATCAAAGACAACAATTTCAAAGCGATCCGCAGAGCCACTTACCCCGAGCCGCCGGAGATGGTGTTGGCCTTGCTGGAATGCCCTCCTTACCTGCCGGAAATGCCCATCGTTGGCTACGAAGACGCCCCCGTCGATCAGATGGTGGAGTGGAACCGTACGATTGAATCTATGGACCCTGCGCTCCTGCAAGAACTCCTCAATGAAAATCCTCGCCGTGACGACGAAACCCTGGGAGAGTACGCCCAGCGCATTCGTCGTAAAAGTGAACGAGAAGAACGCCGCGAAGAACGCCGCGAGCATTGGAGCAAGGTGCTCTTTGGGAAGGATAAAGATGGTGGTGGGTAGGTCTTTGCGATTCTAACAAAAAAGACGAACTAACGCATCTCATCTTGATGTGTTTTCCCTGGTACTTAAAACAGTATTTCTTGATATGCACAAAAAGGAAGTAATTTTGTGCAGGTTATAAAAACGTGCACAAAAAATCGTTTTTTTTGTGCACGTGACTTCACCTTCTTCCTACATCTTATACTCCGTCGGCATTCCCTCCGTCTCTTTTTCCGGCCCCTGCTGCTGTGCGGCCTCGATAAGAATATCATCTATTCCGCGGCCGCGTACACGTGGCAGTGGCAATTCTACAGCACCAAACAACTGCATATTTTCATCAAAATGGCGGTACAGCTCATCAAGAGGAATGGTGAAAGCTTCTTCTTCTACATCAAAGTTGTTGAGGTTGTCAACACCCAATATGTCGGCCGCGATAAACTGTCCTAGCTGGAAGTAAGCCTCCCATTGAATAGGGTCAAAAAACTGATCAGCAGTAGATTCGTGCGGGAAATCAGGGTTGTAAATTTTGTACTTGTAAGTGCCGTACTGGAAGGCATCCTTGAAGGCAGCATCATCCGGCCGACCAGTAGGAGCGGTAACCGAACTCTTGACGTAAACAAAAACACCTGTTTTCTTGCCACCAGGATAGTGAACAATCTTTTCTTCACCTTCGTCGGTGCAAACCTTTTCCCACAATTGGTACAAATCGGCAACGGCAAAGCGCTTTTTGGAATAGCCGTGGCTGGGGTTGACCCGCATGATGTTTTCCGGGATTTCATCGGGGCGGAAGCGGATATCGATACCGAGTTCGTTGCGCGCACGAACGGCCAGGTTTTCCAAATCAGCGAAAGTAAACAAGGGGTCAGCACCAGCATCTACCGATACGATGAGCTTGCACTGGCGGCGGAGTAACTCCATGACGCCGAGGTTTTCAATATGCCCACCATCACTGATGTTGATCATTTTTTTGTCGGTGCCGATGCGACCAAAAAGTTCGTAGAAAAAGTAGAAAGGCCACCAGACCACTGGCCAGGTTGTTTTTATTTTCATGGGATTCCAGGTCCAAAAACCGAGGCGCAGGTTGAAAATAGTCAGAAGGATACTCAGTATTTTGTTGGAATACGCTCCAAGCCCGGGATTTACCGCTGCTGCCGAAATGGTGACTGCTGCCGGAAGTGTCATTTGCCGGTAGCCAATCGTTTCTGCGGTGGGTACATAACCTACCAATTTCGCACCACAGTAAAGGGGGGAGAGCAGGAAGTAATCGCTGGCTTTGGCTCCCTGGAAGTTGGGGTCTTTGCTGGATTGCAGATTCAAGCAAGTATTGATCAAAGGATAAGGAGCGAGATAATCCTGATGCTCATTGCTATGGGGTTGGCACAGTTGGTGCAGCAAAATATTCTTATTGGTGGTCGCAAAATGCAGATAGGCATCCGCCAATTGTTTACGATAGAAACGGTGAAAACTCGTAGCGTTAGGATTGGTAAACATGCCCATCAACACGAGAATAAAACCGGCGGTTACAAAGAAAAGCAACTGCTCGGCGGTAGGCGACTTCACCGATTGAAAACTTTTGATCAAGGGCCAGCCAAAGGTACTGAGGATGCCAATGACCACAAGCGTCTCTAAACGATTGAAAAAATTGGAACCATCCAAGCGATAAACCTGGGCGATGTTCAGTAAATAATGAAGCACAAAAATGACGATCCCTCCGTAAAAAAGTTCCGGCATCAGCCATTGCCAGTGTTGCTGCACCGCATCCATGAAATCGATGCTAATCAAATTGTAGTAATCACAGAAAAAATAAGAACCTACGATCAAGCCCACTAAAATGGCCGGACTGATCAGGCTCATCAAAAAACTTACCATAAAAGCGACGACCAGAGTAAGTTGGTTCCATATTTTCTCAAGGCCTGTACCGGGGAAAAGGTATTCTCCGTGCGAGCGCATATAGTGCAGATGCTCAGGGGCAAATAACTTTCCTTCTTGCCCTTTTTCTTTGGTAGTAGCCTGAATATAAGCTCCTGTGTAGCCACCACCAGACACCGTACTGAGGTAGTCCGCTTGCTTGAGGACGCCAAATTTATGAAGCGTTTTGAGGATTCCCAGATTGATTGTCGCCGAGCGAATGCCACCACCTGATAAGGCCAGACCAAAACGATTTTCTTCTAGTGCTGCGGCAAAATCATCGCCCATGATTTTTCTACGCCTTTCCCTTAAGAGTTCGTCTTCAGCAGCAATGACATCGGAATAGGTGGTATTTGCAGACATGTGTTGCGGTGTTTTCTTAAAAATAATGAAGCAAAAGGGCCGTAGCAGTTGGGCTTGTTTGCTATAGCGAGGAAGTAATCAATAAATCCAGATCAGTAGATTTGATAGAAAAACGTTTGCCGAGGTATTCGTTGGTCAAGCAACCTTTGTAGGTGTAGACACCGTGGCGCAGGCCATGATCTCCGAAAAGCACTTTTTCAATACTCTGAATATCACCTGCTCTGAGCAAAATGGGCGTCAGAATATTGCTGGTAGCAATGGAAGCGGTGCGGGCAATACGTGAGGCCAGATTAGGGACGCAATAATGAATCACCCCGTGTTTGATAAAGGTAGGTTGATCCAGCGAGGTTACCCGTGAGGTTGCAAAACATCCCCCTTGGTCAATGCTCACATCAATGATAACGGCCCCGTCTTTCATCTTTGCGACCATTTCTTCGCTCACTACAATCGGCGTGCGCCCACTTTCGGAGTGCATGGCACCAATGACCACTTCGGCGGAAACCAACTCCCGTTCCAGATAGATTGGATTAAGCGAACTGGTGTACAGGGGCCGCCCAACCTGGTTTTGAATTCTTTTGAGTTTGTAGATGTTATCATCAAAAATTCTCACTTCTGCACCCAGACCCAATGCCGTGCGTGTGGCGTACTCCGCAACGATACCTGCTCCCAAGATGACTACTTTGGCACTGGGTACACCGGATATTCCACCAAGCAAGACGCCTGCTCCTCCACTGGTATTTGACAGCAGTTCGCCCGCCGTAAGCATGGCGCTGATCCCCGCCATTTCGCTCATGATGCGCACAATGGGGAAGTAGCCGGAATCGTCCTTGATGTACTCCATTGCCAAAGCAATGACGCGCTTGTTTTTTAGCCGGTAGATGTATTCTGCGTTGATGATGGGCAACTGTAACGGAGAAATCAGTAGCTGGTTGGGGCGCATCAAGTCGATCTCATCGAGGGTAGGTGGTGCTACCTTAATGATAACATCGGCTTTGTAGACAGCCTCGGGGCTATAGGCAATTTCGGCCCCTGCTTCCGAATAATCGTGGTCGGAAAATTTTGATTTTTCTCCTGCTCCGGCTTCCATTACGATCCGGTGACCTTGTGCGACCAAGGTGCTAACGGAGGAGGGCACCAGGGCGACCCGGTTTTCCTGTAAAGTAATTTCCTTAGGAAGCCCTATATACAGATGCCGCTGCCTGCTGCTGCGTTGCAAAGTCTCCGATTGGGTCACTAATTGGCCTTCAGTGAACTCTTTTGGCACGGGGATTTTTTTCTCCTTATCACTCATGTATCAAAAATAGGATTTTCAGGCAGGATAATGGTAAGAGTTGGTACAAAAATAAGGCATATAGAAGGAATTTAGGCAGGTAAAAATATTTAGCCATTTGAAGTGGGGGAATAGTCTGTAAATAGGCCGATTTTTCGTACTTTTGCAGGAATGAGTACAAAGGAAAATCTAAGAGACGATAAGGGCCAGCAAATGGATTACGGCGCTAATAACATTACCGCCCTCGAAGGGTTGGAAGCGGTACGTAAAAGGCCTGGAATGTACATCGGTAGCACCGATATTAAAGGCCTTCATCACCTGGTTTGGGAGGTGGTCGATAACTCCATCGATGAGCACCTCGCAGGGTACTGTAGCACGATCGATGTTATCATCGAAGAGGATAATTCGATCACCGTCAAAGATGATGGTCGAGGTATTCCTACGGGCATGCACGACAAACTGAAAAAATCAGCGTTGGAGGTCGTAATGACCGTACTACACGCTGGGGGTAAATTTGATAAAGACACTTATAAGGTTTCTGGTGGTCTGCACGGTGTAGGGGTGAGTTGTGTGAATGCACTCTCCAGTATGCTGCGGGCAGAAGTTCACCGGGAAGGGAAGGTGTATGAGCAAATCTACCATCAGGGAAAACCAGAGGAAGATGTAAAAGTCATCGGAGAAACCACTGATCGGGGTACACGAATCACCTTCTTACCCGATCCGGAAATTTTTCGCGAGGAGCGGGTCTACAAGTACGAGACTTTAGCCCACCGCTTGCAGGAATTGGCGTACCTGAATTCTGGGCTTACGCTGACCCTACTAGACAGAAGAGCCAAAGACGAAAAAGGACAATTCCGCAGTCAGACCTTCTACTCGGAAGGCGGTTTGAAAGAATTCGTTCTGTTTCTGGACCAAAGCAAGCAACCCATCACCGAAAATCCGATCCACGTTACCGGCAAAGAAGATAACGTAGAGGTGGAAGTAGCGATGCAGTACAACACATCGTATACCGAGAATATTTATTCCTTCGTGAATAATATCAACACTCGGGAAGGAGGTACACACGTCAATGGATTTCGCCGCGCGGTGAACCGTATTTTCGCCAAGTATGGGGAAGATAACGGGATGTTTAAAAAGCTGAAGTTCAAAATTACGGGAGAAGATTTCCGGGAAGGACTTACAGCCATCGTTTCGGTAAAAGTACCCGAGCCTCAGTTCAAAGGCCAGACGAAAGGGGAACTAGGCAACAGCGAAGTGACGGGTATCGTTTCGCGCGCGGTAGGTAACGCTATTGGTGTCTTCCTGGAAGAGAATCCCAACGAAGCCAAGCGTATCGTTGATAAGGTCATCCTCGCAGCTACGGCTCGCCACGCGGCGCGCAAAGCTCGCGAAATGGTTCAGCGTAAGAATGTCCTCACGGGAAGTGGGCTGCCGGGTAAACTGGCGGATTGCTCTTCTCGTTCACCAGAGGCTTCGGAGTTGTACCTCGTGGAGGGAGATTCGGCGGGCGGTACAGCTAAGCAAGGGCGTGATCGTACCTTCCAGGCTATTCTTCCCCTGCGTGGTAAAATCCTCAATGTAGAGAAAGCACTGGAGTACAAAATCTACGAAAACGAGGAAATCAAGAATATGTTTACGGCCCTCGGGGTACGTATCGAAGAGAATAATGATGGAGAGCGGGTGCTCAATATCGAGAAGCTGCGTTACCATAAGGTCATCATCATGTGTGATGCCGACGTTGATGGTAGCCACATTGTGACCCTGATCCTGACCTTCTTCTTCCGCTACATGCATCGCCTGATCGAGAATGGCTACATCTACATTGCCAAGCCGCCCCTTTATCAGGTGCGCAAAGGCAAGCAGTTCCAATACTGTTGGACAGAAGAAGAACGCCAGGCTGCTGTTGCCCACTACACAGAAGGTGGAGCATCGGAAAACAGCATCAAAATCCAGCGCTATAAGGGTCTTGGTGAGATGAATGCCGAACAATTGTGGGAAACCACTATGGACCCAGATACACGTATTCTAGAGCAGGTAACCATCGAAGATGCTCGCGGTGCTGATGATGTTTTCTCTATGCTGATGGGAGATGAAGTACCACCACGTAGAGCCTTCATTGAAGCCAATGCGAAATACGCGAAGATCGACGTGTAGCGAAGGGCTTTGAACTACGAAATACAAAATCCCGGATGTTGCTTTTGCTGCGTTCGGGATTTTTTTATCCCAACAAGCGATTATCTTTATAAAAAAAAGATGCACAACTCCATCCCCACCCTCCTATTGTTCTTTTGTCTAATGGCAATGAGTAATTGCACCACTGATCAGCCCAGTTCGGAAGATACAGCCACCGAAGAGGTACCAACGTCGATAGAAGACACCACGCTTACCGATCAAGTGCCTCCCGCTACATTGAGCACTCCTACTGAAGCAGAAAATCAGACTGCTACCAAAGATGAACCTGCTACCGACACCAAAGCTATTAACCACCCCATCAACCCCGGTAAGCACAATTTTACCCTCCAGTGGATCAGTTGGGAAAAGCCGGGGCTGGTGCAGGTTGATTTTCTATCCGAGAACAAGTACAAGGTGAAGGGCGAGCAAAAAGGTGCAGAGAACGGGGATTTTGCCGCTATTGATGGCGTCCTCACTTGGGAAGGCAACCAGGTTTTTCAATTTGATGGAGAGATTACTTCCCGGGTTTCTTTCGTCAACGGTGGCGAAACCTGTGTAAAGAAAGGCCCAGTGCATTTTAGAGCTACTGGTACAAGGAAGTATTGGCGTTTACAAGAAAAAGAAAATTGTGAAGGAGGGAATGTGGTCGACTACTTCGATATTTATTTTTAAAACAAACTCACATACCCAAAATGTACTTTGGGTGCTCCAAAATCAAAGGGCTGCTGATCCTGTCGACCCAAAGCGATGCTCAGACCAAATAGTCCCGCCCGGGTTTCGAAAGTGATGCCGGCCCCGATGCCCTGGTACCAAAAGATGGTGCCAATGTCTGGTGGACTATTAAGGGAGGCATTGTCGACCCTGGCCCAATCAAAAAAACTATAGAGGTAGGAATTGGTCGTGAGTAAGAAGCGATATTCCAGCGTCAGCAAGGCAAAGTTGGTTGCAAAAATGCCTTCCTCGTCGAAACCACGGAGCAGTTGGTTGCCGCCAATACGGAGTTGTTCATTGGCCAATACCGGTTCTGGTGCAAGAATGGCTGCCCCCGTCAGGGCGGTTTTGATCACACTGCGTTGGCCAATATTTTGGTAGCGGGCCAAGGAGGTCTCTAGCCGGTACTGGGCACTACGCAAAGTGAGACTGTCGTAAAGATTGTCGAATCCTGCTGATTCAATGGATGCATTGCGGCGGATAGTTTTCTGCCCTACGCCTGCAGATAGCTGCCAATCCCAACCTTTGGTAGGGTTGGTGCGATAGTCGAGTTGGTTGAGGTGAAAACGCAGTCCAAACGTTCGTCTCCTGACGTCCAGCGTATCGGGCAGGCGATCTAATTGCTGGATTTGAAAACTGTCAATACTGAGTAAGTTGGTTTGGTTTTGCGACCAAAAAGCTTGTACACTCCGCCCTCCACTCAGCAGGTAGTCGATGCCCAGTTGCCAGTTGAGGTTGATGAAATTGGTGTCTCTTTTGTACAAGTTGAGCTGAGCGTCTACCCCAAAAGGTAGGTTGAGCAAATAGGGGTAGTTAAAGGCCAGGTCAAGCTCTTGGGTCAAAGGGCGAAGTTGCTCAAAAGCAATGGCTACACGCTCGCCTTTCCCCAGGGCATTTTGTAGTGCACCTTCCAGTTGGGCCGTCACCAGCAGTCGGCCGGTTTGCTGGCTTTGTGGAAGCACCCCTACGATAAAATCAAAGCGGCTGGCCTTCTTGGGAGCGAGCTTTAGGATCAGCCGGGCCTGATCACCAATGAATTGTACCCGTGGCGCTTCCTGCAACTGTACAAAGGGAAGCTCCTGGATACGTTGCTGGACCTTCCTGATCAAAGCCTCGTTGTAGACTTGCCCCGGAAACAAACCAAGGTGGCTGTGAAGGTAGGTTGTGCTGATCTGTGCTTCGCCAGTGAGGTCTATTTTTTCAAAAAAAATCAAAGGTCCTCGCTGGAGCTTGATTTTTGCTTCCAAAGCCCCGGGTGCTTGCCAAATAATACTGTCCAGCATCACCTTGGCGAATGGAAAACCATTGTTGGCGGCAATCCCGGCGAGTTGTTGTTGAAATTGCAGCCAGCGATTGATCTCCAGTGGTTTATTGCTGTAAAGCCTACTGCGGAAGCCTGCCTTGCTCAACCATTCTTTAGGAATATCGTCCCCGGAGAGTGTAACCCAACGGTAAATTGGCCCAAGGTGCAGAATAGCAGTATAGCGATTGTTGTTGACCAGGAGAGTGTCGGTCGACGCTTCTAGATAACCGCCTTCTTGAAGATCGTTAAGGAAAGTGCTAAGACTGAGGTTCAATTGCAGGCTATCGGTAAAGGTACTGTCGGGAAAAGACTTGAACTTTCGCAGTTCTCCAAGGTCAGCGTCTGGCGTCAGTATGCGGAGGGCAACCACCTGCCCGATGCCTTCAATGGCCAATAACAAGAGGCAGCCTATGACTAAAAGTGGTCGCATACAGTAAGAACAGATGAAATACTAAAACGTCTTAAGTGACGGAACAAAAATAACTGATTCCATTTTTGATTCGCTAAAATTTTCTAAGCAAGCAACTAAAAGGAGCTTGCGTGAAAATATTCGCGAATCGTTGAAAAAATGGAATCAGTTATTTCCGTCAAATTACTAAGTCCTCATTCGTTATGTTTACAGTTCAAAAATAGCCTTTTATGTCGGGTCTCTATCTTCATGTTCCTTTTTGCAAGCAAGCTTGTAACTATTGCAATTTTCATTTTTCTACCTCGCTGAAATACAAAGGGGAAATGACGGAGGCCATCGTTCAGGAATTGCTACTGCGCAAAGACTATTTGGAAGACAAACACCTGAGTTCGGTTTATTTCGGTGGTGGTACGCCTTCTTTACTGGCTGAAGAGGAATTGAGATCACTTTTCGTAATGATTGACAAGTGCTTTACATTAGCGGCCGATGCCGAAATCACGCTGGAAGCCAACCCCGATGATATCACGGCAGAAAACCTGGCACGTTGGCAATCTTCACCTATCAATCGCCTAAGCATAGGTATTCAGTCGTTTGCTGATGCTGATCTGGTGTACATGAATCGAGCGCACAACGCCGAAGAGGCTCGCCGTTGTATTGCGCTGGCCCAAAGTTTTGGATTCAACAACCTCACCGTCGACCTTATTTATGGTACCCCCACCATGTCGGATCTTGTTTGGGAGAAAAATGTCCGTACGCTGATCGAGGCGCAGGTGCCGCACCTGTCTTGCTACGCCCTTACGGTGGAACCAAAGACAGCACTGGCGCATCAAATCAAAACCGGTAAAAGCCCGGAGGTAGAAGAAGAGAAAGCAGCCCGCCAGTTTGAGTTGCTCATGCGCTGGTTGGAAGACGCGGGCTATGAACATTACGAAATCAGCAATTTTGCTTTACCAGGGCATCGCGCTATGCACAATAGTAACTATTGGCGGGCGCATCATTATTTGGGTGTTGGCCCCTCTGCTCATAGTTTTAATGGGCATTCCCGGCAGTGGAATGTAGCCAATAATGCCAAGTACCTGCAAGCAATTGTTGCTTTGAAAGATGGGGTCGTTGAAAGTGCAATAGATTTGTTTGAAAAAGAAGCACTGAGCCCCGCAGATCAGTACAATGAATATATCCTAACGGGCTTACGTACCAGTTGGGGGGTGTCAACCACTAAGATGGAAACACCTTTTAAGGCTTTTTTTGAAAAAAACATTCAGCAATATGTTGACACAAAGTTGGTTTTTGAAGAAGATGGTGTTTTTGTTTTGACAAAAGAAGGAAGATTGTTGGCCGATAGAATTAGCAGTGATCTATTCTTTGATGTATGATAATCAGTTGTTTGCATTGAGCAGGCGTGATTATTTTTTATTGTTGCAATATTTTATTGTTTTAAAATATTTGTTTTTTAAAACAAAATAGAATATATTTGTAGCGGATCAAATAGTTAAAGACATGGATCTTGATATATTTGTAAGCAAAAAAGGTACAAAGGTGGTTTTGGCCACTGATCTCTACCAAGCACTTCAGTTGCCAGCTCAGCAGTATCCGGCTAATGTTAAACGCTGGCTGAATGATTATTACGAATTTTCGGATGGTATTCGCAAGCCCCTGAAAATGCAGGAATTTGCCTCACGTCAAGTAGAAGGACCTGTTTTATGGTCTGACTACTATATATCTGTAGACTTTGCCAAGCAAATTGTACTTCGCTCTCGCAGCAAAGTCAAGCAAAAATATGCCCGTCAGCTAGCCATGTTGACGGAAGGAGTAGATACAGCGGGTCTAAACGCCTCCCAATTCAAACACCTGATAGATATCACCAAGGCGATGACCTTGATCTCTTGTCAGGAAGAATGTGAACGTCGCCATTTGCGGGTATACCGAGAGCGCAACAATGGCATGGCGACCAATTGGTGGCAATACCGAGCGGAAGTGCTGGGCTATACCTCTGAAAGCCTGCGCGATAAGCTTCGCCGCAGAGGAGCTGTGGAAGTCAATGGTAACCAAAGAGAACTACTGGCACAGTTGAATCCGCTGGATTTGATCAGGGCTGGTGTTATCGACCTCTTCATGGCAGTGGGTAAGCCCCAGGATTATGCTGTTCGAATGGGTGATTTGGCCAAAGATTTAGCCGAACGCATGGAGCTACAGCTAATTGATGACCACCGTAAGATTGATCTTTTCACGGAAGCCGTCGACCCTGAGCTGGTACACCGCCTCAAGGAGCCGTTGGAAAAGCATTTGGTAGCTGCGTAAATAAAATGAGATAATCCAAACAGAGGATTATCTCATTTTTCTCATTTACATAGCCAATAACAGTACGGAGAGAAGAGCATTTTCGACAAGCCTCTACTGCGCCTGATACCGCAGAGACAGATCGTTATACTGCTCTTTCTTCTCCTGCTTTTGTGTTGTCTACTCTCTGCCGCCTTTTAGCTCTTCCTGGTAAGTAGCAAACTCTTCCCACCTACCAGCAGCTGCCAGGCGTGCCTGTAAAGGCCAGGTGTATGGATTGTGCATCCGGTACTGGTCTCCAGCATCTTCAAGTATTTCTTTCAATCGGCCAGGTTCTGCTGCGGCTAGCGCAGACCAGTCTCCGATACCAGCTCCTTTCAGCACTTCTTCTATTTTTGGGCCTATGCCTTCAATAATTTTTAAATCGCTGGCTTCTCCCGGAGTTGACGTTTCAGCGCCCTCAGAGAATCCCCTGGGTGTAGGGTTTTCTTGTTCTTGTTGCAGCAACAAAGCCGCTTGCCCCACCCAGTTGTCCTTCTCTATACGACCAGGGATGTAGCCTATCTGCCCGGTAACCTCTTCAATTCTGGAAGGGGTCCAGTTGGCAATGTCTTCGTAAGAGAAAACGCCAATACTATTGAGTTTTTTTTCTAAAAAATCACCAATGCCTTCTATTTTGGTCAGTACATCTTTGTCGCGGTCGGCAACAATGATTTTATCGTAGAGTACGGTTTTGTCATTGCCTAATACGAGCTCTCCATTGGTATCTTCTTCCACAATGGGCGCACTTACAGTAGGCTGGCTTTTGAGGGCCGCCAAGTCTGACCTTAAGGCTTGATTCTCTCCTGATAGGCGGCTGAGGGAGGTCTCAAAGGCATTAAGTCGCTCACGGAGTTCGGCAACTTCTTTCGAAGGTGCTGCATTTGTGGAACCTGCAGTAGTATCTACGAAATTTTGTGGGCTTTGTGAAAGTTGCTCATGCTGGGTCTTCAGCGCAACAATTTGCTTATTGAGATCCTCAATGGTATGGCTGTAAGTACGATTGGTAGCTTGAACTTCCTCTAGCCGCTGATTGAGCGCTACCACCTCGTGCAACTGTTGGTCTTTGTTTTGTTCGATACCCCTCAAACGTTCCATCAGGTCTACCTTTTCCCGGCTTTCTTCCTGCAACTCGGCGTTGCGTTGCTTCAACTGATCTTGCGCGCTGGTGAGGAGCGTTTGGTTGGTTTCCAATTGTTGTCTAGCTTCACTCAGCTCTTTTTTGAGTCGACGCACTTTGCCCGAGCGTAGCAAGTACGCAATGATAAAGCCGAGGAGGAAAGCAACAAGCATACACATCCACAAGAACAACCCCTCCCGAGAGTTAATCTGCGTAAAATAATTTACAAGTGTCTGATCAGTCATTTTGGTTGATATTTAGGAACAGCACGAAAATAAAAAGCGATTTTGTTTTTCAGAATAGCTAAATAAGCGATTCATTTTAAGCCCGTCTGGCCAGCCGGAAAGGCGTTTTAGCTATTTGAAAAACTTGAGAAAAATCGCAGTTTATTTTCTGCGCAATACTTAATTGTAGACCTGTTTATTCTATAATAAAGTTGACCCGGCGGTTTTCCTGCCGACCTTCAGGGGTGTCGTTAGAAGCTACGTGCTCCGTTTCGCCTTTGGATTCGGTTTTTATTACGGCAGTGATACCCAGGTTCTCCAAGTATTCTTTAGCACTTTCTGCCCGCCGCATGCCCAATTTGAGGTTGTATTTCTCCGTGTCTACGTTGTCGGTATGACCAACAATGCGGATGGATTTTTCCGGGTGCAGTTCCATGTATACTTTAACCGAGTCGGCATAATTTCGGAATGCTTCACCAGGCTCAAAAATGGCACTATTACTCGGGAAGTTAGCATCGGAGTAGGTCATGTTCGTAAAGCTATAAGAAGCCGTAGCATACTCGCTAGGTAGGTCTTTCTGCATAAAAGCAAACAAGAGTGGTTCTTGCAACAAGCTGTCGGCAGTTGTAGCGTGCTTGAGGCTGATCCGGTCTTCCGCCACTCCGCGGGCGGTCATCAGGTCTCGGATGGTAGCGGCACGCGCCAGTCCCATATTCTCATAAAAACCAGCCATTACATCTTTCTCCTGCAAGGTATAACGACCCGTTATTTCCAATGACTTGGTAGAGTCGGCAGCCATCATCTGTGCGATGGTATCCAGAAACTGCTCGTTGTTAGCGTTCAGGTCTGGTTGGTCGACGCCAGTAGCAAAGGCAAACTGGTCGTAACCGCTGAGCAAGACGGAGTCATTTTCCGTAAGCTGTAGATTTTGTAACCTGGGGGGAGCTACTACTTCGACAGGAGGCTCCTCGCAGAGATTCAGAATGTCGCAAATAAAGAACCACCGGGCAAAAATAGCAAAGAGCACAAAGGCCGCGAAAAGCAAAAATGCCAGAAACCTCATAGGTTGGGGTTGATTTGATCAGGTGAAAGATAGTAAGAATCCTGAAATATAGCTATACCTTCAAAAAGAGGAAAGCGAATGTTCGACGCTGTGAGTTACATGGCTTGCTTGAAAGTCTTTTGCGCTTTTTGGTGGGAATGTCTATGATTTGTAGTACACTCATATATTTGCATGTATTACTAGTAGAGGAAAAATCCCCAATGGCAACCCTTTAAATACCGCAAATAGGGAAGCTCTTGTTGAGATTTTACGTGATGCAAGGCAATCGCCGCAGGGCGGTAGTTATATGGATAGAGCGACAAGGTTTATTATTGAGAATGGACACCCAGGATCACCTTTTATTATTTTAAAATCTGAATGGCAATAACTTATGAAACCAATTGATAGTAATAAAAATGTTTGGTCAAATTATGATTATCCTGTACTGACCTATAATATCTACTTAGAGATAGAGCAGTCCTCGGCAATTAACATTGTAGACCAATTTTCTAAAGAATTTTTAGTCTTGAGTCATAAATATGGTTTCCTACTCAATTCGGACAAGTCCCTCTTTGATTTATTACAATATTATAATAATAAGAAAGACGAGATTAACAAATTAGGAAAACACATCCCTAGTCTTTTAGATATTTACGCTTTATCCAATGAACCAGGAGGGCCTGCAATCTATGTGAATAAAATGCACTTTTGGGGGCTTGAAGGCTTGGAATACGCTTTTGTGCTTGAATTGGCCAAGTATCTTCGGAAATATGAAGTAAGTCCATTTGTATCCTATTCCCCAGATGATATCAACAATAATAAATATTATCCTTTTTATCCTTTAGATTGTAATGGATTGAAGCCTAAAATCGTATTAGACCAATCCATCGTTAATTTTTCATTTCGAATTGCCTCATATCTCAGTATTTGGTTTGAAACTACAAGGACAAGCGAAGGTGTTTTTCACGACAATAAAATACTGGCATACAGAAATACGCCAAGGTTGAATAGTTTTTTACGAGACTTGCGACAGTTGGTAGATAAATACGGATGTAAGTGGGAATTTGAATCGGAGGGAAAACTATTGCATTATAATTATAGATGGGATTATTCCTTTCCATTCGAATCTGTTTATAATGACCATTGCATTCCGCTCGATGGGAAAATTATCTATCAGGAAGATATAGATGAAGGCAGGATAACGCTCCCACCCGTTGCTAGTTAATTATATCGTCGTTCTTTTATTTTAACGTGAGGTTTGGTATTAATCGCTTGATTTTCAATAGCGATACACCATGTGCGACCTCTCCGAGGTCGAAACAATGCATGAATGACCATTCTACCAATTTTTGACCTCTCTAGGTAAGTACAAATATATTTTGTATATTCTTGTGTACCAAATACTTAAGTCGTGACAGCTACTGAGCACAAAGAACATATTCACAAAATCATTTATCGCCTTGCGGAACAGGGATTAACACAAAAAGATATTGCCCTTGCGACGGGTTATACCCAGGCAGGAATAAGCCATACGCTTGCCAAAATCAAATCCGCGAATGGTGTAGAAAACTACAAAGTAGGCAAGCCTAGTGGTAGACCAGCAAAGCTTAAACGTCATCAGCGACAAGAATTGAAGAGGTTGCTAGCCAAAGGAGCTAAGGCCAATGGTTTTCCAAGCGATGGTTGGACTCGGATGAGGATTCAATCCTTTATAAGTGTTCGTTTCCAAGTAGATTATAGCCTTCCTCATATTAGTAGGTTAATGACCAGACTAGGTTACAGTCTTAAGCAGCCTCAAGTCAAAGACACTAGACAGCGTTCTGAACAAATAGCTTATTACGAAACAGAAGTAATCCCGGAGCTAAAAAAAAACTAATGGAGCCAGATCAAAACATCGTTTTTGTAGATGAGAGCAGCTTTTGTAGTGCCTCTAGTTCTACTAAAGTCTATGAATTGATTGGACATAGTCCGGTACTCAAGGAAGTAAACAGTGTAACTGAAAGAGTTTATGCCATTAGCGGCATAACACCACGAGGAGAGTTGTTTAGTGAGGTTTACCGCACTGCTATTAGCACGAAGCAGATCATCGCTTTTTTAAAACTTTGCCTGAACAAAATGGAAGGTCAACTCAATATCATTTGGGACAATGCAAGTATCCACAAGAGTAAAGAGCTAAAACATTTTTTACGATCAGATTCACAAGCACGTAATCGCTTACAACTCTATTCAACCCCTGTATACTGCCCCCAGTACAACCCTGACGAACAGGTTTGGAACTTCTTGAAATCGGAATTCCTAAAGCACCGCTGGTGCAAAACTAAGAGCCAGCTTCACAAAACGGTAGAGGCTGGGCTGGAATACTTAGCGATGATGCCAGATAGAATCCGTGCGGCTTTTAGGCATTCCGATGTCAAAATAATGGAATATTAATTTTTTACGTACTTACCTACCGAGGTCATGCATAACATCTCGGAGAGATGCCATATTGGTAGCAAATACAAACGATTTCACTCACCCGACCTCGGAGAGGTCGCATATAATACCTCCAACCTCACGTTATTTTAAAATATTTTGATTCTGTAAGAACAAAAAAACGCACTTTAAACCATCTTACCCCTCCAACCATCTAACCCCCGTTTTGGGAATCCCCGAACAATTCGCTGAAGAAAGACATCGTTGATGAGTTTCGGCGAAGTAACAAGCTTTTCCGTAAATTTACGTTAAGCCTTATTATTGTTGACCCCTAATTCCACCCCCTTATGTTGACTGCCCCACCCCCTCCTAATTGTGCTACGGGTACGCTGGCACCTTATGCTGATACGCCCGAGGCTCCTTGGAATCGCAGCCGCGTACAGCACTTGTTTCGCCGCCTCGGTTATGGTGCTGCTCAAGACGTGATTGCTGCCGCCGAACAGCAAAACCCGGCCAATGTGGTTGATCAATTGATCGACAATATGCTCAGTGCGCCCAATTTACCAGCACCCGTTTGGTCCAACTGGACGATTGATGACTATGCTGATTTTGGTAACGAAAGTGCTGCCCAGCTCATTGAATACGCCAACGACTGGATCGGTGCCATGCTGGAAAATGGTGCCAAGGAGCGCGTCACCCTGTTTTGGCACAATCATTTTGTGACCCGTTTTGAAGACTATTTTTGTCCATCCTGGGCTTACACTTATCACCAGCTGCTACAGACTTATGCACTCGGGAATTTCCGGAATTTTGTCTACGAAATGGGCAAAACACCCGCCATGCTGGTGTTCCTCAACGGGGTGCAAAACAACCGCTTTGAGCCCAATGAAAACTATGCCCGCGAATTGTTCGAGCTCTTTACCCTCGGACAAGACAATGGCTACACCCAACAAGATGTCGTAGAAGCGGCTCGTGCACTCACCGGCTGGAATGGTTTTACTTCCGCTTGTGCACCGATTACCTTCACGCCAATACTCCACGATACGGGTATCAAAACCATTTTCGGGCAAACCGGCAACTGGGGTTACGATGAGCTACACGATATCCTGTTTACCCAAAGGGCTACCGAAATTTCGGAATACATCTGTGGAAAAATCTATCGCCACTTTGTCCACCCGGAAATCGCGGAGGATATTGTCGCTGGACTGGCGGAAACTTTGCGCGCTAACGACTGGGAGTTGGAACCCGTTTTTCGGCAGCTGTTCAAGAGTGAGCATTTTTTTGACGAAAAGGTCATGGGTACGCAGATTAAAAGCCCGCTGGGTTTAATGATCAACACGGTGATCGAAAGTGACTTCATCATCAATGAAGAGATCCAAAATTATATTCTTTACGCGGGGTATCAACTCAATCAAGGCTTATTCAATCCTATTGATGTAGCTGGCTGGCCCGGCGATCGCGACTGGGTGAATACCAACACCATCACGGGACGCTGGCAAACCTCCGACTTTTTCATCTTTACCAATTTTCAGGGGGCTCCGGCGCGGTTGGTGAGTTTGGCCCAGGCGCTCACAACCGATAATGCCAATGATCCGGAATTGGTTACCCAGGCGATTATCGATTACCTGGTGCCAGGAGGACTCACCACCCCCGAAGCCTACGCTGCCGCCACGGATGTTTTTAAATGGGAGGTTCCGCAAAATTATTATGATAATGGAGAATGGAACTTGTATTGGGAAACAGTTCCCGCACAAGTCGGCTTGTTAATGCAGCATATCTCTCGCCTCCCCGAATTTCAATTATCCTAAACCCCGATCATCATGTGTAATCACGATAAACATAACGATAAGAAAAATACCAAACGTGGTATAGCGCTTGAGCATGGCCAGGCCCATCACCAGGATCATCAAAACTGGAGCCGGCGGACCTTCTTGCGTCAATTAGGTGTAGCGGGTACTGCTTCCTTCTTGTTGGGTAAAATGCCGCTGACGGCCATTACGAGTTCTCCCCTGGCAATGGCCCTTTCCGGGGCTACCACAGAAGATCGGATTTTGGTATTGATTCGCTTGAAAGGCGGAAATGATGGTCTCAATACCATCATTCCATTGTTTGATTACGGTACCTACCAGGCTGGTCGCGCGGAAATCGCTATTCCGGAGAGTGAGGTTATTAACCTTACCGGCGAACTGGGTATGCCCAATAGCATGGCCGCCCTGGAAAATATGTGGTTGGATGGTCAGATGAAAATCGTCAACAACGTTGGCTATGAAGACCACAGCTTATCGCATTTTCGGTCGACCGATATTTGGTCTTCGGGCGCAGATGCCAACGAACCCGCTAGCTCCGGCTGGCTGGGTCGTCTGCTGGAGCAGGAATTTCCTGATTTTCTGAGCAATCCACCCCTTACTCCTCCGGCGATCCAAATGGGGAGTGCGGGTAATCTGGTCTTCAATAATACGGATGGCTTTGACATGTCTTTGAATGTGGCCAACCCTGAACAATTGTACGCCATTGCCCAAACGGGGCAGCTGTACGATCCACTGGCAGTACCAGATTGTCATTACGGAGAACAATTGAGTTACCTAAGGTCGGTTGCGAATAACACCTTCCGGTATGCGCAGGTGGTAGCGGAGGCTTTTGAGCAGGGCACCAACAGCGTGGAGTACGATAACAATAGCCTAGCCGAACAGCTTGCTTTGGTAGCACGTATGGTGCGTGGTGGCTTGGGCACGCGCCTGTACATGGTGGTGCATGATGGTTTTGATACCCACGCCAACCAGAGCAATAATCATCCGGGATTAATGAATCAGTTATCCCGAGCAGTCCAGCATTTTCATGAAGATTTGAGCAACGGCGGACACGGCGATCGGACGCTGTCCATGACTTTTTCTGAGTTTGGTCGCAGGATCGAGCAAAATGCTTCCGGTGGTACCGATCACGGTGCAGCAGCACCTTTGCTGATGTTTGGGGAGGGGCTGAATGGAAACGGTAGCTTGGGAGGATTACCTGATTTGCAGGAAGTAGATAACAATGGCAACCTACAGTACACCACCGATTTTCGGCAGATTTATGCCACGGTTCTAGAACAATGGTTGTGTATAGACGGCAATCTGGTCGATCAGGTGATGGGCGAGACTTACGAACGCCTTAGCGGTCTCGGCTTGAGTTGTGCCCCCGTAAGTACCTGGTCACCACAGGAGAGAAGTTCCGTGAACTTACAGGCTTACTATCATGCCGGGCAATTGTTCTTGAGCTATGATTTGGCGAGTGCTAGTCCGGTACAGATAACCCTCTACAATATGCTGGGACAGCCAATGAAAACGGTTTTTCAGGGATACCAGATGAATGGCAATCAGCGTTTCAGCCTTCCTTTATCGGATATTGGTTGGGCCGCTGGAGTGTACGTCGTAAATCTGCGCGTAGGCAACCAGCAGCATTCTAAGCAGATTAGCTTGGTTCGGTAAACGACGGTAGCTTGGGCTTTCAGCCCAAGCGTGAAGATTGCGCTCGGGCTGAAAGCCCAAGCTACCCAACTCACTAAACCGGAAGTGGTAAAGAAAAAGCAAGCAATGGGTGGATTTGAGCACCTTCATTTTGAGCCTTCTTTTCAAAGGCAAGCGGAGCCTGTTGTGCTTGATCGATTAATATTGACGCTGGTGAAATTGCTTCCACTTGGAGGTGCTGAGAGATTTTTAGAATACTGATGCGTTCATTGCTGAGATAAACAATAGCAGGAATCACGACCTGCGCGGGTAAGTCTGCCGTACTAATTTTTCCCGTTAAAAAGGACGGATTCAGCGTGCGCAGCTGTGTTGGCGACATGCAGAAGTACCGTGCAATATCAGAAAGCCGGGTAGATTTGGTAACGGTCACTACAACTGGAGGACTACTTAGGCGAGGTACAGACAAGCCAAAGGCTTGAGGTTTACGCGCAATCCTTGCAATGGTAAGTACCCTGGGGATATAACGCCTGGTTTGTTGAGGTAGAAAACGGCTGATTTCATGATAAAAATACCCACCGGATCTCCGCTGTGCTTTTCGCACATTACTGGCGCCGCAATTATAGGCAGCTAGGGCCAGGAGCCAATCGTCGAATTGCTGGTGGAGTTGCTTTAAGTATTTTGCTGCGGCAACGCTGGCCTTGTACGTATCCAGGCGTTCATCTACTTGTTCATTAATGGTCAACCCAAGACTACGACCGGTTCGAGGCATGATTTGCCACAACCCAACGGCACCCGCAGGAGAAACCGCGCTGATCTTTAATCGGCTTTCTGCTAAGGGAATGTATTTTAGCCATGCTGGGATATCAGCATCAACAAATGCTTTTTCGATGGTCGCCTCAAAAAAAGGAAGTTGCTTGAGCATTTTTATCGTCTCCTTTTGGCCACTGACAGTATAGCGGAACAGCGCCTTGTCCAGGTAAGTAGCATCTTTGGGAGCTAGGCAGTCTTTTAAGTAGCTTAAGTCGGCAAGACAATCCGACTTCAAAAGAGGGGAGAAAGCAAAGGTGCCGATGAGGCACAGCAATACTTTTTTGAGTGGGTTTCTCATGGTATAGGGCGTTGTGCACCAGCTTTGCAATATTTTACACTGATGTTTAATCAGGGCAAGTCTATTACAGCCAGTATCGTTTTCTCATAGGGGAGCGCCGAAAGAAAATTTTCTTTCGGCGCTCAAAGTCAAAAGTCAAAAGCGTGTGTGTTGTGTAGTTAGTTGCTAGTGGATCCACTGGGTGTAGAAGCCTCTCAAAACTCTTGTTATGAACTGTTTACGGGATAGGATAAAGAAGGTTGCACTGGGGGAATAAAAAACGTCCCTTTTTCACCTAAGGGAAAAAGGGACGTTCGTCTTTCACACAAAACCAAAGCGTACTGTTTGTGCTGTTTTTTGGTTTACGGTTTAGCTACGCGTTGTGGCAGATAAACAGTAAGTGGCTGGTTGACGGTAATCTTGTTGTTGATCAAACCGTTCCAGGCAATCAAGTCTTTTGGGCTACATTGAAACAAAATAGCCAATGTTTCCAGTTTGTCGCCAGCTACCGTCGTGTACTCACTTTTTTGGTGATTAGCAGGTACTGGTAGTGAGCTGGTGTCGATATAGCGCCCTTTAAAATCGGCGGCTACATGCGTAGGTACAGTGATAAACTGGCCTTTGGCACTCGCTGGCACCAAACCCTGCAAGTAAGAAGGGTTTAGATAAGTCAGTGTACGGTAGCTCAGTTCCAATTGGCGTGCCAAGGTTCCGAGATGCAGCGCACGGGTAACTTTGAAAGTACGCGTATCAAGCATATCGTAGTCTGGCATGCGAGGGGTAATATCGTGAGCCGCATGGTAGTTCATCAAGTAAGCTGCTGCAATAAAGCGAGGCACATAATGCTGTGATTCAGAAGGAAGGTACTGACGTACGGTCCAGTAATCAGAGCTATTAGCGGAACGCATTGCTTTTCTTACCCGGCCAGGGCCACAATTATAGGCTGCTAGCACAAGGCCCCAATCTTCAAATTGTTCGTACAAAGAAGCCAGCATTCTTACAGCTGCTTCTGTCGCTTTGTGCGGATCAAGCCGCTCATCAATTTGTCCGTTTACCGTTAGACCATAGAGGCGAGCTGTACTAGGTACAAATTGCCACAAACCTGCAGCACCTACAGCAGAAGTAACGCTAGGGCGCAGAGAAGATTCAATGATCGGTAAATACTTGAGCGTTTCAGGAAGCTTATAAAGCCGTAAATAATGCTCAAAGATCGGGAAGTAGATTTTTGCACGACCCAGAATGTACTCTGAGTCACGCTGTCCTTCCACCGTGAAACGGCGGATAACAGATTTGATCTGTGGGGAGTTTTGAGCGGCAAAAGGAAGATCCATTTGGTTGATCCGCTCGTTCATGAGCTCATCCGAAAGGCGATTGAAAGTGTAGGGTGAATTTTCAGTTGCTCTGGGATAAGACGTAGTGTTACCTGTTACCACGGCCGCAAATAAGAGGGCCGTGACAAGGATTGTCCACGGGAATTTCATTCTTTTCAGTTTCGTCAAACAAAGCCGGTTGTAGTTTTGAAATATTAAATCACTGGGGATTACAGTGATTGGGGATATAATATTTCTTAACTGGGGTAAACCGGGTTTCACTTGCTTTATCCTTTTAAAAGATAAATTGTTACTTGTCATCGTAACTTTAACAAATGATGTTGCCACACTGTGCGGTAACTTGAGCGCAAAATTATTCCCTTTTTCAACGGATAGCAAGTTTTGCGGGGTAACACATTGAAAAAGAGCCTAGTTTCCTATTTTTCAGAGGGTTGGGGAGTTTAAAGAGTGAAATTTTCTCCTTTGTTTCTATGCTTTATGGTGGTTCTGTCCATATAAATCGCCGGAAGGGTAAGACGCGGCAGAATAAAATAACGATCTTGGGGTCTTTCTGGCGAAGCGATCATTTAAGTGTTAAAGTTTTGTTAAAAAAGTAAGAAATTTAAGCATGAGCCTCGTTTGTTGATTCGTATTTATAATTAATATAAAGTGTTGATGGAGATAAACATATTAGCATTTGGGATAGCCAGAGATATTCTTGGAGGCCCAAATATTAAGTTATCCAGCGAGAAAAACCTGACGGTAGGCCAGTTGTTGGAGCTACTCAAAGAACGCTACCCCGCTTTTAAAGAATTGACTTCATTGGCGATAGCTGTAAACGCTGAATACGCTGGTGAGAGTCAACTTATCAGTGCTGACGATGAGGTGGTCATTATCCCTCCAGTAGCAGGAGGATAGGGCCACTCGATTTTATACACAATACGAATACCTCATTATGGCTATTGATATACAACTATTGAGTACTCCGTTAGATGCGGCGGCCTGTCAGCAATGGGTAGCGGCCCCCGATAAGGGTGGCTTGGTGCTATTTGTGGGTACGGTGCGCAACCATACCCAAGGCAAGGAGGTCTTACGCCTTGATTTTGAGGCTTATGAGCCAATGGCGATTAAAGAAATGCATAAAATCGCTACTACGGTTACTGAGCGCTGGCCGGGAAGTAAGGTGGCCATCCACCACCGTGTAGGGGAGCTGGCTATCGGAGATATTGCCGTGGTTATTGCTGTAGGCACCGCCCATCGCGCGGCGGCCTTTGCTGCTTGTCAATATGCCATTGATACCTTAAAAGAAACGGTACCCATCTGGAAGAAAGAGATTTTTGCGGATGGAGAAGTTTGGGTGGCGGCCCATCCTTAGTCTGATGTTGATTACTTTAACCGTTGTTGCATTGGTATTGGCTTCCCTGGTGCAATACTTTTTTTGGGGGATACGTTTCCAGCGGTTTGCCAAGTACCAATTGCCGGAGCTACCCATAAAGCCAACAGAAGAACTTCCCCCGGTCACCATTATTATATGTGCGCACAACGAAGCGGAGCAACTGCAAAAAAATCTACCTTTTTTCCTTGAACAAGACTACCCGAAATTCGAGGTGTTGGTAGTAAATGATAATTCTTCAGATAAAACTGAGGAAGTTGTTTTGGAATTTCAAAAAAAATATTCGATCTTACGCCTGCTTTCGATGAAGGAGCAAACTCCTCCGGGTAAGAAAGCAGCTTTGAGCTACGGCATTACACAATCGAGCTTTGAATTACTTTTCCTATCTGATGCTGACTGCCAGCCTATAAGCAAGCAGTGGTTGAAGATGATGCAAAGATCATTTCTGAAGAACAAAACCATTGTTCTTGGTTATGGTCCCTACCAAAAACGAAGAGGATGGCTTAACCGCTTTATTCGCTTCGAGGCTTTCTACACTGCCATACAATATTTATCATTTGCATTAGCTGGCCATCCCTACATGGGTGTTGGGCGTAATTTAGCCTATCACCGATCTATTTTTTGGCAAGCCAATGGCTTTAGCAAGCATGCTCACCTCATATCAGGAGACGATGATCTTCTGGTAAACCAGGTAGCTTGTGCGGAAAATACTACGATTAATGTTTTTCCGGAGACCAGAGTTTACTCTCGTCCCCATTCCTCTTGGCGAGGCTACTACATCCAAAAACGACGCCACCTTAGTGTAGGCAGTTATTATCGCTGGCAAGATCAGATCGCACTAGGTGCTTTGGCTTTAAGCCATTTCATCTTTTACGCGGCTACTTTCCTTTTGTTAATACTCCTTCCCGAAGTGTGGTACTATCTGACACTAAATTACATGGTGCGGATGGGAGTAGTCCTCCGGGTATCATTGGGAGCCAGTAAACTCCTGGGCGAGCAAAATTTGCTGCCCTTTCTCCCCTTACTGGATTTTCTATACCTAGGTTATTACTTCTTATTCGTGCCGACATTATTAACCGGTAGCCGAATACAACAATGGAAGTAGCAGTTAAAAATCCCAGACTTACGCAAAAAGCACTCAATGATTTTGAGCTCGTAGAACGAGCTAAAGATGGGTGTCAGCAGTCGTACACCTTACTCATGGAACGTCACAAATCCAGCATCTATCACTTGATGCTGAGAATGACCAATGACCGTGAAGACGCCTATGATCTCACCATGGAAGCTTTTGGTAAAGCTTTTACCCGAATGGGCTCTTACGTACCCACTTATGCCTTTAGCACTTGGCTCTATAAGATAGCCGTCAATAATTGTATTGACCATGTTCGCAAGAAAAGATTGACAGTGCTGTCTATTGATGAAAGAATGGACGAAGAAGGCCAGCAAGATTATTCCAGCACCCTACACGCTACGGGCCTCAATCCCGAGGAAGCCGTTATTCGGGAACAACGGATAGGTTTGATGCGGCAGGTACTAGGGCGCTTGAACGAAAAATACCGTACTATGATTGAGTTGCGCTATTTTCAAGAGCTGAGTTATGATGAAATAGCTACCGAGCTTGATATTCCTTTAGGAACGGTGAAAGCACAGCTATTTAGAGCCAAAGAATTGCTTTTGGATTTATTGAGCCGCCCGGGTGCTAGTGCTTATTTGGAAGTACACCGTGGGCATCGCCGAGCCGCAGCAGTTTGAGCTTATAAAATTGAGAGGTTACCATTGGAGTAAACCATTTTTTACCGTTTGCTCCCCCAGCCTTGTTAGTGGTTTTTGACTGCTAACAAGGCTTTTTCTTTTTTACCTTTGCGGAATAATACTTAATAATCAATGGCCTCAATTGCAATAGAACAACGCCTGAGCACTCTTTTTGAGGAGTGGGCGGGTGAAATCCCAACATTGGTACTCCCACTTGCTCCTTCCGGTTCGGATCGTATTTATTACCGGCTACAGAGTAAGCATAAATTGGCAGTAGGGGCCTACAACCCACACCTGCAAGAAAATGAGGCTTTCCTGAGTTTTTCCCGGCATTTTCATGCCAAAGGATTACCTGTGCCGGAAATTTTTGCAGAAAATCTGGCGCAGCATATCTATCTGCAAGAAGACCTGGGCGCAACTACCTTATATAGTTATCTCTTGCAAAAAGGAGACTACTTCCCGGATTATCTGGTGAAAATCTACAAAAGGGTTGTAGAGCAACTCGCTCGCTTGCAAGTACTCGGAGGGGATGGTTTGGACTATGAAAAATGCTTTCCTCGCACCAACTTCGATAAGCAGTCGATGTTATGGGACTTCAACTACTTCAAGTATTACTTTTTAAGGCTGGCTTATATTCCTTTTGACGAACAGGCCCTGGAAGAAGACGCTCATACTCTCTCGGATTTCTTGTTGGAGACCAATACCGATCATTTTATGTTCCGGGATTTTCAGACCCGCAACATCATGATCAAGAACGGTGAACCCATTTTCATTGATTACCAGGGAGGGCGCCGGGGTGCATTGCAGTACGATTTGGCCAGCCTGCTCTATCAAGCTAAGGCCAACATCCCAGAAGATATCCGGGAAGAATTGCTGCACCATTATCTAGATGCTTTGGAGCCGATTTGCCCCATTGATCGTGAGGCTTTCATCCCTCACTATTACGGCTATGTATTCATGCGTTGTGTACAGGTGTTGGGCGCGTATGGCTTCCGCGGCCTTTACGAGCGAAAAGAGCACTTTTTGCAGAGTATTCCTTTCGCTTTGCGAAATATAAAATGGCTCTTCGACAACGATAAAATACCCGTAGCTATCCCGGAATTGCGGCGGGCACTGGAAGAGTTGATCGCCTCAAAACAATTTGAACCCTTTGATAAGATCAAGGCAAGCTCCAGTTTACTCACCGTAGGGATCAATAGTTTTAGTTACAAACAAACAGGTGTACCTGAAGACACAAGCGGCAACGGCGGCGGCTTTGTTTTTGATTGTCGCTTTATTCACAACCCCGGCCGCTATGAGCCCTACAAAAAACTGACCGGAAGAGATGAAGCGGTGATTAATTTTCTTCAGCACCACAGCGAAATAGGCAATTACCTCCAGGATGTTTACCGTATCGTAGACAACGCCGTTGAAGACTACATTGACCGTAGTTTTACCCACTTACAAGTAAACTTTGGCTGTACCGGTGGGCAGCACCGTTCGGTTTATGCAGCGGATTGCCTGGCGCGGCATATCAAGGAGAAGTATGGTGTCAAGGTGGTATTGCACCACATTGAGCAGGAGAAGAAGGATTGGAAGAATTAATTCCCTCCCTCAATTTCCATGTCCAAAAATTCTGGCTCATCACTGTTAGGGTCTTCCTGGTATTCAGGAATGTCCCGCCAATCGAGAGGTTCATCAACGAGTTCGATGATGGTGCCAAAGATGCGTTCCAACTCGTAGTGGATGTCGCGTTTGCGAGCTTCGCTTTCCTGAAAATCATTTTGTACCCGGCGTTTGTCAGAGACAAAGTTGTAATTGTCCAGGTTGCCTAAAATAGCGTAGTAAAGGTTGAAGAAGCCCTTTCTCTTTGCGGGCTTCGGCTTGAGTTTTGGATTGTGTCGGCGGAAGCGATCGGCCATCACTTGTCCGGCATTCACCTTTACAAAGTAGTTGATGTCCTGCTCGAAAGTATGCTCTCCACTAATGGTCATGTTGAGCGCATTGCTCTGGATAAACATCACGGGGATGTAGAGTTTACTGTTTTTTACCTCGAAGAAGTTCTGGAGATTGGTAAAACGTATCTCTCTTAAATCACGGATGTTTACGAAAGAAGAAAAATCTTCCAGCATCGCAAAATTTTTCAACACCCCGTCTTTGAGCCCAACACCAGCCAAAACCCGGAGTTGGTCCTCTACAAAATTGCCCGCATTGTCAAAGTGGGCTTCAATAAAAATTCGGGTATCAAGGCGTCCTTCCAGGTTGTCAGCTACGAGGAAGTCTTGACCAAAATTTTCTGCTTGGCGGAAGAATTCATAGATGTTTATCCTGTTGCCACTCAGTTTTGCGGTCAACACAGGGGCTTCTGTAAACTTCATCTCACCATCCAATAGGAATTCACCATCCATGGTTTTGGTGTTGCCGGCAATGGTCATTGTACCGTCTTTGAAGGTGAGGTTGCCTTTGAAATCTTGTCCTTCGATTAACTCGTAATTGAAACTTTGGATGTCGGCAGCGAAGGTACCATCCAGGAATTGGGTGAAAAATTGTCGCTTTTCCACTTCCGCCTGAGCAAGGGAGTCGACTGTTCCAGTAGCCTGGGCTTCTTCCTGGGCCATTTCAGATGGAGCTCCGAAGGCCATGAGTTGGTCAATATCCAGTTCGGTTGCCCTTAAGCGCGCATCAAAAAAGAGCGTAGCTCCTTGTGAGTTGACGGAATCAGCCAGTATGACGGGAAGGAAATTGGTGGCGCGGCCGTCGAAAAACATTTGCGTACCTGGTGCTTCCAGCGTGATTGCTTTGGCGAACATGGTATTTTGTTCTAGCGTGATCTCGCCGCTGCTTAATTTCAGATCTTCCCCGTTGATGGTAAAGCCAGCGTCGGCAAAACTTACGGAGCCACTCATGTCTACCCTTCCAATGCTGCTGCTGCGTAGCATGTCCTCGTACCGACCTCTTATATTAAGTCGGTTGATATGAATTTTTCCATTACCGGCAGTAATCCGCTCGTCGGGAATGAAAGCAAGGAGGGCACCAGGGGCCAAGGTGCCATCAGCTGCAAAAACGACACTGGGTTCGGTGAAATTCTCGATCGTCAGATCAAGCGCAAAAGGTTCGCGCTCAAATTCACCGTGGAGGTTTTCAATCACCAATTTTGAGGTCTTGTCGTTTTGTTGGGGGCCATTGGTATAATACGCCAAAAAGCCCAGGTCGCGGACCCTGGCATTGACCCGCTCGCCAGAGATACGACCATCAGAGAAGCGAAGCTCGGCGGTTATTTTTGGTTGTTTTTGCTTGGTTTGTATTCCTTGAATGGTTGCATTCAAACTAAAATCACCATCCGTCTCTATACCATTTAACTGGTTTTTATATTCGTCAGGAAGCAAGGTGAGGACATCTTGCAATTGCCCATCCTCACTACTAAAGCTTAGGTCGATGTAGGTTTCTTCCCCTTGGATGCGGAAATTACCCGAGGCTTCCAGGGGGAGCTCTCCCACTTGAAGTTGTAGTTTGTCAATTTGGTATTGGCCTTCCTCTGAATTGACGGCAATTTCTGTATTGTAAATCAGTGGACGATTGCTGAGCAGGTTGCTGCCGTCAGATTCCAAATATTGGACAAATAAATTGGCATCACTCTTTAGTTGGTATTGGCTACTGCCAAAATTTCCGGCGAAAGTCGCTTTTTCTATATCCATCGTCAGGCGTTGCTTGCTCTGCGCGTCACTATAAAAAAGCTTCATGTTGCTTACCACCGCTTTTTCCAGATTGATGCTTGCAGAAGCTTCCCCTTCGGTAGGGGTTGCGGCCACCTCTTCTTCGTCTTTGAAGATGTCATAGTTGGCCTTGCCTTGCCGGTCGATCGCAATCCGCAAGACGCCATCACTGAGCACCACTGATTTGAGTTTGATGTCTGAACTCAGCAGGCTCCACAGTCCTGCTCGAAAAGAAAGTTCTTCGGCCAGTAGAAGATCTTCCTGGTCGGTTCCTTTGAGTTTGACTCCTCTGAGGTTGGCACCGATGTTGGGGAAGGTCCTTAGAAAAGAAAGTTCAAAGCCCTCTACCTCCAATTCGCTTTTGAGTTGTTGATTTAATTCCCTGACGACGCGTTCGCCAATTTGGTCTGAAAACAGGCTAGAAACCAGAAAAACCGCCCCACATAAGAGCAGAAAAAGAATGCTAAAGATGATGAGCAAACGTTTGAAGAAGCGTTTCATAGTAATTGAAGTGGATATACAGGTAAAAATACGGAAGTCAGAGAGGAAAAAAATTTATTTTTTTTTGCTGGGGTATTGCACAGAAAAAAAATAGCTTCTATATTTGCAGTCGCTTAACGCAAAGGGCGATTAGCTCAGTTGGTTCAGAGCACCTCGTTTACACCGAGGGGGTCGGGAGTTCGAGTCTCTCATCGCCCACAAAATTAGGAATCTACTTCGGTAGGTTCCTTTTTTTTTGCCCCAAACTTTTCCTATCTTTGGTGGCCTATGATATTTAGCAATACGATTAATAAGTTTAGCGGTGACCCCACTGCTACCGCGTTTTTTGAACAACTTTTCGGGGGGTATTTCCATTTGGGCATTTATCGCCCAGATTCCTTAAGCTTAATTGAGGCTTGCGAGCAGACAACGGCCAAGATGGTGCGGTTGATTCCTAAAATTGCGAAGAGTACCAAAATGCTGGTTATTGGTTCGCAGTTAGGAGCTACCGTGTTAGCGCTGGAAAGGGAGTTTGGCTGCAAGATCGAATGCCTTGATCCTAATACGGACTACAATCAGCTCCTGGAAAAAAAGATTACAGCGGAAGAGATGGAGAAAAAAGTGGGCGTTTCTGAAGGCCTGCTGAGCTCTTTTCCGTTTGATCGCGAGACCTTCGACATTGTCTGGGCGCAGGATACCATGATTGGTGTTGAGAAGAAAGCTAAGCTTTTTAGGGAAGTACAAAGAGTGCTCAACCCCAAGGGGCGTTTCGTTTTTACGAGTCTGGTGAAAAAGGAAGGAGCTTCAGAGGATGCCTTGGCTACCGTAGCCGACCTGTTGGAGTTGGATAGTTTTCCTGAGGTTTCCAATTACGAGAAATTTGCTGACCGGGCCTTGTTACTCAAAGTCTATACCGCGATGCTCTCTCAATACCTTCCTCAGCATTTGGCAGCACTCCGGAGTGCGATTACTGCTCCGTTTCCAGATGGTCTCAAAGCTCCCTCATCTGACTTTTTAGAAAGTCTGGAGCAAGAGCTCTCTACCTGGGAAAATGCCGTAAAACAAGATGCACTCGAATGGGGCTTATTGATTTTTCAAAAGATAAACGCCTAACATATAGTCTGAAAAGCATCAGGCAGGGTGATGTGATCGCCCTGCCTGATGCTTTTAGTGAAAACTTCAGATTAATTCGTTCGAACGACAATTCCTCCGTAGCTCATTCTTGCCTTAATGCTACTGTTGCCACCATTGCCCATGGTGCCTCTTACCTCGTGAGAGTTGCCATTTTGGGCGTCGTAGCTGGTTCTCACACCGGTTGATGGTAGGCGAATATCCGAGTAATTGCCTGCTAAGTCGAGCGAACAATTCATGCCAGGGTCCATATTGATTTTGAAATCAGTATAGCGACCATTAAGGTTGATTTCGTCGAAGCTGGGATCGATCTTTCCGGTTTTGGCAGAGCCGTAGGCCATATCGAGATTCATACGTCGTGAAAGGCGACCTACCAGGACACTGGTGTAGTGCGTTTCGCACACCACTTCTTCGGCAAAGCCAATTTCTACATTATCGTACTTACCGTTGTTGCGAAACTCCCGTATTTCCCCCAGTTTAAAATTGGAATAGCGTGAGTCACTAATAATATCTCCTGCTTTCGCAACATCGATATTGCCATAGCGAACATCAATCGTCAAGTCACTGGCTTCTTCTATATCAAGGTTGCCATAAGACAGGTCTACTTTTAAGTCACGGCCACGATTGACGGAGCCATTGCCGTAAGCCAGGGTGATATCGCTATCCTCTCCGAAGCCATCAAGTTTGAAGTTGCCATACTTGACCTGGAATTTACCTGCTCCACCGATAGCGGCGGCGTACACATCACAGTATTTAGCGGTTACATCCAAGTTGCCAGCTGCGGGCATGAATACTTCATAGTTGATGGAGAATTCATCGCTGTTATCTCCCCATCCCCACCAACTGGATTTTTTGTCAGCAATTTCAGTGATGGCAGATACATTGCTGCTGCTGTTGGAAAAACTGATGCTGATGCGTTCGAAGACCTCTTGGGCATCTTCTTCGCTTTTGGCATCGACCAAAATTTTTACAGAAACGCGGACATTGTTCTGGTCCCAGGTTTTGATGTCAATTTTTCCGTGTCGGTTCGAGAGTTGTACCAGGCCATTAGATGCCATGTTGAACTGTTTATTAATGGTCTTTGAAAACTCTCTTGAAGGCGTGTTTCCGGCCGTCAGGCTACTGACGGTGAGCAGGGCAGCGAAAAAAAGGCTGCCCGCCCGGAGTAGTTTAAATACTGGTTTCATTGCTGTTGTTGTCTGGTGTAGTAATACTGTTGTCAAGATTTTCGATGCGCTCCAGAATACGCTCAAGAATTTGCAGCTTGAGGCGATAACTGTCGATTAGTTGTTGAACGATCATTTCTTCTTGTCCGGTAGGAGCATTGGCCAAGTCTTCCCGAAGCTCTACCATGGCATTGTCTAATTGCTTAAGGTCAGCATCAATTTCGGGGTCTTGGGTATAGGTAGTTAAGCGGGCATAATTCTCCTGAATGCGTTGATTGTAGTATTGCTCCATCTCTGAGAATTCAGGAGCCACTTCTTCAATCATTTCTTGTGCGGTAGGTTGTTGTGTCTGCTGGTTGAGATAAGCACCTCCCGCTCCTCCAACGGTGAGTAAGATCAGTACCGTAGCGGCGATCTGGTACCAAGGACGGCTGACGCGTAGCTGGCCCGAAGGTTGCTCCTCTTCACCGTTAAGGTCTTTTTCAATGGCGGCCCAAAGCTTGAGACTAGGGCGCGCGTCATCAAAAGCATCCTTGTTGTCAAGGATGAATTTTTCTAAATCGTTCTGTTGCATTTTTCACTCGCTTTATATCCTCGGACCTGGCAATATGCTCAACCCGATGGAGATAATCCTATTTAAATCAAACACGGGCAATTGACACTAATCAATCTTCTGTGCTTGTAAAATTTCTTTTAACCTTTTGCGGGCCCGGCAATACTGCGACTTTGACGTCGCTTCACTGATCCCCAAAATGTCTGCTATTTCCTGATGATCGTAGCCTTCAATGGCGTAAAGACTGAAGACGGTACGGTAACCATCGGATAACTGGGTCATGGCTTGTTTGATGTGTTCTACCTGCATTCCTGCCGGTGCCGGTGGCTCGGATGATTCATCAACAGGGTCAATTTTTGCATCCCATTCCGAAAACTGAAGCTTTCGTTTTTTGTGGAAGTTGATGCAGTTGTTCACCACGATTCTTTTTATCCAGGCACCGATAGCACTCTCAAAGCGGAAGGTGTCAATCTTTTTGAAGATCTGCACAAAAGACACTTGTAAGACATCTTCGGCATCGTGTTCATTGCCTACCATTCGTAGGCATACATTAAACATCGCACGGTTGTAGTGCTTGTAAAGCTCAAACTGAGCCTGCCGATTACCGAGCTGACATTCCTGGATGATTTCCCGATGCGTATTTACGTAGTCCAAAGTGGCCCTTTTGCTTTTCATGACCAATGTTGCCATCACTCTAAAGTATAAAATTGCCGGGGAACAAACGCCCCCGGCTTTTTTTAAATTACAGTGGGGTGATTCTGTTTTACTTACATGGGTAATGACAGGGGGCGGATGCGAAGGTTGCACAGGGAGAAGAAAATGTTAAAAAAAATTAAGAGGCAATAACTTTAGCGCACTTTAGCAAGCCAAAGAGGAGCCAGCGCAAAATTATTAATCGTTCTCTCCCAGAATGTCTTATTTTTACCTCGGGACTGCATAAATAACTGGGATGCACGAGCATAAATATTCTGTTTTTTTAGGGGTGTTGTTATTCCTGCTGCTCGTCAGTTGTCAGGGAACTGATTTTTTTCTGGCGGTACCTGGCAGTACCCCGCCAGTAGCGGTGCTGAAAGAGGTCCAGACGAATTATAAATTAAGAACCTTCACTCAGGTCTTAGTTGACAGTACGGGTAGCTATACGCTGGACGATGTGCTACAACCCGCCCGACAAAGCGAGTTTCTGTTTTATGAAGAATACCCCCTTCCTGTAGAGAATTATCAATACTATTGGGGAAAGATTCAGGTGGAAAACCGTTTGCCGGAAGCAGATCAGTACCCTGAATGGGTTTTCTCTTTTTCAGATACCTGGTCTGTGCTGGAAGTGTACCTTCCCACCCCAGATGGTTCCTGGGAGCAACAAGCTAATGGTGCTTTTACGCCATACTCCCAAAAGAAATTTGTGCCTTCCACCAGAAGTAATTTGGTGAAAACAATCTTACCGCCCGGAGAGGTTGTTACCATCTATTTTCGTGGGATCAGTGAACAGCAAGCGATTGTCCCTTCTTTTTACCTCTATGCGCAACCACTCGATGATTTTTATGACAAATTGGTGATCGACAAAACGGGCAACTCCATTTTTATCGGTTTTTTATTGATGATGTTGTTTTACAACCTGATTGTCTACTTCTTTGACCGCGACCGCAGTTTTGTCTTCTATGCTGGTTACATCCTGGCCGTGGTGCTATACGTCAGTTTTTCATCCAGTGACCTGACCGACTGGTTGGGTAATGTGCTGTTTACGCAACATCCGGCGTATTACAGCTTGTTTAAGCTGGTCTTGTTTGGAGGATTGATGTGTTATCTCGCGTTCATTCGTAGTTTCCTGGATTTAGAGCAGTTGTTGCCTAAGTGGGATCGTTACTTTAAGTACCTTGTTTATTTAGGAATTCCGTTAATCGCATTGTCCATAGTGCTGTCTGTTTACTCTAACTTCAGCTATAAAGTGGAAGATCGGGTGAGCATGTTCTACATCGCCTTGGTGACTTTGTCTTGCTTGTTGTTCCTTTTTCCTTTGTACAAAACAGGAGATACAAAAGGGCGCTTCGTGGTAGTGGGGATTGCAATCATTACCTTGGGTTTCTTCCTGACGCTGCTCTCGCGGTTGCTGCCTACTACTTATTCCATTTTCTATTTACAAATAGGTGCAATTATTGAGGTAATCGTCTTTTCATTGGGTTTAGCCTATCGCCAACGTCAGCAGGTTCAGGCGGGGGAACAAGCCAATTTTGCGCTTAAGGAAAGCCAACTCATCCAGGAAAAAAAACAACTGGAGGCTGATCGTCTCAAAGAACTCAACGAGTTTAAAGCTCGCTTCTATACCAATATTACTCACGAATTCCGCACTCCACTGACGGTAATCATGGGTATGAGCGAGCATATCAAAGACCATCCAAAGGAGAAAACACTGATCAAACGCAACAGTGTTAACCTGCTACGGCTCATCAATCAGCTGCTGGACTTATCCAAACTAGAGTCGGGTAGTCTGGCCATGAACCCGATACATCAGGATATTATCGTTTACCTGCAGTATTTGACCGAATCTTTCTATTCCAACGCTACGCAGAAAAACATTCGCCTGGTTTTTCATTCGGAAGAAAAAGAGGTGTTCATGGATTATGACGAGGGTGTTGTACAGCAAATCGTTTATAACCTCCTTTCCAATGCATTGAAGTTTACGACGGAGGGCGGAAAAATCATTTTCCACGCGAGTAAAATAGAGGAAAAAGGGCAGCCTTTGCTCAAATTGAAAGTCAAGGATACGGGGCGGGGTATTTCTCCTGAGAATATCGATCATATTTTCGACCGTTTTTATCAAGTGAATCACGCCGACAACCAGGAAGCAGAAGGAACGGGCATTGGCCTGGCATTGACCAAAGAGTTGGTGGAGTTGCTGAACGGCCGGATTACCGTAGAGAGCGAGCGAGGGGTTGGTACCGAATTTATACTTTACCTCCCTATTGAAGCCAAAATAGCTGCTACGTCGCTACCATACGAAAGGACCTTCCCCCAACTGCCGATCGAGGAAACCCTGGACGAGGCTATTTCCTCCACACCAAATGAGGAAACACCAGAGGCCGACACTTCAGCGCTTCCCGAGTTATTGATCATCGAAGACAACCAGGATATCATCACTTACATCAAAACCGTATTAAATGGACAATATATTTTCCATACGGCCAAAAATGGGGTGCTGGGTATTGAACAAGCATTCGAAATTATTCCAGACATCATCATCAGCGATGTGATGATGCCCGAAAAGAATGGTTACGAGGTGTGCGAAACCCTGAAGCAGGACGAGCGCACCAGTCATATCCCCATCATTTTACTGACCGCAAAATCTACCCAGCAAGACAAGGTGCAGGGCCTGTCCTACGGTGCGGATGCCTACCTGACCAAACCTTTTGACAAAGAAGAATTGCTGATCCGGCTGAAAACTTTGGTAGTTATGCGCCAGCAATTGCAACGACGCTATGCCGAGAGTGCCTCAAGTATTGCTGATAATGCTGCCAGCCCTTCCATAGAGGACATTTTTCTGCAAAAACTGCACGAGCACATTCACGCCCAGCTCAGTAATGCTGAGTTTGGGGTGCCCCAACTGGCTACTGCCAGCCACCTCAGCCAGATGCAACTCTACCGTAAGCTCAAAGCACTGACGGACAAGACACCTTCTCAGTTTATCCGCTCTTACCGCCTACATCAAGGTCTTGAACTCCTCAAAAAGGGTGGGTTGACCGTTTCCGAAGTGGCTTACGAGGTAGGCTTCACTGATCCCAGTTACTTTTCCAGAACCTTTCAACAGGAATTTAAGAAAAATCCCAGTGATTTCTTAAATAGCTTATAGTCAGTTGTTTAGCATTTATTTTACAGCGTCTTGTAAGATAAGTCTATCTCTTTTTTTCCATTTCGTAAGATAAGTCCCTGCTTTTGTAAGATAGTTGAATGGCATCTCACGGCCTGGCCTGCACCTTTGTGTTGTCAGAAGGATATTGCTATTCCTTCTCCATTACTCAACACCTTTTTTACTCAACACCTTACTTATGAAAGTTTCAAAATGCATGTTGATGAAGAACATTTCATTGTTCCTGCTACTGCTATGCACGACCGTCTTCACCAAGCTACAAGCCCAGTCGGCGAAGGAGGAAGCTGCTATGGAAATGGTTGCTCACGACTTTATGCGAGCCTACAACCAGCAGGATGCCGCCGCCCTGCAAAATTTATACACCGAATATGCGACGCGGATTGATCAGGACGGTAAAAAACTGACCGGCGCCGACCAGATAGCCGCCTTTTTTGCCGAGCAATTTGAGCAGAGTGACAATACCTTATTCGTGCGGCATTCAGCAGTTAACTGGTCGGATCGGGAACACGCTTTTGTAACCAGTGGTACTTACGAAGTTTTCGGTAACCTAAAATCGGACGGTACTGCGGTTCATTTCACGGGCAGGTATTACAATTCTATGATGGAAGACAAGGGCCGCTGGCTAATCGCTGAATCTGTGCACCTGCCACTGGAGCCTGAGCAAGATAACCTTGCGGTTATCGATGGTCTCTACCAGGCGTTCTCCAGCGGCGACATACCCTCTGTACTTGGCGCTTTAGACCCTCAGGTAGTATGGAATGAAGCCGAAGGCAACGCCTTAGCTGTGGGTAATCCCTACATCGGCCCCGATGCCGTGCTGAATGGTGTTTTTGCCAAGATCGGTGCCGAGCACGAGTACTTCAACCTCAAAGATATTCAACTGCGCGAAATGGTTGATAACCAGGTGCTTGCTATCCTTCGCTATGATGCCAAGCGCAAGAGCAATGGTGCCCTCATCGACGCCCAGGTAGCTCACCTCTGGACCCTCCAGGATGGCAAGGTTACGGGCTTTCAGCAATACGTTGACACCAAGCAGTTGGCCGATGCTGCCGCCCGGCCTTAGCCTACGGTATAAGGCGTAGAAGGATTTTTGGTAGAGAGTAGAGAGACTGTTTTCTGTCTTCTTTACTATCTCTTTACCCTCTACTTTAGGGTCCAATACGGGACCCGTATCCCTCTACCTGTCCGTACCAGCTGAAAGTCCCGATTCTGCCATGGGGATCATCCTATCACAAATTTTAAAATCCTTCATTTCATGAAAAGCATTCTGCTCTTCACGGCACTGTTAAGTGCTGTCACCTTCACCAAAATTCACGCACAAATGAGTACCAATAATAGTGAAATGCAACGTTTTGCCCGCGACTACATGGCAGGGTATAATCAGCAGGATACCGATGCCTTAAAAGGTATGTATTCGGAATACGTATCCCGTATCGATCAGAATGGCAACGAAATGGTCGGCGCCAACGAGGTCATGGCTTACCTGTCTTCGCAGTTCCGCCTCAACAACGCCACGCTGCTCCTACGCCAGTCGAGTGTTCACTGGTCAGATGCCGAGCGCGCCTGGGTCGCCTTAGGTACTTACGAGATTTACGGCAAAACGATCGTCTACGATATCGATGTCCATACCACGGGTACCTACGCCAATACGATGATCAGAGACAAGGACCAGTGGAAAATTGCCAAAACTGTACTGACGCCCATCGTCAAGGTCCTGGTCTATCATGAGGTGAAAGACTTTGCCCATTGGAAGTCGGTCTTCAGTGAGGGGCTGCCCGAACTGAATGCAGCGGGTGGACGTAACTGCGAAATCGGAACGCTACAAGGCGCCCCGAACACCGCCTACGTTATCAGCGAATGGCCATCAATAGAAGCTTTCCAGGCCTTCTTTTCAGACCCTAATTTGAAAGCATCGATGGGCGAAGCCGGTGTGACCGGAAAGCCGACGGTGCTGATTCTGGATCGTCAATAGTTTATAAAAGACAGCACAAAAAAAGCCATAGGCATCCCTGTGGTATTTTTTGCGCTGTTATTAACTAACGTGAGATTTGGTATTAATCACTTGATTTTCAATAGTAATACACCATGTGCGACCTCTCCGAGGTCGAAGCAAGGCCTGAACGACTATTCTACCAATTTTTGACCCTGTCCGGCAAGCCTTGGCCAGACGGGCTCTCCGAGGTCATGCATAACATCTCGGAGAGATGTCATATTGGTAGCAAATACAAACGATTTCACTCACCCGACCTCGGAGAGGTCGCATATAATACCTCCAACCTCACCTTAACTATAAAAACCTATTACCATGAGACTCTTATTGTCCTCAATGTTTCTGTTTCTGGGCCTTACTACTACACTGGTTGCCCAAAAAGTTCACTTTTCCCAGGCTCATCCCTCTGCCGCGTCCAGGGCGGAATTGCACCAGGCTTACATGGAAGGCAACATGGATGCCGTTCTGGAAGCACCAGTCACGTTGACTGAAACTGGTTCTAACGCGCCGCTCGAGTTGAATACTAAACTGATAGAAACCAGTTCGGACTTTTACCCCGATTTCAACAGCATGGGCTACTACTACCTGGAAAACCAGCAATTGGAAGAAGCCAAGCAGGCTTTTTCGATCTACATGACGATGGCCGCCCAGGATCCCTACGCCTACTTCAGTATGGGCGAGTACTATCTGGAGACCAAAGAATACGACAAAGCAGCTCGATACTTTGATCAAGCAACGGCATTGGGCATGGAGCGGGCACAAGAGCGTGCCACTCTCGCCCGCGAAGAACAACTCAATAGTATCGTAGAAGAACAAAAATCAGGCTGGGAGTAGCTGTGCTGTTTCCCTCCGCCAACCTACTACCCATTAATAATAAAAAGTTATGAACTACACATCCCATTCCCACTGTCACCGGGCAATTACAAGCCTGGTCATCTGCCTCCTGGCATCATTTTTCCTCGCTGCCCAGTCTGCCAATCCGGTAGCTAAAGGAGCAATCATAGGAAAGTTACTGGATGAATGGCAAACCGAAGTCATGTATGCCTCGGTGGCTTTATTGCAAAATGATTCGCTGGTAGTTGGCAGCGCCATCAGTACTCCTACGGGTGATTTTCGCATTGAAAATGTCGCTGCCGGCAGCTACCGCCTGAGAGTCGACCATCTGGAATACGCTACCTATACCACCGAACCCATCACTGTTTCTGGTAAAGAAGCGATCACGGTTCCGGATATTAGGCTAACGAAGGCCATCGCCGAATTAGGCGAAGTAGTGGTCACCTACCGCAAACCCCCAGTAGAAATAAAGGCCGATCGCCTGGTTTTCAATGTGGACAGCAGTCCCAGTGCGTCGGGCACGAATGGACTCGACCTATTGAGAAAATCTCCTGGGGTAAGCGTAGATATGGATAACAATATCTCTCTGCTTGGGAAAAGTGGCGTACGTATTTACATCAATGATGTGCCCTCCCGCCTGTCGGGTGATGATCTGGTTACTTTGCTACAAAGTATCTCTTCGGACAATGTCCAAACCATTGAAATCATCACGAATCCATCGGCGAAATACGAAGCAGAAGGGAACGCCGGCATCATCAATTTTGTGATGAAGAGCAACCTGGCATTGGGTTACAATGGAAGCTTGTCCTCGAGTTTTAGCCAAGGTCGCTATTTTCGTAACAACAACACTACTACGCTTAATTACAGCGGGGAAAAGTTACGTGCCAATCTGGACGTCACGCAATCTAGCCAAACCTCCTTTGATACTTTTCTCGACACCAAGGAGCAGAACAATACCACCCTGGATTTGAACTCCACCGAGATCAGCAAACGCCGGGGTTGGAACGTTGCGGCGGGCCTGGAATCACAGTTGGGGGAGCGTCATTTACTCAGCCTCAACGCCCGAGGCTTGCTCAATCAGAACAACGATGTACTCGGTAGCCGAACGGACATTTTTAACAATGGGAGCAACGAACGATCCAACGTACTCCTTTCTCAATCCTTGGTTGAGCAACCCTCACAGAATTATGCTGCTGATCTGCATCACCAGTGGCAGCTGAACAGTACAAGTAGCCTGAATTCAGCGCTCAGCCTAGGTGCGTTTAGCAGTGACCGGCATACAGCGCAGCCCAATACCCTGCTGGCAGCCGACGAAGTAACGGTGGCAGGTATTGACAATGCTGAATTCGATGCGATGACGACCATCGGGCTGTGGTCGGCCAAGACGGACTACGAACGCGAATGGGAGCACTTTACCCTCTCCGCTGGTGGGAAGTATTCCCACATCAGTACGCAAAATAATTTTGTCTTCTATGATGCGGATAGTGAGGAATTGGTTCTGGATCCCACCAAGAGCAATGACTTTCAGTACACCGAAGATGTGGCTGCCGCTTACGCCATCGTTAACGCCCAACTGTCGCCAGCCTTGACCCTGAATGGCGGACTACGGATGGAACGCACCAACTCTCGCGGGCAATTGATCAGTGATTTGCCCCTCGACAACAAAGACGTCCCCCGTACCTACACCGATTTTTTTCCCAATGTGAGTTTGTCCTTTGCTGGGCAGAAAGATCACGCCTGGGGCCTTAGTTTGGGTAGGCGGATTACTCGCCCCAATTACCAGGATCTCAACCCCTTTGAAACGCCGATTAGCCAGCTTACCGTTTGGAAGGGCAATCCGTTCCTGAGTCCGAAATACACCATGAACTATCAGTTGTCCTACAGTTATAAGCAAAAGCTAATTGTAACGAATACCTACAGTGTAACCCGGGACTTTTTTGCCAGCATTTTTGAAATTACCGGAACGGGCAGCAACCAGATCATCCCCCGCAATATGCAACGGGCCACCGATTATGGCGTATCGCTCAGCTACCCGGTGGAAGTAACGAAAAACTGGACGGTTAATACCTTCCTGGAAGGATCTTACGCTACCTACAATGGGAACCTGGAAGGCACGCTGATCGATTTGGATAACACCAACTACAACTGTCGCTTGCAGAACAGTATCAAGCTGCCCGGCAACATACTCCTGGATCTCACCTATTCCGTAGGAAGCGATTGGGTCTGGAGAGGCTCGGTGCGGGTGCGGGGAAATCAAAGCGTAAACTTTGGATTGCGCAAGGATTTCTTCGACAAACAATTACAGCTACGGATTACGGGTGCCGATATCTTCAGGACGACCAACGACTATTTCTACCGCGGCGATTATGGTGGTATTCGGATCGATGGTGTGCGGTCTTTTGATACCCAACGCTTCGGTCTGGGTATCACCTGGAAGTTTGGCAATCAACAGGCGAAGACCCGCAAAAATACCAATAGCGCACTCGACGAAGAACTTAACCGAATTAACAACTAGTAGCATTCAGGTAGCCCTATTCTGGGTGAGCACCATAAAACCTTAACCTTATGCAATACTTAAAAATCATCCCTTTATTCATCATCGCTATCATCTTGACAAGTTCGCCGGTTTATGGCCAGTCGGAGCAGCAGCATTACGAATTAGTGCGACTTCGGGTCGTGCCGGGCCAAGAGCAGGCATTTATCCACGCACAGGCCAAAATGATGGAACGTTATCAATCTGCTTGTGACTGGCCCTGGCATTTTTATGTTTTCAGTGATCATACTTTCGAAGTGGTCTTACCAACTTGGGAGGGGGCAGAAAAGGATTGTCCAACCAGCCTTATTACTGGGTATTTTACCGAACTGGAAACCGTGCGTAACATGGTAGTCGTTGCGCCTGCCCAACCGCTTTATAAGCATTCCAATTTGAGTTATCTGCCAACGGAGTTGGACGGGAAAAGCTGGCCCGATCCCTATTATGAGGTGGTCACTTATCGGGTTGCTGCCGGGCAGTGGGGCCAAGCAATGGAGCACCTGCAAGAACTTGCGCTTATTCACAATAAAATGAATAGTCCGCTCACCTTTACCTGCTATTCGCAAGGAGGAGAAGGAGCAGAAAACACCTTTAAACTAGTCTATTCCGCCGAAGATCCGGATGACCTTGCCGAAAGGCGGGCAGTTCACGAGAACAACGCCCCCGGAGCACTGCGCTATTGGCGCAACAAGCTGCCATTGCTGGCCGAAGCGGTGAGTACTGTCACCGGGCGCTACGTCTACGAGCTTTCCCGGGGAGCGGAACAAGACCGACTGGGTGTAAGCAGTAGCCGGTACTGAAGAGTATACGCAATTCTGCTCCATCATTTAATGATGGGCTGCTTCTAGCCTGCCTGAACTTAATTAACTAAATCAGTAAGAGATTCCACGCCCTACGATTTTGAGTCGTAGAACCGTGGAGAAATAAAAACAATGAAAAAAGTAGGAATCATCGGTGGCTCCGGTTTCATCGGAGGTTACAACACCAAAAAATTTCTGGAAATTATCAAGGAAAGGCCCGGATGATTTATCAAAATAATGCTGCCAAGCAAGACTTGGGAGTTGAGTTTAATCCAGCCATTATTCCCTTGGCGAGGTTTTCAAGTTAGCAATTATTACTCGCTTTTTTAAGCTGCTACAAATCAGTGACTTGGCACTTATATTGCCAACCCTTGTAAAATAAGTCCATGCCTTTATTTCTCCCTTGTAAGTTAAGTCCATGCTTTTGTAAAGTACGTGAAAGGCATTTTTGTCGCTTCCACTGACCTTTATGGTATCGGAAATATTCCAGGTTTGATTACTCGACACTAACAAACACTAATCTTAAAACTTCATCCAAATGATATTACTATCCACCACAAAACAAGCGGGCAACTTCTTTGGCCGCACGGCACTTTTATGGGCGGCGCTACTGCTACTACCTTTTTCTCTTATAGCCCAAACCGGCGTTCCCGCCATACAGACGGCCAATGCAACACGTGAGGACATAATTGGCGAAGCGGGGCTTGATGATGCAAGAGGTACTATGGGGTGGTCCTTCACCGCTGAGTCCGAGATTACTGTATCTAGTTTGGGTATTTATGATTCCGGTGGAAATGGTTTGGCAACTGCCCATGATATTGGCATTTGGAATAGCAGTGGCACACTGTTGACTTCAGCCACCATTCCCAGTGGTAATGGTACTACCTTGATTGGTGGGTATCGTTATGTTCCCATTCCATCCATTACATTAAGTGCCGGTCAAGTTTATATAATTGGTGCTTTTTATCCCCAATTTAGCAGCGATAAGTTCATTTTTAGTTCGACACAAACCTATGCAACGCCCATTACCTACAGGGAGTCCCGCCAAACAAATCTTTTCTTTATGGTTCCTCCCGCTATGGCATTTCCGAATATTGTTTCTGGAGCAGACGAGGGATGGTTTGGTCCTAACTTTCTATGGAGTTTTGAAACCTGCCCGTCTGGCAATATCCTCTACGTGAACGACGACGCGACGGGTAATAATGATGGCTCCTCCTGGGCCGACGCCTTCACCGATTTGCAGGATGCACTGGCGAGTACTTGTCCGGGCATTACCCAAATCTGGGTGGCCGAAGGCACGTATGTCCCTGGCACTTTGCGTACCGATGCCTTTGTCATGAAAAACAACCTCGCCATCTACGGTGGTTTCCCCAATACGGGTAACCCAGGATTTGGCGAGCGCGATGAAGCCCCTGCCACCAATGGTACGGTCCTCAGTGGCGATATCGACGGGGACAATACCTTGGCAAACAACAGCTATCATGTCATTTTCAACAATGGCAATGGCCTCAACAGTACCGCTGTGCTCGATGGCTTCACCATCACGGGCGGGAATGCAGATGGAGGCTTTCCAAACGACACCGGCGGTGGAATGTCAAACGTCTCCTCCTCCCCCACGGTGTCCAACTGTACCTTCAGTGGTAACACCGCTATATCTGCCGGAGGAGGTATTGCGAATTTTAATGCTTCACCTACGATATCCCACTGTTTCTTTAATGGAAATTCAGCTGTCAATGGCGGAGGAATTCATAATGATTTATTTGGGTCGAAACCGCTAATCCTCAACTGTTCTTTTGCAGGAAATAGTGCGACTAATTTTGGTGGAGGTCTGATGAACAGAGAATTAGCCCGGCCCACAATAATCAATTGTAAGTTGTATGGAAATCAGGCAGGTCAAGTGGGCGGAGGAATGTATGTCTCCACTGGACAACCGACTATGATTAACTGTAGTATAAGTGGAAATTCCGCTTTCAATGGCGGAGGAATTTGTATATCAAGTGAGGGATCAATAACTTTAAGAAATTCAATACTATGGAACAATAGTTCTGAACTATTCTTCTTAGAACCAAGTTTTTTTCCTTCTATTGTCTCTAATTCCATTATACAGGGAGGCTATGCCCCTTGCGCCAACTGCCCTGACGGTAATGGTGATGTAGATCCCCTCTTCGTTGACCAGGCAAATGGTGACCTTCAGCTCCAGGAATGCTCCCCCGCGATTGACACCGGTGACGATACCGTTAATTCGACCAGCACTGACTTTGATGGTAACCCCCGCAACTTTGACGCGGTAAACGGTGGCATGACCATTGACCTGGGAGCGTACGAGTTTCAAGAAACAGCTCCGGCACTCCAAGCTGTTTGTCAAGACATTACCGTTTATCTGGATGAAACCGGTAACGCTACGATCACCGCCGCAGACGTAGACGGCGGCACCTCCTATGATTGTGGTAACGTCTCGCTTTCCGTTTCCCGGACGATGTTTGATTGTGACGACCGTACCAATATACCAGCTGGTCAGCTTCCTATTCCGGTTACCTTAACCGTTGAAGATATGTCGGGTAATATCAGTGATTGTATTGCTGAGGTGACGGTGCGGGACACGGTGGCTCCTCTCTTGACTTGTCAGGATGCTACCATTAGCCTGGACCAAAACGGCGAGGCAGATTTTGATTTCACCTTCGTTCGGACGGATGTTATCGTTAGCGCCATAGATGCTTGTGGTATACGGGCAACTGGATTAACCGAAAACCCCCGCACTTTAGACTGTAGCGATGTGGGAACGTTTTCGTTAACGGTCAGTGTCAGGGATTTTGAAAACAATGTTTCTGAACCTTGTACAGTTACCATCACGGTAGATGATCCTTTGAGCTTTTGTAATCAACCGCCCGTCGCTGCTTGTCAGTCGGTCAGTGTCGATGCGAATGAAAACTGCCTGGCAGAAGCTGTGGCTACTGCATTCGACGGAGGCTCCACCGATCCGGACATGGATATGCTGACGTTTTCCGTGAGTCCAGAAGGTCCCTACGGGTTAGGTATTACCAACGTAACCCTAACAGTAAGCGATGGAATGCTTTCGAGCCAGTGTATGACTACGTTGACGGTAATTGATGCCACACCACCTAGCATTGATTGTCCGGCGGACGCCACCGTGGAGTGTGATGAATCTACATTGCCCTCAGCCACTGGCATTGCCACTGGTATCGATAATTGTAGTATGCCAATTGTTACGTGGAATGACATTTTTGCCGCAGCTTGTGGCAATACCGGCGTAATTACCCGTATTTGGATGGCGACGGATGCTGCGGGCAACCCATCAAGCTGTAACCAGATCATCACCATAGTAGACACCACTCCGCCCACGATTGTCGTTCCTCCTGACGAAACGGTAGAATGTGGGGCATCTACAGCCCCTTCCGCAACAGGTACCGCCATCGGCACCGATGGCTGTGGTACACCTTCGGTTGACTATCTTGATACTTCTGTACCAGGCTGCGGCAATACCGAAACCATCACTCGGACGTGGACAGTGACCGATGCGTGTGGGAATATGGCTAGTAGTGAACAGATCATCACGGTAGTAGACACCACGCCCCCGAGCATCACCTGCCCAGGTGACGTTACGGTAGAATGCGGGATGTCAACAGCGCCTGCTGCTACGGGTATGGCCACTGGCTCCGACGTTTGCGGCACGGTAGCGATTACCTTCAGCGACAACACGGTCCCTGGTTGTGGCAACACCGAAACGATTACCCGTACCTGGACGGCTACTGATGCGTGTGGCAATCCCAGCACTTGTGTACAGATCATCACGGTAGTAGACACTACGCCACCGGTATTCAATTTCTCACCCACCGATTATACGGTGGAATGTGATGCTGAGATCGGCCTGCCAAATCTCCAGGCATTTGATTCCTGCTCTGAAGTAGTGTACAACTTTACGGAAGTACGTACCGATGGCGACTGCCATAACAACTATACCCTGACCCGTACCTGGACGGCTACCGATGGCTGTGGTAATTCAACGACGGAAGTACAAGTCGTCACCTTTGAAGATACTACCCCGCCGGTGATCGAGTTCAGCGATGGCTACATTAATCAGTACGAGCCAGGACAGGACGTATTTGTGGAGTGTTCTGAATATGGCAACATCTCTCAGCTGATCGCCAATTCAGCGTACGCTATTGATAACTGTAGTGGCCTGGTGGAAGTTGATTATGAATTGCAAGACCTCGGCACCTTCAATTGTCTGGAAGTCGGTTATTCTGGTCACTTGATAAGTACCTGGACGAGCAAGGACGAATGCGGCAATACCGCTACGGCAACCATCAACTGGTACCTGGTAGACGAAACTGCTCCTGTTTTCCAAGGCATACCTGAAGACGTTTGTGCAAGTACCTTACCTCCCGTTCCTAATGTGCAAGCAGTGGATGATTGCGAGTTTGCCACGCTCACCTTCGCTCAGTCTGATCCGATTGATTGCGAGGGCGGGCAGTACGTAGAACGCGCCTGGACAGCGATGGACTTGTGTGGCAATACTGCTACCGCTACGCAGCGGATTACCCTGAGTGACGCCAGTAGCCCGACCATCTCTATCGACTACCCGGGAATCAGTGTCGTCGCCGATGGTGATCAAATCGAGTTGCCGATTGATTGTAACCAGCCCGTCGAATTATCTATAGCTGATTTGGAAGCGGCCATTCAGGTGGAAGATGGATGTAGCACCACAACTTTCAGCATTGAGCTCAACTTGCAGGATGAAGGCGACTGTCGGGAAGACGGCTACGTGGCTCGTTATCGCCTGAACGTGATAGCAGAGGATGCTTGCGGAAATACGGCCAATTTCGGTCTGATGATTGATTTTGTGGATACTACACCGCCCGTCGTAATGGGGGCAGCAATGATTACCGTCAACTGTGGGGAGGATATTCCTACTCTGGTTGCCGAAGATGCTTGTGGTGATATCGACATTACGACTTACGTAGACAGTGCGCCCATTGTGGGAGGTTGTGCCAGTGATCCGCAAGTGATAGAAAGAGTCTGGACGGTGAGTGATTTATGTGGCAATACGACCACCTTTACCCAGATCATCAATGTGGTCGATCTTAGTGGGCCGGTATTCAGCGGCGTTCCTGCTGATGCTTGCAACACCACCACGCTGACGGCGAATGTAACCGCTTTTGATGCTTGCTCTGGTATGCCTGCGGAGGTGACCCTGAGCGAGGTGATGAGCAACGAGCCCGGTTGTGGACAGGTGCTCACCCGCACCTGGTCGGCCACTGATGTTTGCGGCAATACCTCCACGGCTACCCAGCAAGTGTTCTTTATGGATAACAATGCGCCAATGATCAGCTTTAACCATCCATTGTTGGTAGGGCTGGAAAGTGGCGACGAGCTGTTCCTGTCCGTAGGCGACGGTTTTGGAGATCCTAATGATCCATTGATTTTCACAGCTGATGCGGTGAGTGTAACGGATAACTGTGCTTCGGATATTGCGAGCATAGTGAATGTTACGACCACTATCTCGGAAGATTGTGCAGCAGATGGTTTTCTTGCACGGTACAATTACAGATGGACAGCGACCGACCCCTGTGGCAACTCGGCGAAGAGGAGCCTTACGGTCTTTTACGTTGATGGCAACGCCCCTGATTTTTTCAATGTGCCAGCAGATGTCACCGTCTTCTGTGACGATGTACCCGAAGTAGCAAACGTACAAGTGAGCGACGACTTCGACGAAGAAGTGGACGTGATCTTCACCGAAACACAGGCAAGTACGCCAAGTGGTTTACTGATTACCCGCACTTGGACCGCGACGGATGATTGTGGCAATACCAGCACAGCAGAGCAGCAAATTTTGGTCGCCAACAACGACCTCACAGCCTCCTTCAGCTTTGGGAATATCATTGAATGTAATAGTCAGAACAATCGCCTGGGCGTGACGGTCAATGGTGGTACAGCCCCTTACAGCTACGCTTGGCAACTAACGTCTCCTTTAGAAGATGGTTACATTACCAGTGATCCTACCCGACGGGGTATCCTGTTCACGATGGGCTACATCACCCAAACGTTTACGGTGCTGATCACGGACGCGAATGGTTGTGAACTAGTGGCATCTGTGACCATTGTTTGTGACTACTCTGGCGAAGAAGGCCTGATTAGCAGCAATGGCAACGGCCTGGATGAGATGAGTGTCTACCCCAATCCTGCGACTGACCAGATTAAGGTTAAAGCAGTAGGGTTTGCGGAAACGCAGGTCAAGGTGAGTGTGTACAGCCTTTTAGGGCAAGTTATTTACCAGGCAACTTACGAGCAGTGGCCATTTGAAGGGATCATGCTCGACACCCGGGCGTATCCGGAAGGTACGTATGTACTGCGTTTTGAAACGCGAGAAGCGGAGCCGATGGTGCAAGAGTTTGTGGTATTTCATTAAAGTAAGTTTTGCCTTAAAGCCTCACGTTGAAATGTCTTAAACCCATAGCTTGTTTGGAGTGCAACTCTTGATGGAGTTGCGCTCCATTATGTACCACCTGGACTGAAATTACGCAGCTTACTTCTCAAGCTTCCGGCAATGGAGTGGGGCAGCGGCTGCTCACCCAGCTCCGAGCAACAGATCAGGTACTGGATCAGACCATTACAGGCATGACTGCTTTCAATACAGAACTGGCGATTTATCAAGGTCTCTTACAACGTACAACAGCTGACAACGAAACGCGCTACAAACTGGCAAATATCAAATCTTCTCCGATAACGTCGGCCAATAACACACCGTCTGGTTTGTCTGACTTGCCGCTCGGAAAGACAGGCCTACCGCTCGGACAGCAGCTTAATAGTAGTTAAATGCTAGCTGTAAATTTGAACTATGGTCTAACCTTTCGCTTGTGAAAGATCAGTAGATAATACAAAAGACTAAAACTTTATACTATGCTTAGATTACACCTTTTCTTACTTTCCTTTTTTATCCCCTTGTGGATGATGGCGCAAGTTGTCGTCACCAATACCAATGACAGCGGCCCCGGTAGCCTGCGTGCAGCGATAACTGCTGTCAACACTAACCCCGCTACCGACAATATCACCTTCAATATTAATGGGGGCGGCCCTCAGACGATTACGCCACTTACCAGTTTGCCCGCTATTAGTGATGCAGATATTGTCATAGATGGAACCTCACAGCCGGGCTATGCCGGTACGCCATTGATTACCATTGATGGTATAAACGTTACGCTTGATGGGGTTAGTGTAACCAGTGATAACAGCATCGTTCAGGGCCTGAAAGTGGTCAATTTTGGCAGGAGTGGTATCATCTTATTCAACTGTGATGGTGCGACGATCAGGAACAATGTTGTCGTCAATAATGGTGCAGCGCAAATTGAATCTTCCGGCAGTATCAATGGTCGTGTTGAAAATAATATCATTAATATTGATGAAAACGGGATAGTTGGTACCCAAGGAATTGCCGGCGTTTGGTTACAGTTTGTTACTACTGGGTACGTCATCAGAGAAAACACCATCGGTTCTACAAACATCCCTACCGCTGGACTTATAGTACTACTTAACGCGAGTGTCTCTGGCAATACCATCGAAAACAACTATATCGGCACCGATGCTAATGGGGCCGATTATGGTAATCCAGTTAACAATGGTGTCTTCATGCAAGGGTCGAGCAATAACAGTATTGTATCGAATACGATTGCCTTTAATAAGGACGGAATTCGGGCTTTTGTTCCAGGTACGCAACAAAATTTATACTCCGAAAATCATTTTCGTTGTAATGTTTCTCCTATAAATAATCTTGACGGGGCTAATGCGGGAATCCAGCCACCAACTATTACTATTGCTGCTACCAATGAAATCAGTGGAACTGCGTCACCTAATGCACTTGTAGAACTTTATGTGCAAGACAATACGGCCTGCCCGGGTTCTGCTGTTTGCCAGGGCGACTACCTGCAAACAACAACGGCCAATGGCACCGGTGATTGGGTGATGCCCGTGAGTCTGCCGGTAGGAGCCATTGTTACCGCCCTTCAGATTGATCCTGCTACTTCCAACACCTCTGAGTTAGCTGGCTGTACAACAGTGCAGCTGGTCGTCACCAACACCAACGATAGCGGCCCCGGTAGCCTGCGTGCAGCGATAACTGCTGTCAACGCTAACCCCGCTATCGACAATATCACCTTCAATATTAATGGGGGCGGTCCTCAGACGATTACGCCACTTACCGGTTTGCCCGCTATTAGTGATGCAGGTATTATCATAGATGGAACCTCACAGCCGGGCTATGCCGGTACGCCATTGATTACCATTGATGGTACAAATGTTGGGTTTGATGGGATTAGTGTAACCAGTGATAACAGCATTGTTCAGGGCCTGAAAGTGGTCAATTGTGTCAGGAATGGTATCATCCTATTCAACTGTGATGGTGCGACGATCAGGAATAATGTTGTCGTCAATAATGGTGCAGCGCAAATTGAATCTACCGGCAGTATCAATGGTCGTGTTGAAAATAATATCATTAATATTGATGAAAACGGGATAGTTGGTACCCAAGGAACTGCCGGCATTTGGTTACAGTTTGTTACTACTGGGTACGTCATCAGAGAAAACACCATCGGTTCTACAAACATCCCTACCGCTGGACTTATAGTACTACTTAACGCGAGTGTCTCTGGCAATACCATCGAAAACAACTATATCGGCACCGATGCTAATGGGGCCGATTATGGTAATCCAGTTAACAATGGTGTCTTCATGCAAGGGTCGAGCAATAACAGTATTGTATCGAATACGATTGCCTTTAATAAGGACGGAATTCGGGCTTTTGTTCCAGGTACGCAACAAAATTTATACTCCGAAAATCATTTTCGTTGTAATGTTTCTCCTATAAATAATCTTGAAGGGGCTAATGCGGGAATCCAGCCACCAATTATTACGAGTGCAGTTACCAATGAAATCAGTGGAACTGCGTCACCTAATGCACTTGTAGAACTTTATGTGCAAGACAATACGGCCTGCCCGGGTTCTGCTGTTTGCCAGGGCGACTACCTGCAAACAACAACGGCCAATGGTACCGGTGATTGGGTGATACCCGTAAGTCTACCGGCAGGAGCCATTGTTACCGCCCTTCAGATTGATCCTGCTACTTCCAATACCTCTGAGTTAGCTAGCTGTGCAACAGTGGAGCCTCCTGATACGGAAGATCCGGTAGCTATTTGCCCCGGCAATATTACAATCGGTAATACGGCTGGACGGTGTGATGCAATTGTTACTTTCAACATTGATGCAACCGATGATCGACCCGGCGTAAGCGTGAGCAGTGATCCACTTTCAGGTAGTTTATTTCCTATAGGAATGACTACAGTTACCGTAACGGCTACCGATGCCGTAGGTAAAACGGATGTTTGTACCTTCAATGTGACCGTTAATGATACCCAAGCCCCAGTAGCTACCTGCCCTGGCGCAGATATTACGGCCGACAACGATTCTGGTGCCTGCGGAGCAGTGGTTACCTTTGCTTTTGATGTTTCCGATAATTGCCCGGGGGCTACGGTAACAAGTAACCCTGCCTCTGGCAGTTTCTTCGAAGTAGGCACCACAACGGTCACCGTTACCGCAACTGATGCTGCTGGCCTTACCGACGAATGTACCTTTGATGTAATCGTTAATGATGTAGAAATTCCGGTATTCGATCTGTCTTGCCAAGTTGATGCTGTATTTACTACGGAAACCGTTGGAACTTGTCCTGCAGCTGCCATGATTTCTTTGAACGAGGGAGATGAACTCACCATCGCTGACGGTTGGATGGTTGGTGGTGTTGATATTTCATCATTAGAAGGCTGTGTGTCTGATAATTGTACCGACGACGCTGATCTGATTATCCATGTTGATGATATAGCAGTTGTAGATGAGAGTAGCTGTAGTCGCATGATTACCGTCACTTTTATCGCCGAGGATGAATCTGGCAACTTCTCTGATCCTTTCATCCACAACTACACTTTCCTTGATGACACCGCACCCGTTTTTGATCTGGCTTGCCAGATTGACGCTACTTTCTTTACTGAAGATGGCAACGTCTGCCCCGCCGACGCCACCATCTCCCTCAACGAAGGCGATGAGATTGACGTTTTCACCGGCTGGACGGTGGGAGGCGTTGATATTCTCCCCCTCCAAGGCTGTGTAGGTGATAACTGTACCAACGAAGGGGATTTGACTATCACCGTAGATGATATTACCGTGGTGGACGAAAGTTCCTGTAGCCGGACCATTACGATCACCTTCCTGGCCGACGACGGCTGTGGCAACGTTTCTGAACCTTTCGTATGCAACTACACCTTCATTGATGATACTGCCCCAGTCTTCGACCTGGCTTGCCAGATTGATGCGGTATTTACGACAGAAGATGGCAACGTCTGCCCCGCCGATGCCACCATCTCCCTCAACGAAGGCGATGAGATCGACGTGTTTACCGGCTGGACGGTAGGTGGCGTTGATATTCTCCCACTCCAAGGTTGTGTAGGTGACAACTGCACCGCCGAAGGCGATTTGACCATCACCGTCGATGACATCACCGTGGTGGACGATGGCACTTGTAGCCGCGTTATCACCATTACCTTCATTGCGGACGATGGTTGTGGTAACTTCTCCGAGCCTTTCGTGTGCAACTACACCTTCATCGACAATACTGGCCCCGAGGTGAGCTTCAATGGTATTCCTGACGGAGGTACTTATGTCGTAGAGTGTGATCTACCTTCGACGACTTGGGATCCCTTGATCGATATTAGCGAACTGACGATTTCTGACAACTGCTCCGCTATCGATTTTGCCGGAATTACGGAGGTCTTGACACAACTGTACGACGGCCCCTGTGTGGGCAATGTACTTACGCGTTGGCAGCAGGTGTTTACCGTGCAGGATATTTGTGGCAACACGACCGTCTACACCCTCTTCACCGAGATCATCGATACGACGCCACCGGCGTTTACCTCTTCGCCTGCTGATGTGACCATCGAGTGCGATGAGACCGCTCCCGTGCCTCAGCTGGAAGCGTTTGACTCCTGTTCGGAAGTGATCTACAATTTCAACGAAGTACGTACCGACGGCGACTGCCCCAACAACTACACCCTGACGCGTACCTGGCTGGCTTCGGACGGCTGTGGCAACACGAGCGTAGAAACGCAGATCGTAACCGTGGAAGACACCACCCCACCCGTCATAGAGTTTACCGACGAATACATTGATCAGTACCAACCAGGACAGGATGTGTTTGTGGAATGTTCCGAATACGGCAACATCTCCCAGATCATTGCCAACAGCGCCCTTGCTTTTGACAATTGCAGCGGCCAGACGGAAGTGAGTTATTCCTTGGAAGACATGGGTAATTTCGATTGTCAGGAGTACGGTTACTCTGGTCATTTCGTAAGTACCTGGAAAACCAAGGACGAATGTGGCAACGAAAGCGTAGCGACCATCAATTGGTTCCTCGTGGACGAAACCGCTCCTGTATTCCAGGGACTACCCGAAGATGCCTGTGCCAGCCTGGACAACCTACCTCCGGTAGCGGATGTACAAGCCGTAGACGACTGCGAATTGGCGGTGCTGACCTTCAGCCAGTCGGATCCGATTGACTGTGACGGCGGCCAATACATCGAGCGTACCTGGACAGCAGAAGATGCCTGTGGCAACAGTGCCTCTTACACCCAGCGCATCAGCCTCAACGGCACCAGTGGACCTACCATCACCATCGACTACCCAGAAATTGGGGACGTGATGGACGGTGATTTGATCCAACTGCCCGTGGATTGTGATCAGGACATTGCCTTCTCCGTGGAGGAATTGGAAGCAGCCATCAGTGTGGGCAGTGGTTGCGGAAGCGGCTCCTCCAGCATCGAACTCAACCTCATGGACGAGGGCGACTGTCAGGAAAACGGCTACTTCGCGCGCTACCGCCTCAATGTGACGGCCACTGACGCTTGTGGCAACACTTCTAATTTGAGCATTACGATTGACTTCGTGGACATGACGCCACCCGTGGTGAGCAGTGCCAACGAACTGACGCTGAACTGTGGCGACGAGATCCCCATGATCGAAGCAACGGATGCCTGTGGCGAAATTGCCAGCATGACCTTTGTGGACAGTGCGCCCATCGAAGTGAGCTGCGCGGCCAACCCGGTAGCTTACGATCGCACCTGGACCGTGACGGACAATTGCGGCAACGCAACGACCTTTGTCCAGAGCATCATCGTGCTCGACAATGCAGGACCCGTATTCAGCGGCGTACCCGCCGATATGTGTAACAATACCGGCATCGACGTAGTCGTAACGGCAGTAGATGGCTGTACCGGCCAGCAGGCCCAGGTCTTCTTTGAAGAAGTGATGAGCAGTGAAAGCGGTTGCGGCGAAGTACTGACCCGCACCTGGACAGCAACAGATGCCTGTGGCAACACTTCCGTAGCGACGCAGCAAGTCTTCTTTGATGACGACGTGGCGCCAGAAATTGAATTCACCAGTGACCTGGTCTTTGGTCTGGAAAGTGGTGACGAACTGTTCCTTACCGTAGGTGACGGACTTGGTGATCCTAACGATCCGCTGTTCCTGACTGCTGACGATGTGACCGTGACGGACAACTGTGCTTCCATTACCGCACAAGTAATTGTGGAAACGACCATTTCCGACGATTGTGCCGCTGATGGTTACCTGGCCCGCTACGACTACAAATTTATCGCGACTGATCCTTGTGGTAACACCAGCTCGGCTAAGCTGACCGTCTTCTACGTGGACAACAATGCACCGGACTTCTTCAACGTACCGGATGATGTGGATGTATTCTGTACCGCGGTACCAGAAGTAGCTAACGTCATTGCCAGCGATGATTACGACGAAGAAGTGGAAGTGATCTTCTCCGAAACTTCGACGACTACGCCGGAGGGACTTTTGATCACTCGCACCTGGAAAGCTTCCGATAGCTGTGGCAATACCAACTCGGTAAGCCAGAACATCCTGGTGGTGAACAACGACATCAACGCTACCTTCAGCTTCGGCGGCCCCGTCATTGAGTGTAACAGCGACAACAACCGTCTGGGCGTGACCCCTACCGGTGGCACACCGCCCTACACCTACCAGTGGCAGCTGACCTTCCCGCTGGAAGACGGCTACATCACGACCGATCCTACCCTTCCAGGTATCCTGTTCACGATGGGTTACATCACGCAGACCTTCAGTGTATTGATCACCGATGCCAACGGTTGTGAGTACCTCGCTTCAGTAACCGTAGTCTGTGACTTCTCTGACGACGAGGGAGACTTTACCGGAAACGGTAATGATGGCGCATTCAGCATGAATGTGTACCCGAATCCGGTGAGTGACCAGCTTATGGTGAAAGCAGTAAATGCTGCTGAAGAAAAGGTAACCGTAAGTATTTACAGCCTGCTAGGGCAGGTAGTGTACCAAAAGACCTACGCGGATTGGCCAATAGAGGGGGGTGCTATTGATACCCGTCTTTATCCGGCTGGAACTTACCTGCTGCGTTTAGACACACCAGGTGCTGAACCGATGATAGAAGAGGTTGTGATTTTACGTTAAGTTAGATGGTTTCTTAAGCCTTAAACTTATATTTTTGAGCGCAACTCATTCGTGGGTTGCGCTTTTTTGTTGCTCTTTATAAAAAGATAAAAAACAAATCTCATGCAAATAAAAGTCTTCCAGTTTGACCTCCCTCTTCGTCACACTTTCACGATCAGTCATGAGTCGAGGACGGTGCAACCCACTATGATTATTCGCCTTCAGGACGAGCAAGGCTATGAGGGCTATGGGGAGGCTACCGTCACCACTTATTATGGCGTAACCATGGCAGGGATGTTGGCTGCGGTAGAGCGGGTACGCCCCTGGCTGGAGACTTATACCCTCACGGAGCCCGCATCTTTTTATGTGGAATTGGAGCAACGCCTCCCTGGCGATTCTTTTGTGCGTTGTGCTTTGGATATGGCCGCTAATGATTTGTGGGCCCGTCGGCATGGAAAGCCACTGTATGAAATGTGGAGTTTAGATCCTGCCAAGGCCCCAACGACCAGCTTTACCATTGGCATGGCGCCCTTGCCCGAAATGGTCGCCAAGCTTCAAGAAAAACCCTGGCCGCTGTACAAGGTAAAACTGGGTACCGACCATGATCTTGAAATTATAAGAACCCTCCGAACGTATACCGACGCTATTTTTCGCGTAGACGCAAACACCGGCTGGACGGCTGAGCAAACCATTGCCTATGCGCATGAGCTGAAAGAATTGGGGGTAGAATTTATCGAACAACCCCAAAAAGCCGACGCTTGGGCCGACCATCGCAAAGCACTGGAGGGAAGTGTATTACCCATCATCGCGGATGAAAGCTGTCATGTGGAAGCCGATGTGGCGCGTTGTGCCAATCACTTTGACGGCATCAACATCAAGTTGGTAAAATGTGGTGGGCTCACGCCTGCTCGCCGCATGATTAAAGAAGCCAGAGCCTTAGGGTTGAAAATCATGATGGGCTGTATGACGGAAAGCTCCGTCGGTATCTCTGCGATTGCACACATTGCACCCCTTCTCGATTACGTAGACATGGATGGTGCACTTTTGCTAGCTAGAGATCCAGCCAAAGGGGTCGTCATCGATGACCAGGCGAAGTTACATTATGCCGATGTACCGGGAACGGGTGTTGTTTTGAAGTCGGAATGGTGAGGAGGGCGTGAGATTTACGCTGCACGGTAGGCGAGCTGAAATGATGTGACGATTTTAGTCACGCAAAAAAAACGCTAGAAGCAGGATAGGCCACGGATCCAACGGATTTGACGGATTTACACGGCTTTTAAATCTGTTTTAATCCCGTTTTATCCGTTAGATCTGCGTTCTATCCTGTTTATTAGACGGTTATTTTTTGGTGTATCTGCCCTGAAAAAAAGAGAGAAGCTGGTCATTACCAACTTCTCTCTCTTTTTTACAACCCTATCGGATCGTTCTCCACCCGATAATTGATTTTTGATTACTCACCAGGAGGAGGTGCGGCAAGCTCACCGGGCAACTCTGGTGACGGCTGAGGAGGGCGAACAAATTCACCAAACACGGCCATCAGTTCATTTTGGAATTCCGTATCACCGCCTCTTTGAGCGTAAGCTACCAAGCGTTCTGCTACAGCCATTGCCGCTTGGAAGTCCGTACCGTAGCTAAGCTGGAGGATGTCATCCGGCAGGGTCATGTAGTAATTGATACGTTCTTCGATATTGCGGGCCAAAATTTTCATTTGTGGCTTGGCTTTATCGTAGGCTCCGGCCTGGGAGTAAATGCCAATCATGTAGGCAGAATGAATTCCGTATTCGAAGTTCATGTTCGGGAAAGCATCGAAATATTGGTCTACCAAGCTGATGGCTTTCTCCTTATTCCCTTGGTTGAGCAATGCCTGAGCACCACGCTGAATAGCAAATTGCATACTCTGGATACTAGGGCCATAGCTGTGGTTGACGTAAGTGTCTTCTTTGTCGAAATTACCCCACTTCCATTTTGTGGTTACATTTTCATACAAAGCATCGGTGTTTACGCGGCCACTACCGAGCAATCCGTAGATGTTGTTTTCACTGCGTGACTTAACGGGAACAATGCGGAGTGCCAGACCTTCGAGTTGCATATAATCTTGCATTCCGAAGAGTTTCTCTATCCGTGCGGTTACCGCAAAATAGATGGGACGTTCCCAAAGGTTAGAAGCAAGGATGTCGAGAATAGCAATATCATCTTTCAGGAGCTGAGACTCGCTTACTTGTACAGGGATAGCGCTCACTATATTGGCCGTATCCTCAATACCCACGACTCCATTACGTAAAACAGCCTCTTTGTCAACAGGTATTAATACGTTTTTGGTGGGATAATGGGCTTCAATGACCCTGCCGCTACCACTCTGTAAGGGATGATCTTCACCAATGAATTTCACGAAATCCAGCAACTGCATCGGGCGATCTTGGCCCGAGGGGTTGTAGTAGAAGACCTGGTTGCGCAGTTTCCCACGGATTTGTTCCGCTGGAATGCTCATTTTTACTGGTGGAGAATCATTGACTTTACGGTTGAGTAAGTTGATGTACCAATCGACCGCAATCAAGCTAAGGTTCACCACCCGCACATCGGTACGAATCCCTTCTACTTCCTGCGCGTACCACAAGGGGTAGGTATCGTTATCGCCATAGGTGAAGATGATGGCATCTTTTTCTACCGAGTTGAGGAAGTTGCTAGCATAATCGCGCGCAGCGGTATGTTCTGCACGGCTATGGTCATCGAAATTTTGGAAGCCCATCAGTAAAGGAGCCACCAAAACCACCAAGCTGGCACCCACTGCACTTACCATTTTACTGGTTCCCAGGCGTTCTGCCATGATTTGGTACAAGGCTGGCACGGCCAATCCTATCCAAATACAGAAGGTAAAGATCGAACCCGCAAGTACATAATCGCGTTCGCGCGGCTCGTTCGGAGGCTGATTGGAATAAACGATAATACCAATACCCGTGATAATAAAGAGGGCCAATAAGCCAATAAAATCATTGGGTCGTTTGGAGGAATGCCAAAACAGGCCAAGCAAACCAAACAAGAAAGGCAGCATATAGTAAACGTTCCGCGAAGGATCGTTGGCCATTCGCTCAGGAAGGGCAGAAAGGTCACCGAGACGAGCCTCGTCGAGGAAGTTGATACCGGTAATCCAGTTACCCGAACTTTCGTCCCAATCGTAGAAACCTTGCTGGCCATTTTGGCGGCCTGAGAAATTCCACATGAAATAACGCCAGTACATCCATCCGATTTGGTAGCGTACGAAGAAGGCGATATTGTCTCCCATGTTTGGCCGCCCTTTGGGCAGTGCTTTATCCGGGTCGAGGCCCATCCACTGCTTGTACAAACGAGGGCGCCCTAGAGAGCCATCCGTCATACGTGGGAAGAAGCGTTTGTCGCGATTAGCGTAATTGACACTGATTTTGTAATCGGTGATTTTGTATTCATCTCCCACCAAACCATAGCGATCGGTGACGTCGGTGCTCTGCACGTCGGCATCAAAATCGGGTCCGTAGAGCAATGGCCGTTCACCGTATTGTTCCCGGTTGAGGTAGGGAAGCAAGCGCATCGCATCACTTGGATTGTTCATGTTGACGGGCGGTGCAGCATTGGCACGAATAACGACCACACCAATCGTAGAGAAGCCAATGACCACCAAAGTGAGGGCCACAAAAATTTGCTGAAGCAAAGCATTCTGGCGTTGGTGAGCAAAGCGAAGCCCCAGCGCGATAAGCCCCACTGTAATCAGTAAGGTAGGAACGATCCCGGTCTGAGGTGGAAGTCCAAGGCCATTGACCATAACGAGTTCCATCCAGGTCCATAGCGCAGGAATCCCGACGATGATGAGTTTTTGAATCACCACAATCGCTGCAACACCACCGCCTGCGGCGAGTGCCATGCCCAAGAGATTGTGCTTCTCGTATTTCTTGAAGTAGTAGAAAAGCGCAAGCGCCGGGAAAGTCAGCATACTCAACAAGTGAACACCGATGGAAAGCCCCGCAGCATAAACCGTGAAGATGAGCCAACGATCACTTTCTGGTTCGTCAGGTAGGGAGTACCACTTGACCGTTGACCACAAAGTCATCGCGGTGAACATGGTAGACATCGCGTAGACCTCGCCCTCTACGGCCGAAAACCAGATAGAGGTAGCAAATGCAGTAGCCAAGCCAGCAGCTAAGCCACCTCCCGCTAAAGCGAAGTCTTGACCACGACTGGTTTCGCCACCACGACCCACCAATGATAGGCGTCCCATGATGATGGTGACCCAGGCGATAAATGCTGCTGCAAAAGCAGTACATATCCCCGACATAATGTTGACGGCAAAAGCAATATTTGCTGGATCGTCACTGACGAGTTCAGCCACCCAGGTAAAGAGGCGACCTACTAAAACGAAGAGCGGAGCGCCAGGAGGGTGAACAACTTGTAGCTTGTAAGCTCCGAGAATAAATTCTCCACAATCCCACAAGCTTCCGGTACGTTCGGCGGAATAGAGGTAGACGAGCGCTGCGATGGCAAAAACCAACCAACCTGTCAGGCGATGAAGACCTTTCATATAGCGAAATGAGTTCTTTTTAAAACAAACCACAAAGCTAATAAATTATTACAAGCGAATGAGATGTTAAAATTTCGTTCATCACAAATTCGTAACTTTGCTTTATTACAACTTGTTTAAATGCCAGTGTAGCATCTCTTAGCTAAATAGTACCCCTCTAATCATGATAAAATTCATTCTCACCGGGCTGTTAGTATATTTCGTATACCGCTTTTTTATTGCGCCGCCAGTCATTGATCAAGGCAATAATACCAATCACCAAGCGCGTAAAGATGAGCCCAAACAGACTAGTTTTGATGACGAGTATATTGATTATGAAGAAGTGGATTAATTTCTTAGAGTTGTTCTGCTGGGGGCTGTTTTAGCGAAAGCGATAAAATTTCATTCTGAACGAGGCAGATTTTGCAGCCGAATGCGGGCAATTCGGCGAAAAATCTAACGAAGTTCAGGATGAAATTTTCCGCTTGCAGCAAAACTTGTCCCAGCAGAACAACTCTATTACCTCACCCGATAATAAACCGTCGTGCGCCCACGCCGCCCTTCGGCATCCTGGGCCACCACATCAATCCGATAAGTCGTTGCCTCCGGAGGATGGGCATATTTTATGGCAAGCCCACCAGCGGAGCTCGTTTCAAGGCCCGTTGCCCAGAAGAGGGTCGTTCTGGCGGGTAAGGTAGTCTTGGTAGCGGCATAAGCCCAATTTAATTCCCGCGCAGGGTTGACGCCCGCTAATTGGTAAGGCCCGCTAATAGGCTTGACATCGTTTTGGTAAGGATCCGGGACAAAAGCAATGTTTTCCCCACGCAAATTTTCAACAAGCTTTCGCTGACGGTTGATTTCCAGGTAGCGAAAAGATGCTGGTGTATAGAATAGCTCTCCCAGTGCCAGTCGTCCTGGTGCAGGCTGAAAGCGTACCAAGGTAGGTTCATCGTTTTGCTTGGCGAAACCAAGTGCGGAAAGATTCGCAGTAATCGGCTGCTGCCAAACAAATCGTCCTCTGGCGTCGGTCTGGAGTATTTGTTCCCGATCAGCGATCATGGCAAACAGCTTTTGCGAGGGCGCAGGGCTACCATTTTCCTCTAGATGAATCCCCTGCCAAAAAGTAGTGCCGATAAGGTTGGCGGGCGTAATGACGCGCAAAGAATCCCCCTCTTGCAAATTATCCATACCCATCGCCATGGATGCACCCATGAGGCCCCAGTCAGTAACGCTTATGGAAACCTCCGCGCTTACGGGACGGTTACGGCGATCTGTGACTTGCACTTCAAAATTGATTTCCTCTCCAGGAAGAATGGTTTCCGGTAGCTTCGCAAGGCTAATGGTCAATTCTTTTTCAGGAATGACCACCGGAGCCGCTTGCCGACTCGGTTCCTGCTGGCTCACCATCTCTGGAACGATGGTTTCCTGATCATTATAAATCGCTAAAGGTGCCTGTAGCAAAACCCGCTCAGTTTGGCGTTCGCGATCCCAGACGATAAAAGAAAGGTAATACCATCCGGTAGGTAAGTCGGCTGGCAGGAAGATTTTTCCAGGGACAGTACTTTTTCGCTGATTAGACCAGTAGGCGTAAAGCTGTGGTTCCCCCGTGGCATCAAATAGAATAGACTGAATGACGATGCTTTCCTGGGTGAATTCCGGCGCTACATAGAGCTGAAACCCCACCGCGTCTTCAGTTACGTAAAAGGGTTTATCCAGATGCAGCCAACTACTTTGGAGCGAGCGACTAGCTTGCGCAAAGACAATTCCTCCAAGTAAAGAACAGCTTAAAAACAGTAGGAATATTTTTTTCATTGCCAGTAGTAGGGTTTGTTGTAAGAAGCCCCCAGCGCATCGATGCAGCCATCACAGACCGTAATCGGTGGTGGAACCTGGTTGGTAGGTGGGCGTGGACAGTAAAAATCCAGATTGCCCATCTCTTCTCGCGATAAAAAGCGCCGTAAGGTATCTTGCGTATAAGCGGAGAAGAACCCGTAAACAAGTTGGGTGCTATCCGCCAGATTGCGGATGTTGGTGTTGATGGCCCCCGCCGGATTGTCAAATACCGTACCCTCGCGTTCGAGTAAAGCCGATACTTGTTCCCAGTAGGTAAAGGCCTCTGGACTCAAAGCCTGCTGAAAAACACTGAGGTAATACCCATCAATATGACGGATGCCCAGTTGGTCACTGAACAAGGGGTAGTTCGTAATGGTGTCCGGCCCAACGGTATTGCCGTCCAATAAAAAGAGACGGTTGTTTTGATAGGAATTCTCAATGTAGCAGGTGAAATTCAGATCATCCGTCACCCGATAAGCATCTATGAATTCCCAGCGCAAGCGGGCCTTTTCCGTGGCTGTAATGATGGGCGTCGTAATACTAAATTGAATACCCGAACTACGGCTAAGCAATCCATCAGTAGAAACCGTCTCGATTTCAGTAAAATCCCAGCTGATGTTGTCTGCTTTCGGAGTGGCAAAGATTTGATCCCAATCGGATTGTAATTTGATCTCAGGGGTGATTTCCACTTCTATTCGGTAGGATTGGCCCACCTCCACGGGGAAATCTGCCTGCTCAAGGTAGGCACTATAAATACCATCTAAGGGCACTTCCTGAAACTCGAAACGTTCTCCGGTTTTCTTTACCAGGCTTACCAGCGCATCATTTACTGGTCGGTTGATGTTGCTGGTGTAAAAGAAAAGCTGCTCTACTTTTACTTCCACGTAAGAGGGGTTGCCGCTAATCAATTTAGCCTGTACCACATAACCGTCTTCTGGTCGGTCTGCGTTTTCTATTGCTATCTCATCCAGACAAGCTGACGCGATGAGGAGCATCATCAAAATCAGACCATAAAGTAATCTATTCATATCCTCGTTTACTACGTAAAAAAATCCCCGTTCGGCGTTGGCTGTGCCTACGTCGGTAGATCCGCCTATGCCTCATCTGGTTCAAAAAAATCACAAAAACTCAAAGTTGAAGCTCACGGAAGGAAATACCGTCCCTAAAATAGCCAGTCGATTAGCTACAAAGTCTCGTCGTTGATTAACCCGCTGGGTATAAAAAACGGAGAAAGGATTTTTCCTGCCGTAGACATTATACAGCGTAAAATCCCAGCTGGTCTTGAAGCCTTTCTGTTTGTTTTTATTCATTCCTATGTTGTAAGAAAGATCCAGGCGATGATAATCAGGAATCCTTAGTTGATTGCGTTCGGTATAGATCGGTACCACGATGGTATTGCCATTGGTGTAACTTACTATAGGAGCCGTGGTGGGGCGCCCACTTGCGAAGGTGAAGTTGGTGCTGAGGGATTGGCGCTCATCGATACGGTATTTGAAACTGAGGTTCAGGTTGTGAGGCTGATCAAAATTGCTAGGGTACCAACGGTTTTGATTGATGCCAGCGATTTGTCGTTCGGTGCGCGACCAGGTGTAACTCAACTGCCCGTCGAAACGCAGGCTCCTTCCCTTGAGGGTAGCTTCCAGGCCATAGGCTCTTCCTTGCCCTTCCAGTAGCTCTGTTTCCAGATGAGGATTGAGGTTGAGGATGGCAAAATCCCGATAATCCCACAACTGATCAATGGCCCGGTAGAAGCCTTCCACGGAGCTTTCCCACCGATTTTTGCGAAAATTGCGGAAGTATCCCAGGGAGAAATTGTGCGCCAGGAAAGGCTTGATGTAGGGCGTGCTCAACTGAAACTGGCTTTGTGGCGTAGGTGTGTCGGTATTGAAGACTTGGTTGACAAACTGAGAAGTCCGGCTGTAGCCGGCACGCACTGATTGTTGGGGGGATAGCTGGTAACGAAGCGAAAGCCTGGGCTCTATCGTAAAATAAGATTGGATGGTTTCGCCAGCAGCATATTCCAGGGTGTCGACGACGTTTGACAGCTCGTAAGTGCCATCCGGTCCGTAGTCGAGGAGGGTACGACCGCCGAGGTATTGATAGTCGTTGATACGAAGCCCTGCCTTGACGGAAAATTGTTCCCAGGGCTCCCAATTGATCTCGCCAAAGAGGGCCGACTCCCAGCCTTTTTCATTTTCCAGCTTGAGGTTGGGCAGCGTGGAGGTCGGCCCTTGGGGCCTTTGTTCCTGACCTGGAACTTGGTATAAAATCGTCTCAATGCCTGCTAACCAGCTCCAGTCTTCTTCCTGGTGACGAATAACTTCCTTGAGCTTGTAATAAGTGATGCCGGTGAGCAAAGCCCCACTGCCCGGCCCTGCCAGATCGGTGCGGGAGCTGCGAAGTTGATTGGCAACCAAGGTCAATTCAGAAGAAAGTTCTTCCCGAATTTGGCGCGTGTAATTGATTTCTGCGGATGCTGTTTTGTAATTAAACCCAAATTCCTGGTTGTAAGAAAAGTCGTCGCTTGCGTGGTAAAGGCTTCCTCGGAGTTGGTCTTTTTCCGTAAGGTCGTAATGTACCAACAGGTTGCCATCAAAAAACGCAGCCTGGCTTTTACTAATGGCGATATCATCGATCTGACGCAGTATCCAATCAGCCGAAGCACCGCGTAAGCCAAGCAGGAAAGTTCCTTTACCTTCCGCAAACGGACCCTCTGCACTCAGTTTTGCCGTTACGGGGCCCAAGCCTCCGGCTATGCGTAAGCCTTGCTGTTTCCCTCGCCGCAAATCTACCTGGAGCACAGAAGAAAGTCGACCGCCGTACTCCGCCGGCAGAATGCTTTTGTAAAGCGCTACTTCTTGAATAATCTCAGGATTGATGGTGGAATAAAACCCCAGCGCGTGCGAAGCATTGAAGAGGATGCTGCCTCCTTGAAGGATCAGGTTTTGATCGACTGCTCCGCCTCGGACATTGAAGCCTGAAGAACCTTCGCCAATGGAGTTGACGCCAGCAGTGGTAAGCACACTGCGCACCACATCCGCTTCTCCCAACAAGGTCGGCAGGTCCTTAATACTGCGCACCGAGAAAGTGCTCAACCCTGCCTGGGTATTGCTCACGTTGTCGTCCTGCGCTTCGGCCAGTACGATGATGGTCGCAAGGTCGGTTGCTTCTGGCAGTAATTTAATGTCCAGAAAACCTTCGCCAATGATTTTAAACTGGCGGCTAAAGCTGCCATAGCCGATGTATTGAATTTGCAGTTCGTATTGATTACCCGAAGGGATATTCATTTCCCACAATCCGCGGCTATCACTAACGGTACCGTTTTTGAGTTCGGGCCAAAAGATGGTCGCTCCGATGATGGGCTCCCCGGTATTGGCGTCGGCCAGCCGCCCAATTATCTTGGCATTTGCACCGGCTGCACTGGGTTGGTCTGCACCAATGGTGATGATGTCCTGGGGAGAGGTGCCTCTTTGCAATTGCCCGTCGAGGGCCTGGTAAAACTGCTCCCGATAAGCAATAAGTTCCGCGATTTTTTCTTGGTTTGCAATAACGATTGATTGATCGCGATAAACAAAAAAGCCCAGTGGAGAAGGTGCCAACAAGGCTTCCAAGACACTGGTAAGGGGCACTTGCTGATAGTTGAAATGACTACGCTGGCTTGGCAGATCAAGCGCTGAATAATGAAAGCGTAGCTGATACCGTTCTGCCAGTTGGGTCAAAACTTCTTCAGCGGTAGCAGCTTCCAAATCAATGCTGACTTCCTGGCGGAGCAATTGTTGTGCTTGCCCAAGTGGAATAATGAAAACAAACAAACTGAAGGCAAGAAGGTGTCTAAGTAGTATGAACATAACTTTTGAGCGTTTTCCTGATATCATTACTTGCCGAACAAGTCTATTATTCAATATTACGGTTTATTTTGGAAAATTGGCACAGGCCATGTTGCATCTCTCCCCTTCTGTCCTAAAAAAGCAGTAACTTGTGAGCGAAAAATAAGCTAGCTGAGCGTGCAGAGAATCGCCATATTTGCGTCCGGAACGGGCTCCAACGCCCGCAAGATTGTGGAGTATTTTAAAGGACATCCGTCTATTGAAGTAAGTTTGGTTGTTAGCAATAAAGCTACGGCACCCGTTTTGGATATGGCCGCAGCGCATGGGATTCCTACCCTTCTTTTGCAACGAAAATCCTTCTACGAAACGGAGGTGTTACTCGAGCATTTGAGGGGCATTGACCTCATTGTACTGGCGGGTTTTTTATGGCTAATTCCCAATTATCTGGTGCGTCACTTTCCTCGGAAAATAGTGAATATTCATCCGGCGTTATTGCCAAAATACGGAGGGAAGGGAATGTATGGCAAGTACGTGCATCAGGCAGTAAAAGCTGCTGGCGAAAAGGAGAGTGGCATCACCATTCATTACGTTAATGAACACTACGACGAAGGGCGAGTGATTTTTCAGGCCAGCTGTGCATTGGAACCGGAGGATGATGCGGAAGCCATTGCACAGAAAGTGTTGTTATTAGAACACCGGCATTTTGCTCCGGTCATCGAACAACTTTTAACAATTAATTATCGTTCTTAGAACAATTTTACCATAAATACGGAGAACCGACAACCCTCTTGGATATGATGATTCGCAATTTATTATTGGTTTTAGTAACCTTTAGCCTGAGTTTTCCTGCCTTACAAGCGCAGGATATGTCTTGGCGCAAGCACCGCAAACTGGCGGAGCAACTAGAGAAAGAAGGTGACCTCTTTGCCGCAGCAGAAAACTACCGGGCAGCCTGGGAGCAGAAACAAAGCAAGGAAGAATACATTTACAAAGCGGCAGATATTTTCTATCGCCTTAATGATTATCGCAATGCTGCCGATGCTTTTCAGCACGTGCCTGCCAATTTTAATGATGACCAACTGGTATTGTTGAAATACGCGCGGGCCCTCAAGCGCGACGGACAGTACGACAAAGCTCGTGTTGCTTTCCAGGCTGCTGCCGACGGCTACACAGGGCCAGACAAGGCGATTCTACAGGATATCGTCAGGGTAGAGTTGAAAGGTATTGACCTTACCAGAGACATGGCTTCCAAAATGGATCGTAGAATGGAGATTCTCCACCCTGGTAGCACCGTCAATTCTGATAGTGACGACTTTGCTCCCGTAGCCGTAAGTGAAGATGTGCTTTACTTTACCTCTACCATTGGCGGGCAGGCGCGTATCTACGAAAGCCAGCGGCAAGGTAACAATTGGACCAAAGCGGCCAACCCTTCAGGTTTTCCGGTTGTGCAGGGCGGGCAGTATGCCAATGGGGCAATGTCTCCGGATAACCAGCGCTTCTACTTTACGATCTGTAATAATGATGGCGGTTGGAATGGTTTCAATACCCGCTGCGAGATTTACCTTACCAAGCGTTCTGCCAATGGTTGGACAGCACCTGAGCGGCTCCCCGACTTTATCAATGTGAAGGGCGTTAATTCAACCACCCCAGCGGTTGCTCACAACAATGGGCAGGAGTACCTCTTTTTTGCCTCTAACCGCGAAGGCGGTCGTGGCGGCCTTGACCTTTGGTACGTCACCCGTGATTTAGGCGTTGATAATACCGATTATACCTTCCCCGTAAACCTGGGGCCTGTCATCAATAGCTTGGGAGACGAGATCACTCCTTTCTATAATGCGGAAGAAGGAACCCTCTACTTTTCTTCCAATGGTCACCCATCGATTGGAGGTTTGGATATCTTCCGTTCTAGTGGCGGAGAAGTAAGCTGGACGGCTCCGGAGAACATTGGCTTGCCCGTCAACTCTTCGGCCGATGATTTTGGTTACGTAAGGAATCCATCGGGTTTCGGAGGCTACTTTACTTCAAACCGGGTTTTCGGAGGGGAAAAGACCAATACGCGCAACCAGGATGTTTTTGAATTCTCGGTAGGTGGTCGTCAGATTACGCTTAAGGCGAATGTCTATGATCAAGCGACGGGAGCTTTGCTGGATAATATCAAAGTTTCCTTGTATCAAATTTTTGATGATGGTAGTGAGAACTTACTCATCAAGAAAGATTTTGCGGCGGGTAATTACCTCTTCGAACTTTTGCCTAATCGTCGTTTCCGGGTGGAGATTGAGCGTGCCGGCTTTCAACAAGGCGGTTACGTATTTGCAACGGATGACCCCTCAACTGTTGCTTACGGGCAACCGTTGTTTTTACAAGCAGAAGAAGGCTTTGTAGATACCCCCGTGACCAACAACCCAACGGGTAATACCACCGAGCCTAAAACCGGAGGGTTTATGTCGGAAGTTGATAACACCAACAACAATACCAACACTGCTCCTACCCGACCTGCTTCCAACCCCGGCACAATGCTGGGCTTAGCTGGAGAGGAATACACCGCCAATGGCACCTCGGCCAAAGACAATCTGGCGTATACCTCGCGTGCTAAGCGTTACCAGGGCCGCTACTACCGTATCCAGATTGGAGCCTTGAAAACTTATGACGCCGGGAGTAACCGTTTTTCTTCTTTGTCAAATTACGGCGAAGTGGCTACAGAATATATTCCTTCTCGTAGCCTGACCAGGGTACTGGTAGGTGATTACTTTAGCCAGGAGGAAGTTACTTTTGCTTTGAATCAAATCAAAAGTGAGTACCCTAATGCTTATGTCGTACAGTACGATGATGGCATCCGCTACGGGCGTGTGAACCTGTAAGATAGCATCAATACCTTCTTAAAAAGAAGGAATTTTAAATCACCCCGAATCTTCTATCTGGTAAGATTCGGGGTGACTTCGTTTAAGGGTTTATCTTGAAGGTACGATAGAAGAAGGTGGTCTTGTGGAAATACGGCTTATTGTAAGTTATACAATATTAAAAATGGCAAAAAATAATAATCGAATTTTATTAAATTAATGATAAGCTTTTGGCGCAAATAAAAGAAAAAAAATTACCTTGTATAAGCATTGAGAAACTGCGCTGTTAACAACACTTCTTTTAAAAATTTATATCCTATATTATTAGACTGGGTTTGCCTGAAGGGGTAGATCACAGTGCTAGTTTTGTTAATCTCTAACAAAACATCTTTTAATAAATATTTCCTGATTATTAGACTGGATTTGCCTGAAGGGGTAGATCACAGTGCTAGTTTAATTCATCATCTTAACTTTCTAGTATGAAAATCGCACACTATTTACTATTGCTTTTATTTGCGCCAGTGATGGCATTTGGGCAAGGAGCTGTTGCCGCAAAGGTGGCTAAAGCAGTTACCAAACACGACATAAGTGAGTATACACTTGTGACTGCTACGGATCAGGATCTCAAAGATTTTGACATTCCTACGGATGTCCTTACGGAAGGACTCATTGTAACACTTGACCGCGAAGCGATTCGCAATCTCCAGCAAGAGCGCCCTGAGGTGTTAAGTCTTACCTTCCCTCTACCGGGCCAAGGAGATGCTGTTGTTACCCTCATTCCCAACAAGGTGCTTGCCGATGGTTTTGTGCTTACTACCAGTAGTGGTAGAAGTGTAGACTACACGCCTGGCCTTTATTACGCAGGAACATTGGATGGCGACCCTACAGCATTGGTTGCTATCAGTGTGTTCGACAATGAAATCCACGGCTTGATCAGCACCGAATACGGTAACTACGTTATCGGTATTGTGGATGGTGCTCCCAACAGCGAGCACCTGATCTACAACGATCGCTACTTCCTACAGCCTCAGGATCTGGATTGTGCTACACCTGATGATGGTGAAGTGTACAAGCCAAGCGACCTGGAGTACACGGAGACCAAGGCAACGGGTGATTGTATTCAGGTATACATCGAAATCGACGATGATATCGTGACCAATAAAGGTGGAGTAGTTGGTGCGACCAATTATGTAACGGGTATCATGAATCAAACCATTACCCTGTACGCCAACGAAAGCCTGGAAATGGGCATTTCTGAAATCAAAGCCTGGAATACTCCTGCCCCTTATTCAGGCAGCAGCTCTAGTGCGATGCTGAGTTCTTACCAGTCTAATACCGGAGCTTTCAATGGTGACCTTAGTCACCTGATGTCTTACCAGGCAAGCGGTGGTATTGCTGCTGGTTTTGCTGGAATTTGTAATTCAAACCCTGATAATTCTAAGTGTTTCAGTAGCATTGATGCTTCTTACAGCAACGTACCTACCTACTCCTTCACGGTGATGGTTGTAACGCACGAGATGGGTCACTTGATCGGTTCTCGCCACACCCATGCTTGTGTATGGAATGGCAACGGTACTGCTATTGATGGTTGTGCTGGTGGCACTGAGGGGAGCTGTTCTGTACCAGGCAGCCCATCCGGCGGTGGTACTATCATGAGCTACTGTCATCTGACCACGGGTATCGACTTTACGCAGGGTTTTGGCCCTCAGCCAGGTAATGTTATCCGTAACACCGTAACCAATGCTACTTGTTTGTCTGCTTCTTGTGGCGTAGCTGGTCCTACTTGTAGCGACGGCGTTCAGAACGGTGACGAAACCGGTGTAGATTGTGGTGGTTCTAACTGTGCACCTTGTGCTGGGCCATGTAACGATAACTTAGTGACGGTAACGATCACTTTAGATAACTATCCTGAAGAAACAAGCTGGACCATTAGAAATGCAGGTGGCTCTGTAGTGGCTTCTGGTGGTACTTATGGTTCACAGCCTGATGGATCAACAGTGGTAGAAAACATCTGTTTGGTAGATGGTTGCTACGACTTTACGATTAGCGATACTTACGGCGATGGTATCTGCTGTGCTTACGGCAACGGTAGCTACACCGTCACTTCCAGTGATGGTACTGAGGCTTCTGGAGGTTCTTTTACTTCTAGCGAAACGACCAACTTCTGTGTAGGAGCTGCTGCGCCAACCTGTACCGACGGTATCCAAAACGGTAATGAGACGGGTGTAGATTGTGGTGGTCCTGACTGTGCACCTTGTGGTGGTGGAAGTACGGTACTCCTTGGTTCCTACTTCGAGACTGGCTGGGATGGCTGGGCTGATGGCGGTTCTGATTGTGCCCGTTATGCAGGCTCACGCTCTTATGAGGGAAGTTATTCTATCTACATCCGGGACAACTCTGGTACCGCTTCGGCAATGACTTCTCCTTCGTTAAACTTGTCAGGTTACAGCTCAATTGATATCGAATTCTATTTCTATGCCACCAGCATGGAAAATGGCGAAGATTTCTGGGTGCGTTTCTACAATGGCTCTTCTTGGACCACTGTAGCCGCTTATGCTTCAGGAACTAGCTTTAACAATAACACTTTCTACGTAGCTACGGTAAGTCTGAGCAGTGCTCAATATAATTTTGCCAGCAACTCGCAAATTCGCTTCCAGTGTGATGCCAGTGATAACAGCGACCTCATTTACATTGATGCAGTGACTGTTACTGCCAATAGCGGAGCACTCGTAGAAGGAGGAACTGTAGTAACTATTGGAGAAATAGAAGGCAGCACTACGGAATACAGCAACCCACCAGTAGACTTAGGCGCAATCGACCTGGGTATTGAACTGGAAGGTAATGATGTACAGCTCTTCCCGAACCCAGCTCAGGACATGCTTAATGTTCGTTCTGGTGCCAATATGCAGTCTATCCGTATAATGACTGCTACGGGTCAGCAACTACGTCAGATCAAATTGGATAACAACCAGCAAAATATCGATATTTCTAGCCTGACGCCAGGTATGTACTATCTGCTCATCGAAGTGAACGGAGAATTGCAACCACAGCGTTTTGTGAAGCAGTAATATTAGGTACGAGGTACTTTAAATGAGGTACTTGGTATAGAGACGGGTAGATAGGTGCGAAAGCATTTATCTACCCTTTTCTTTTGAGTGTGCTACAAATTAGTGGCCTTAGCGCTTGGTGGTTAAACAAACGACACAGATTGATGAACAGTCTCCGTTTTCGGGGGTGTAAAAAAAAGAGCTAAGCATAAAATATTGCTTATTGTTTATTTTACAATATTAAAAGCTGTATAAGTTAAAAAACATATTTTGTTAAATTAAAATTATCGTTTTAATGCAAATAAATGAAAAAAATATATCTTAGGGCAACATTGAGAAACTGCGCATAGGCAGAGCGTTAATTTAAAACCAAATTTTATACCGATTTAGGCTGAATTTGCTTGTAAAAGTAAATCAGACAGTCACTTCTATTTATCATCTTAACTTTCTAGTATGAAAATCGCACACTATTTACTATTGCTTTTATTTGCGCCAGTGATGGCATTTGGGCAGGGAGCTGTTGCTGCAAAGGTGGCTAAAGCAGTTACCAAACACGACATAAGTGAGTATACACTTGTGACTGCTACGGATCAGGATCTTAAAGATTTTGATATTCCTACGGATGTCCTTACGGAAGGACTCATTGTAACACTTGACCGCGAAGCGATTCGCAATCTCCAGCAAGAGCGCCCTGAGGTGTTAAGTCTTACCTTCCCTCTACCGGGCCAAGGAGATGCTGTTGTTACCCTCATTCCCAACAAGGTACTTGCCGATGGTTTTGTGCTTACTACCAGTAGTGGTAGAAGCGTAGACTACACGCCTGGCCTTTATTACGCAGGAACATTGGATGGCGACCCCACAGCATTGGTTGCTATCAGTGTGTTCGACAATGAAATCCACGGCTTGATCAGCACCGAATACGGTAACTACGTTATCGGTATCGTGGATGGCGCTCCCAACAGCGAGCACCTGATCTACAACGATCGCTACTTCCTACAGCCTCAGGATCTGGATTGTGCTACACCTGATGATGGTGAAGTGTACAAGCCAAGCGACCTGGAGTATACGGAGACCAAGGCAACGGGTGATTGTATTCAGGTATACATCGAAATCGACGATGATATCGTGACCAATAAAGGTGGAGTAGTTGGTGCGACCAACTATGTGACAGGAGTCTTCAACCAGTCTATCACGCTTTATGCCAATGAAAGCCTGGAAATGGGCATTTCTGAAATCAAAGCCTGGAACACGCCTGCTCCTTATTCAGGCAGCAGCTCTAGTGCTATGTTGAGTTCTTACCAGTCTAACACAGGTGCTTTTAATGGTGATCTGAGCCACCTGGTATCGTACCAGGCTAGTGGCGGTATTGCTGCTGGTTTTGCTGGAATTTGTAATTCAAACCCTGATAATTCTAAGTGTTTCAGTAGCATTGATGCTTCTTACAGCAACGTACCTACCTACTCCTTCACGGTGATGGTAGTAACGCACGAGATGGGTCACTTGATCGGTTCTCGCCACACCCATGCTTGTGTATGGAATGGCAACGGTACTGCTATTGATGGATGTGCCGGAGGCACCGAAGGGAGTTGTTCTGTGCCAGGCAGCCCATCCGGCGGTGGTACCATCATGAGCTACTGTCACCTGACCACGGGTATCGACTTTACGCAGGGTTTTGGTCCTCAGCCAGGTAATGTTATCCGTAACACCGTAACCAATGCTACTTGTTTGTCTGCTTCTTGTGGCGTAGCTGGTCCTACTTGTAGCGACGGCATCCAGAACGGTGACGAGACCGGTGTGGATTGTGGTGGTTCTAACTGTGCACCTTGTGCTGGGCCATGTAACGATAACTTAGTGACGGTAACGATCACTTTAGATAACTACCCTGAAGAAACAAGCTGGACCATCAGAAATGCAGGTGGCTCTGTAGTGGCTTCTGGTGGTACTTATGGTTCACAGCCTGATGGATCAACAGTGGTAGAAAACATCTGTTTAGTAGATGGTTGCTACGACTTTACGATTAGCGATACTTACGGCGATGGTATTTGCTGTGCTTACGGCAACGGTAGCTACACCGTCACTTCCAGTGATGGTACTGAGGCTTCTGGAGGTTCTTTTACTTCTAGCGAAACGACCAACTTCTGTGTAGGAGCTGCTGCGCCAACCTGTACCGACGGTATCCAAAACGGTAATGAGACGGGTGTAGATTGTGGTGGTCCTGACTGTGCACCTTGTGGAGGCAGCGGCGGACAAATTTTAGGTTCTTACTTTGAGACTGGCTGGGATGGCTGGGCCGACGGTGGCTCTGACTGTGCTCGCTATGCAGGCTCACGTTCTTACGAAGGAACTTACTCTATTCAGCTTCGTGACAACTCAGGTGTAGCTTCAGCGATGACTTCGCCTACGCTTAATTTGACGGGCTACAGCTCCATTGATGTTACCTTCTTCTTCTATGCTTACGGCATGGAAAACGGTGAAGACTTCTGGCTACGTTACTACAACGGTTCTACATGGACGACCGTAGCAGCCTGGGCCGCAGGTAGCAGCTTCAACAACAATGGTTTCTACACCACAACGGTTACTATCAGCTCTGCCAGCTACAACTTCCCAAGCAATGCTCAGATTCGCTTCCAGTGTGATGCCAGTGCAAATTCTGACTATATCTACATTGACCAGGTGACTGTAACGGCTAATTCTGGTGCTTTAGTAGAGGAAGGCGTTGTAACCACTTTAGTAGAGGGAGGCAATACGGCGTACAACAACCCACCAGTAGACTTAGGTGCAATCGACCTGGGTATTGAACTGGAAGGTAATGATGTACAACTGTTCCCGAACCCAGCACAGGATATGCTCAATATTCGTTCTGGTGCCAATATGCAGTCTATCCGCGTGATGAGCGCCACAGGACAGCAACTACGCCAAATCAAGTTGGACAACAACCAGCAAAGCATTGATATTTCCAACCTGACGCCAGGTATGTACTATCTGCTCATTGAGGTGAACGGAGAAGTACAGCCACAGCGTTTTGTGAAACAGTAATTAGGGTGAAGTTTGCCTTCTTTGTATCCTTAAAATTAAGGGTCACCAAGGCAAACTTCACTGTATTAGGTACTTGGTATAGGGTATAGAGACTTTGATAAATTTAAAGGAATCTATTGAACGAAGTACTTGATACAGAAACGGGTAGATGGATGCGGAAGCATTCATCTACCCGTTCTTTTTTTATTGCAAACTACAAATCCCCACCCCCTCTCTCAGCGCATCCAGTTTGCTTTCGTAAGAAGGAATAAACTCTTGCCCAATGAACCCGGTGTAACCCGTATCATTGATCGCTTTGATAACGGCGGGGTAGTTGATTTCCTGGCTGGCGTTGATTTCACGGCGGCCTGGAACGCCTCCGGTGTGATAATGCGCAATGGCGGTGTGGTGCTCCCGGATATTAGCGATGAGGTTACCCTCCATGATTTGCATGTGGTAAATATCGTAGAGCAAACGGAAATTGGGAGAGCCAATTTTATTGACCAATGCCACCCCCCAGGCCGTATGATCGGCCATGTAATCTTTATGGTCGACTTTGCTATTGAGGAGTTCCATGATGAGGGTCACGCCAGCTTGTTCGGCTTCCCTTACGAGCGGCGCCAGGCCACGGGCACAATTTTCGAGCCCTTTATCGTCTTTCATGCCGTTGCGGTTGCCGCTGAAACAGATGACGTTGGGGATGCCCGCATCGGCTGCCTTGCGAATCAGCGCAGGGTAAGCTGCTTGAAGGGTGGCGTGGTTTTTTCGATTGTTGAAACCATTGGGAATGCTGGCAAAACTATCGGTAGCTACAGCACACTGCAAGCCTTTGGCTTGCACGATAGGCCATTCTTCCGGGCGGAGTAATTCCAGGCTTTTTAGGCCAATATCCTTGCCTCTTTCTGCCAGTTCTTCCAGCGGAATATCCTGGTAGCACCAGCGGCAGGCCGAGTGCTGGAAGAGCTGTTTAGAGGTACTGGGAATACTGATATTGGTAGCTTGGATAGCGTTACCCAAACTTAAGGCACCTACGCTGAGTAGGCTGCGGCGGAGGAGTTGTCGACGGTTTATCATCCTTTAAAGGTAAGGAAAACTGGAATATTTTGCGACCTTTATGGTCCAACCAACCAAGGGTATCTTATGCAATTTTTTCTTCTAGCTATCGAATGGAGTGTATCACCGGAAATTGCCGAACTAGGGCCACTGAGCCTGCGCTGGTACGGTCTGTTATTTGCGCTGGGTTTTTTACTGGGCCTGTTTATCGTTCGGCGCATGTTTTTAGCAGAAGGTGCCCCTGAGGAATGGCTGGACAAGTGTTTCATGTACATGGTCGTTGGTACCGTTATTGGTGCCCGTCTGGGTCACGTTTTCTTCTACGACTGGGACTACTACAGCCAGCATCTTGGCGAAATTCACCAAATCTGGAAAGGCGGCCTCGCCAGTCACGGCGGCGCGATGGGCATTGTTATTGCACTTTGGCTTTTCTCGCGCCGAATCAGTAAAAAACCACTGCTTTGGATATTGGATAAAGTTGCAGTGCCTACAGCCCTGGCGGGCTGCTTTATCCGTTTGGGCAACCTGATGAATTCTGAAATCCTGGGTAAACCCTCCGACGGCGACATGGCCTTTGTTTTTACCAGAGTAGATGATATCCCCCGGCACCCGGCACAGTTGTACGAATCCATTGCTTATCTGATTGCTTTCGTCATCCTGTACTTCGTCTATTGGAATACCGACAAGCGCAACAAACCGGGTTATATCCTGGGCTTGTTTTTCGTGCTGGTATTTGGTGCCCGCTTTTATATCGAAAACTTCAAAGAGAGCCAAGGCGGCTTCGAGACGCTTTTCGGCAATGCCCTTAGTACTGGCCAGCTTTTGAGTATTCCATTTGTGCTGGTAGGGCTGTTTTTGATGTTTCGCCCTGGAGGGGAGAAAGGAGGGAAGTAGGTGAGTGAAGGGTGTTGCGAAGAAGATGAGTTGGGCACAACAAGATAAAGACTGAGGTATTCAGGCAATAGGCCGACTAATTGATTCTTTTACGCTATGAAAGTATTTATTATTTGCTAACTTTCTGAATATCATTTAGAATAAAGATTAAGGAATGAAAAAGCTCTTTCTCAATATCGTACTATTGCTCGTATGTCAACAGATTTATGCTTGCACTTTTAATAAAGGATCCTTTTGCTGGACATTACAAGTTTTTCCGGAAAGAAATATACTTGTTGGACAGATAGTAGAAGAAGACACTACAGGAATAACAGTCGCATTGATAGAAGTGATAAGGGGGGAAGAAGAACGGGATACTATTCGGATTTGGGATGGTACAGATTTTGAATGTAATGGGCCATGGTCAATGGCAGCAATAGATATTGGAGTGATTGGAGACACTTTTATTCTGATGATGCCGAAAATTGTAGATGTTGAAAATGATTGGGATGTGGTAGGGGATTATCGGAGAGGAAATCCCTATTCATATACACCAGAGTTAAGGATAGAAGGTGGGTTAGCAATGGGATTTATTAAAGGTACTCCAGGGGCACCACCCAGTGTGAATATTTTAGAATATGATTATGCATCCTTAAGGATCGAGTTAGCAAATGCAGGAGATTGCACAGATATAGTACCATCAAGAGAATTGATCAAGCAGGATTTGAGGGCAAAGGTGATAAATCCTATTTCGTCATACATGACGGTGCATTTTTCTGCAGAGAGTCAGTGTAATTATTTGCGTTTATACTCACAAGATGGGCAATTGGTACTACAAGAGAAAGTAGAAAGGGGGGCACAAGTATTCCAGGTTACCCTAAGTAATCTGCCAAGCGGCCTCTACCTATTAAGGATGGAGTATGATGATGGATTAGAAGAATTCAAAAAGATAGTCAAGATATAATGAGAATATTCTATGCCTAAATTAGCTTATGCAACTATACCCGCCTTTTCGTCCACTGATTCCTAATATAGATAAATTGATCAAAAGAAATTAAGGTACTGAGTGATATGTAGCTTTAAGAAAATAAGGATATGTTTTTCATTGGCTCTTTCATTACATTGTTTCTATTCATAGTGATATCATCTTTCGTTGGTGTCATGCTTATGAACTTATCTTCTTTAGATAATAATCTTAGTAATTTTATTGGTTACACTGTTTTGAGTGCATTCATGCTGATAGCAATGCTTCAGTTGTACACTTTTGCTACTTCAAAGATGACCGTTGATAAAAGAGATTATTATGGATATTATAGAATTGATCGTGATATGTTTCCAGGAGAAAATGCTGACTGGCAGTATGAGAAATACAGATTTAGAGTGGATAAAAGTGGATCAATAATATTTGATGAGAAAGGTGGAGGGAACTCAATTGAAGGTTGTAAGGTTAAGTTCGAAGTGTTGGAATATTATAAGAATGCCAGGATCAAGCTATTTAATGGAAGGACTTGTCATCATATCTTTACTTCCTCACCACTATTAGTTAGAGATAGCTGGTCGTTTCAATTAGTGTTTTGGTCCCCACACTACGGAAATATGTATTTTAAGAAGGTTCCTAAAAGAAAGTACGATTTTGATTAAGTTGTTCTGCGGTAAATTTACTGTAGATCAAGAAGAACAGAAGAAAGACTATAGTGGCAAAAAAAGCTCACACGCTATCGCTTTTTAAGTGAGATAGGCTCAGATGTAGGAATATTAAGCTTTATAGTAAAGTGGCAGGAGTTGCTGCGGGGTTATGGAATTTTAACGTAAGCTTCTCATTTTCATAGCAGAACAATTCTATTAAGTACTGAGTACGAGGTACTCAGATAGAACACCTTTTAATCCAAGTACACAGTACCCAAAACCAAGTACGGTGAGGTTGGGGGTAGTAATTCCTTGATGATCAGATTTTTAACCCCAATCTCACGCTGGATATGTAAAACAGACAAAACGCAATACTATACTTTGAATTCAAGGAGTATCAATAAATGATTTCAAAAGAGGAGTTGATTCAGAGTGTATGGCCAATGCTTTTTCATAAAGTTTATGGATTTTTTCAAATTTTTCTTCAAGTACATTTTTCTCAATATCTTCAAGAACAGCTTTCAGGCCATGAATACCCATATAATCAGTCTGTGGCTTAAGGGAGTGAGCCTGGATACGAAGTTGCTCCCAATCCTGGGTCCTGACGGCCTGCTGCATTTGTTGAAAGGTTTTAGGTGCTACCGTGAGGTATATATTGATGTAACGCTTCATTTTGGCGGTATCCCCCTTGGTGAAGTGTTGTAGAAAGCTGAGATCGGTCATCAGACATTTGCTTTAATGAGTTCATAAATTTCGGCGAAGGCATCCTGCCCTTTGATCACGTAGTGCACGGCCCCGTACTGGATCGTTCTGGCGGCAGTACCATAGTTTTTCTGACTAGACAACATCACCACCGGAAGGGTCTTGTTATGGTCTTTGATTTTCCTAAGGATGTCTATACCGTTGGCCGCGTCTTTTTCCCGTGAATTGAGGTAATAGTCGAGAATGATCAGTGAGGGGCGCTCGTTCATAGCTGCCAGACAAGCCTCACCGGTAGCAAAGGGACGGATAAGAAGCCGATCGTCCAGGTCACTAAGGTAATCACACAGCATGTCTGTGAGCAAGGGCTCGTCGTCAACGATATAAATGAGGCGGATATCGGTTTTCATAACTTTTGGATTTTCTTAAATTTTAATACAGCTACAAGTTAAGCCGGAAGGATAGTTACCCGGTATTTAAGAATACGGGCCAAATACTGTAACTCTATTAAGGATTTGGCGAAATCGCTGTTGCCAAGCGTATATCGTCCAGTGACGAAAATGTTGTGAATAGAAGGCATTAGATGTTAAGTTTAAAATGAAAGAATTATAGATTGGACTTGGTTTCCTGCAGCAGCAGGCTAGCCCGGCGACGGAGTGAAAAGACTCGTCGTCCACGATGAATATTTTCGGTATATGTGTGTAGTCATAGTCCTTTGTATTCGTTATTAGTAAGATAGCCCTTTGAAGGTGTCCTTGGCAACATTTATTGATCAAGCGGTAAGCTGGTTGATCAAGTGGTCATCAGCTGGTCGTTTTGCTTAGTAATTGGTGCATTTTACGTAGTAGCTCATCCGTATCAAAAGGCTTCCCAATAAAGTCATCCATCCCCGCTTCGTAGCATCTTTCCACTTCTTCTTTCATTACATTGGCTGTCATAGCGATGATGGGAATGCGGGCTTTGCCGTTGTCGAGGGAACGAATTTTTTCGGTCGCTTCGTAGCCGTTCATCACAGGCATTTGCACGTCCATCAGGATGAGGTCATAGTCCTGGCTGCGGAGTTTTTCCAGGGCGATGGCTCCGTTTTCGGCCAGGGTTAGCTGTAAGCCTGGAATGGCGTCTTCCAGTTCTTCTTTGGCAACGATAGCGTTGAATTCATTATCCTCCACCAGGAGTATCTGTAGCACAGCCAGGTTGTTGGCCAAACTATCCCGCTCGACGGTTGACATGTCGGTGGGTTGGATGTGATCGGCTGCCGTCGCTAATGGGTAGGTGAGCGTGAAGTGAAACTGGCTGCCTTGCTCTTTCTGACTTTCTACCCAGATCTTTCCCCCCTGGAGTCCGACCAGCTTTTTGGAGATGCTTAAACCCAGTCCGGTGCCACCAAATTTGCGACTGGTATCGGAGTAGGCCTGTTCGAAGGATTCAAAAATCTTCTCAAGGCGGTCTGCTCCAATGCCCACACCGGTATCTGATACCGTACATTGTATTGCCAAGGAGTCCGCTGTTGGTGTCTCGGTTTGTAAGCGGATAGTCACTACGCCTTTCTCCGTGAATTTGATGGCATTACCCACGAGGTTGATCAGAATCTGGCGTAGGCGCGTGGGATCGCCTATTACCTCCGGCAAGTCCATCGGGAATTTCGTATATAGCTCCAGGCTTTTCTCTTCGGCTTTAAACTGCATCATATTCCGTACCAGGGTGAGCTCTTCAGCCAGGGAAAAGGGCGTTTCTTCCAGTTCAATCTTACCCGACTCAATCTTGGAGAGGTCCAGGATGTCGTTGATGATAAATAATAAGGAATCTGAAGACTGCTTAATCCCTTGTAGGTACGGTAATTGTTGCGCTTGCGGTTCGCGCCTTAAGAGGATATCTGTCATGCCCTTGATGGCGTTCATGGGCGTACGTATCTCGTGGCTCATGTTGGCGAGGAACTGGTGCTTGGCTTTTTCGGAGGCCTCGGCTTTTTTCTTTTCGGCTTTTATCAATTTGTTTTTTTCCTCCAGTTGCGTTTTTGTTTTTTGGACAAAACGGTAGCGGGAGTACATGCCAAATGCGATGATGGCAGCAATTACCCCAAAGGCCAAGAAGATGTTGCGGCTGTTTTTCTGTCGGCTGATTTCTTTTTGTAAGACGAACTTTTGCTGTAGTTTTTGTTGTTCGACGCGGAGGCTGTCGGCGAGGCGCTGCTGTTCGTACTGGAACGTGAGTTCCTGTTTGGTCACTTGCTGGCTGTTGCGGAGTTGGGTTATTTCATCACGGGTGCTGACGTATTTTTGATAATACTCAAAAGCCTTTTTATCATTGCCCAGGGCCGTGAATGCCTTGTAGATATTTTCATAACTCTGCAGGGAGCTGTATTGATTTGCCTTCGTTATTTCTATACCTGACAAGGCTGCCGCAATGGCGTTGTTGTATTGCTTTAGCCCCAGATAAGCACTGGATAATTCAGAATAATAGATTCCAACATTGTAATTTGTATTAACCGGATCACTGTCATAGTAGGCTTTTATATCCAATAATTCTTTGAGTGCATCCGAGTGATTGCCTTCCAGGTTTTTTACACCCGCACTTAACCAGCGAGCCTTTGCCATACAAGGCTCACAGTTTTGTTTGTCCTCCATAAAAACCATGGCAGAATCCAGATATATCTTCGCTTTAGCCAAGTCTTCTTTTTCTTTATTCATAAAACCCAGGCCAATCATGGCGGATCCGATGGCTGGGTCGAAATTGCTTTTTTTTGCGTGGTCTAATGAGGAAAATAGGTAGCGCTCTGCTTCCTCATAATTGCCTATTTGTGAATGGACGCCCCCGGCAATATCCAATATCTCTGCCAGGACGAAGTGGTTTACAGGCTTGCTTTCCTCGGCAATCTCGATGGCCTTTAGCGCCAGTTCGAGCGATTCGGGCAAGCGGGATTTTTTATAATAGGCCAAGACCAAGTTGGAATAGAGCGGTATCTGCTCAGCAACTAGTGTATCCAAGGAAAGGTTGTTCTCCAAAAGGGTAACCATATTAAGTCCTTTGCAACTTCTTAAAAGAAATAGGGAAGCAAAAGCACTGTTGTAATCTTTAAATTTCATGGAGACTTCAAAAGCCTCTTCACCGATAGTACAGGCCTTGTCCAGCTCTTTGGTATAGAAAATATATGTACCTGCTGCCAAGGAAAGGAAGCGACCCATGTATGCTTCCTTTCCCGTTTTTGGGGCAAGTTCTATTGCTTCCTGAAGGCCTGGTGACCACCGTCTTGCTTCGGGATTATAGCCTTCATTCTCTAATGGATTGAACCGCTGGTAAAAAGCCTCTACCCTTACTTCGTCGCTGTTCGTCTTGTCCGACCAGATGGCGAAAAGAGAGTCGGCACGGGTAGGCTGTGCTTTTGCAGGAACAGCAAGGAATACTACCCCAATCAATAAAAAGACATACTGGAAGTATTTCATGTTCATTTGCTACTTAGTGCGTCAACAGAAATAGATAGTTGGTCTCAAAAAAGAAATTTTAAAAAACACCATCTTAGGCGCACTTTCTGCCATCGATTTGTGTCGCAACGCTAATTATTAATAACAATAAAGAAAAAAAATGCTATTTTTAAAAGCAATTTCTACTTATCTATCGGTAGCATCGTTTATCAAACGGCTGTAAAATAAGTTGCTGTTTATCAATTTTTTAGATGATAAATGAACATACGCAGTATCATAATCGATGATAATCCTTTTAATATAGAGGTGCTTTCTGATCTTCTTCAGGAAAATGACATTAAGGTGAATTTGGTGGGGACTGCTAAAAACGGGAAGGAAGGCCTGGAATTGATCTCTTCGGTGCAGCCAGACTTGGTTTTTCTGGATGTAGAAATGCCTGATATGAATGGGTTTGAAGTATTAGCCTCATTAGATAAAATTAATTTTAGAACCATTTTTGTAACAGCGCACAGTCATTACGCAATTCACGCTATTCGGTTTAATGCTTTAGATTACCTGGTAAAACCCATTGACCAAAAAGAGTTGAACCTTGCTATCCGACGATTCCGTTCAAATAGTAATGCTGACCATCAAAACCAGATGAAGAATGCTTTAAAGAATATGGAAAGAAAGAATGCGCTGGATCAGGTACTTTTCCTTCCCACCCAGGAAGGAGGTATAAAAATGGCATTGCGCGACATCATCAAGATAGAAGGTGATAGAAATTACAGTACCTTTTACTTATCGACCAATAAAACTAAAATATCCTCCAAGACATTAGGGCACTTCGAAGAGATACTAACAGACAAAGGATTTTTCAGGTGCCACCGTTCATTCATCGTTAATTATCATCATATTGATAAAGTTCAAAAAGATTTTTTTTCAATGAAAAATGGAGAAAATATACCTATTTCAAGACGACGGAAGGTCGATGCAAGAGATTGGTTTTCAGTGGTTAAGTCTAAAAAGTAAACAAATAAAAACCATGAATTGAATTCATCCATGAATTCAATGTAGCCGAAGTCACAACATTTAGTACAGCAGCAGGCATCTGTAGCATCACTTAAGTTCCGCCCCACCAACTTATAAATTTTGTCCTAATTAAGACGATTACAACCGCTAATTGTTGGTATCATTGCGGATAGTTATGGGCTTAATAGAACAGCAACAAACCGCCATTTTATTTTTTAGTCGCAACCCTCAGGAAGAGGCTACTACTAAAAAATTCACCTTCCGACGCAGTCAGGAGGCAATTCGTGTTTTGCTGAAACATAGTTTGCGACAAGCCCGCAAAACCAAACTCCCGCTTTTTACCTGCTACAGCGCTCAACAAAGCGGCGACACTTTCGGCGAACGTCTGACCAACGCATTGGAAGGTGTTTTTAAAAATGGTTACGATAATGTATTGGTGATTGGCAATGATAGCCCTGGCCTGAGTGCAGGGCTATTGCACAAAGCCAATAGGGCCTTGCTTACGGGGCAATTGGTGCTGGGGCCAGCACTCGATGGTGGTGTCTACCTCATTGGTATCAATCGCGCCGCCTATGATCGCCATCTGTTCTTGAATCTTCTTTGGGAGACGCCAGATTTGCAGGCTTCCTGGCAGCACTATATCTCCGAAAAAAACTTATCCGTTACTCGCCTTTGTGGGTTAACCGATATTGATACAGCTGCTGATTTCTGGCATTTTTTCCGGCATTACCAAACGGGGCTTGTCGCCCGCCGGTTAAGTGCTTGTTTGCAAGAGGGAACTGCTTTCAGCGTTTTGTTGAAAATCACCACGATTCCCTTACTGCGAATTATCACCTTTCCTCAGCATCGTGGCCCACCCGTTTGGGACTGATAACGATGTACTTCTTCAAGGAATAAGTTCTTCTTTTCTCTGGTACCACACTCGGTATAGGTAGCACTATCCAGCTGCCCGTCCTGTGTCTTTACCAGATCATTAGACTTGTTCGTCCGGGGGGCTTTGGTGGGAAGACGTAGCTGTCTTTTGTTCCCGCAAGCGAACAAAGTGGGAACATAGCCTTAGCTACGTGACCACTTTGGTTGCGAAGTGGGAGCAGAAGAGAGCAAGTCCGCCCCCAAATGTTCCCGGCCGAACAAGTCTATTATTCTATTAATTACACTCAGGGCTTGCCTCTCATCAGGCAGGAGTCCTCTGTTATTCAATATTTTTTATGAAAATCTTTTACACACTAAGTCTGCTGCTTTTTCTAAGCATCGGATTGCAGGCTCAAAATCTGCGGGTTTACGGAACGGTCACTGATCTGGAAACCGGTGAAACACTCACAGGGGTAAGTATTCAGGAAAAAGGTACTGTTCGCGGTACTACCACTGACCTCGATGGTAAATATGAACTGACGATCAGTAAACCCGAAGTAGTGTTGGTCTTTACCTATGTGGGGTATAAAGCCAGCGAAGTACCTACCATGGGCGTCGGGGAATACTCCGTAAAACTCTCCTCTAGTACGACCTTGCTCAATGAGGTGGTCGTGACGGCCCTTGGTCTGGAGCGTTCTTCTCGCGACCTGGGTTACGCAGTGCAGCGCATTGACGGCAGCGATATTTCCGATGTGAAATCGCCCAATTTTGTTGACAATCTGGCGGCTCAGGTAGCTGGTGTTACCGTCAGTCAGGGCGCCACCGGGGTAGGGTCTACTTCCAAGATTACGATTCGGGGGGAAGCTTCCTTCACCAACAATAATCCACTCTTTGTGGTTGATGGTATTCCGATCAATAACAACTCGATTATCAACTTTACTAACGATGCTGCGGCGGGATTCCAGGAAGTGGATTTTGGGAATGGCGGTATGGAAATCAATGCAGATGATGTCGCGTCGGTGTCGGTACTCAAAGGCCCAAGTGCGGCTGCATTATACGGTACGCGTGCGGCCAACGGTGTCATCATCGTAACCACTAAAAATGGCACTGAGCGTACAGGACTGGGGATCAGTTTTAATTCTACCACATTCGTGGAAACGGCGTTTCAGCTACCGGAATTTCAAAATAGCTATGGTCAGGGAAATTCTGGTCAGTTTGCTTTTGTGGATGGCCTGGGCGGTGGCACGAATGATAACATCAGCTACAGCTGGGGCCCACGCCTCGATGCGGGTGTGTTGGTGCCTCAGTTCGATAGCCCCGTCACAACCATCGATGGGAAGGTCGTACGTGGTGGCGATGTAGCGGTACACGGCGGTGCTCCGATTACGCCCACCCTCTTTGAGTCTCACCCTGATAACCTCAAAAACTTCTACGAAACCGGTACTACCACCATCAACAACCTGGCAATTGGTGCCGGAGATGAACGCGGCAATTACCGGCTCTCCTTCACGGATATGCGCAGCAATTCCATTATTCCCGGCGTCAATCTGGATCGACAAACCATCGCTGCCAAATTGGGTTTTCGCCCAACGGATCGCTTGCGGATCAACGCTTCTATCAACTACATCAACTCCAATAGTGATAACCGTCCGGCCAATGGCTACGGGTCGGAAAATATCAACTACTCACTGGTCGCCTGGGGCCCACGTTCACTTAATATAGACAACCTGAGGGATTACTGGCAGCCCGGCTTGGAAGGTATTCAACAATACAGTTTCAATTATACCTTCTTTGATAATCCCTATTTTATCCTTCTGGAAAACCGCAATTCCTTCCAACGCGATCGAGTATTTGGCAACCTCTCGGCGGCCTATGATTTTGGTGACAAGTGGGAACTCATCTTCCGCACCGGGATGGATTACTCGGACGAAGACCGCCGCTTTTTACGCAACTTCAGTTCCAACCGCTTTAGCAATGGAGCCTACGCGGAGCACAATGTCTTTTACCGGGAAAACAACACCGACCTGTTGCTGAACTTCCACGATCAGCTCGGTGATTTCTCTGTTGATATTTCTGCTGGAGCGAACCGCCTCGACCAAGTGGCGCAAACTTCCCAGTCGCAGGCCCTCAGTTTGGCGCAACCCGGAATTTTCAAATTGACCAATGCGGCCTCTCCCATTGAAGTCTTTGACTTCAGTTCGCAGAAGCGCATCAACAGTGTTTATGGGATCGCGAAGTTGGGCTATAAAAATTTCCTTTTCGTAGACATTACCGGACGCAATGATTGGTCGAGCGCTTTGGCTACGCCACGTTCTACCGACAACACCTCTTTCTTCTACCCTTCTGTTTCGAGCAGTTTGGTGCTTTCCAACCTGATTGAGTTGCCCCAGGTGGTTTCCTTTGCCAAGCTGCGTGCAAGTTGGGCACAAGTAGGGAACGATACAGGCCCTTACCAAACGACGGGTGCTTTTGTTGCGCAGACTCCCTTCAGTGCACAACCTACCTTCAGCGCACAGTCGCTGATTGCCAACGGCAACTTGCTGCCAGAAGAAACCAGCTCCGTAGAGTTCGGCGCTGATCTTCGCTTCAAAGACGACCGCATTCGTCTGGATGTGACTTATTACGATGCACGTACCAACAACCAGATCATCGCGCTGCCGGTGCCTATTTCTTCAGGCTACAGCGAGCAGGTCGTCAATGGCGGTGAAGTGCGTTCCCGTGGTGTCGAGGTGATTTTGGGATTAACCCCTATTTATAAAACCGACTTCCGCTGGGATGCTCAGGTCAACTTTAGTACCAACCAGGCAACAGTGGAAGAATTGCCTTCCGGAATTGATCGCCTGACGCTGGCCTACTCTCGGGTATACGACAACGTCAATCAAACCGTCTGGTTCCAGGTAGAAGAAGGTGGCCGCATCGGTGATATGTACGGTACGGGCTACTTACGCAACGATAATGGCGACTTCATCATTGATGGCAACGGTCGTTATATTGTCGATAACAACCTGCAATTACTGGGCAACTATAACCCTGACTTTATCCTCGGCTTTAGCAATCGGTTTACCTATAAAAACTGGAACCTTGGTTTGCTGTTGGATTGGCGCCAGGGAGGCGTGTTGGTGTCTCGTACCCAAGCTTTGGCAGGTGTCGCTGGGCAATTATTGGAAACCGAAAACCGCCCTGACGAAGGCATCATCGCCGTCGGTGTGGTGAATACCGGAAGCCAGGAAAATCCCGTGTACAGCCCTAATACGACCGCGGTGAGTGCAGAGAGCTACTACCGCCAGTACTACGACCGCAACCACGAGGAGAACAATACGTACGATGCTTCTTACCTCAAGATTCGGGAATTCAGCCTGGGGTATACCTTCGAAAACAGAGGCGCATTCCTGCGGGAAGGCCGCTCACTGAAGCTGTCGCTGATTGGTCGTAACCTCTACGCCTTCTCGGCCATCCCTCATTTTGATCCTGAGCAATTGGCGGTACAAGGTTCGCAATTTGTGAGTGGTGTAGAGGATATGTCTTACGCTACCACCCGCAGTTGGGGATTGAAAGTAGGACTCAACTTCTAGAGGGGCATACTTCGTGAACAATTAGCCACAGAGGCACGGTGGCACGGAGGTTTTTTAGGAGGTTTTAATAAAAACCTCTGTGTCCCTACCTGCAAGGCCAGCTTGCTGGCAGGCAGGTTCGTACCTCCGCGGCAAAAAAAAAACTTTCGTGGCCTTCCGTGTTTTAGTGCCTTAGTGGCAAAAAAATGAGCGGGATTTTCCGTCTCAAATTATTCAAGACTTTAACATCAAAAAGATGAAAAATATAAAATACCTCTTCCTTTTCGGTTTTCTGATCAGCCTGCTGGCTTGTACGGAAGGCTTCGAGGAAATCAATACCAACCCCAATGCACCCATTGAAGTGCAACCTGGCTTATTGTTGCGCCAGGTGATTTACGACTACGGAGACGAAATGTCTTACGAAGGATTTGTGGCCGGCAACCTATTGGGGCAGTATTTTACTGCCATTGACTTTAACTTATTTGACCGCCATAGCCTTATGGAGCCGCAGGTAGGGGGCAATCCATGGCCAATCCTTTATACCAACCTGCGCGACAATGAGCTTATTCTGGAACAGGTGAAAGCCAACGATGCTTTAGCCGTTTACGAGGGGCCAGCCCTGATCATGAAAGCCTATCTGACGATGGCACTCACCGATATTTTTGGCGACGTTCCCTACAGTGAAGCCTTAAAAGGTGCACAAGGAGAAGTAAGTCCGGCCTACGATGCACAAGAAGCTATCTATACCGCTCCGGCGGGAATTTTGGCCAACCTGGAGGCTGGCGTAGCTGCGTTGGAAAATTACCAGGGAAGCATTCCTTTGTCAGGTGACATTCTTTTCGGTGGTGACCTATCGGGCTGGGTACGTTTTGCGAATTCTTTGCGCATAAAAGCCCTGATGCGTATTGCTGACCGGCAGGATGTTGGTGCTGATTTGCAGGCACTCTATGACGCAGGCAACTACCTGAGCACCAATGAGCAGAACGCGACCTTTGATTTCACCGACGGGCAGCCCAACAACTTCCGAATGGCCAACCTGCGGGCTGGAGATTTCAACCTTTTCATTATGTCAGCAACCATCCAGGAAATACTGACCGAACTGGAAGATCCTCGCCAGGCCGTGTGGTTTCGCCCCATTGGTAATGACCCTGGTCAGACCCAATACCAAGGACTGCTCAACGGCCCCGACGCCTCCCAAACATCGATCTCGGTCGCTGATTACTCGCTGACAGGCACCATCTTCCGGGAACATACCGGCGATCTTGATGCCAACTTCCTGACGGCTTGGGAGACGCACTTCTTCCTGGCGGAAGCAGCCGAACGCGGCTTGATCAATGCTGACGCTCAGGCCTTGTATGAGCTGGGCGTAACACAAGCTTTTGCCTACTGGCAAACGCCATTACCGACTGATTACCTTAGCACTGGTGCTGCGGCCTACGGTCTCAACGGTGCCAATAAGATCGAGCAAATCATCACCCAAAAGTGGTTGGCCAACATCATCAATGGCTACGAAGGCTGGATTGAATATCGCAGAACAGGCTTTCCTGCACTGAAGACCATTGCCGCCAGCTTGAATAACGACTTGATCCCCGTGAGGATGCCTTACCCTACGGAGGAGGCAGCTCTGAATGCGGCCAATTACACCACCGCGGCAGCCGCTACCAATGACAATAGCATCAACAGCCGGGTGTGGTGGGATGTGGATTAATTGTGGTGTTGGTTGTCGTGTAGTGGAGACGTGATGCATCGCGTCTCCACTGCACCACCGTGTGGGCATGAATGTATGATCGCATTGGTACGATTTAGTATTCTGATCGTACAATCGTATTGGTACGATTAGGGTGCGTTGATCGTATAATCGTATTGGTACGATTGGGTACGAGGTAAGGGGATGATCGCACGACCGCCACCGCACCTTACACCATCGCACCTCGCACCAAAAAACGTAAAATATGGAACCCATCCACTGGCAGTGGCTTTTGATTACCGGTTTTGGCCTGGCCTTTTTCTTTGCGGCTCCGCTGTCGCGGACGGTAGCCAGTTTTTTTAGTGCTGCGGCTGGTGATGGCCAGCAACCAGGCGTTTTTTTGCTCACCAGCAGCCTGGTGATCTCCTGGATTTTTGCTAAATCGATTACCAATGCGGCTAACCTGGGGCTCTCCTTTGGCATTGTCGGAGGGGTAGCTTATGCGGCCTATTATCTGTCCTTTGTCGTGGCGGGGATCATTATCTATCAGCTCCGCGTAAAGGGAGGTTTTGGGAGTATTCACGAATTCTTGGCCAGCCGGTTTGGGCATGCTGCCGTCATTGTTTTCTCGCTATTGGTTGGGTTTCGTTTGTACAACGAGGTCTGGTCCAACACCATGGTCATTGGCAGTTACTTTGGCGAGGTGGGGAGTGCCAATTACTATTGGTCGATACTGGTCTTTACGGCGCTCACGCTGGCTTACACCCTCAAAGGTGGGCTGCGCAGTTCGCTGCTTACGGATGCTATTCAGATGGTACTTTTTGGAGTGCTGTTATTTATTGTACTAGGGCTTATCTTGCCCAGTACCAAAGGAGGTGTGACCACCTATTTGCAATCAGGCGAATGGAGTTTGGGTGGTGGTCTTAACCTCCTTTTTGTCGCCTTTATCCAGGTCTTCAGTTATCCCTTTCACGATTCGGTAATGACCGACCGGGGCTTTATCAGTGATCCAGCGACGACCCGCAAGAGTTTTTTTCTCGCAGCGGTGATCGGTTTTTTCTGCATCCTGCTTTTTAGCTTTGTAGGAATCTATGCGCAGACGAAGGGGCTGGCCGGACAAGCCGCGGTAGAGGTAAGTAAGATTATGGGGGTAGGTGCCATGTTGGTGATGAATTTTATCATGATCACTTCCGCAGCTTCGACGCTGGATTCGGCTTTTGCCTCTGCGTCGAAGCTGTTTGTGGTGGATTTGGGTAAACCCGAAAACCAGACCGTTAGCCGCGGGCGATGGGTGATGGTGCTCTTTGCCGTGGCGGGCACGCTGCCCATTTTCTTCAATCCGGAAATATTGTCTGCCACCACTGTGAGTGGCACGATGGTACTAGGTTTGGCGCCCGTGTTTATCTTTTGGAAATTACGGGCGGGGCCATGGTCTTTTCATTTAGCCGTAGGGGCGGGCATCCTGGCGGGGCTGGTACTTGCTTTTGGTGTGTTTCCCGCCGAATGGGTATGGTTTCCTGGAAAATATGGCGACTTGCTGACAGTAAACATACTCGGTACGCTGGCTTGTATTATCTTGTTCCTGGTTCCGTTTATTATGCAAAAAAATAGCAACAGTGCAGGTTAAAAACATAGGTGTTCTACATGGTAAGGTGCTTGTTTTTGGAGGCGTGTACAGCAATTTGCAAGCCTTGGAAAAAATGATGGCTATTGCCATTGATCTTGGCATTACCCCTGAGAATATTATCTGTACGGGTGATATCGTTGGTTACTGCGCTGATCCGGAAGCCGTTGTTCAAAAGGTCAAATCTTGGGGTATACACAGTATTGCAGGAAACGTAGAACTCCAATTACGCGATGGCGAAGAGGACTGTGGCTGTGATTTTAATGATGGTAGCCGCTGTGATATTTTTTCCCGCCAGTGGTATCCTTTTGCACAATCGGTTTTAAGCCCAGACGCTATTCAGTGGATGCATCAATTGCCGCACCACTTGGAATTTCAATACGCTGGCCTGAAGGGCCGAGTAATACATGGTTCTACGACGGAAGTATCAGGTTATATTTTTGCTTCTACTCCCTGGGCGGAAAAGGCTAAACACTTAAGTGCAGCGAAGGCTGATTTTATCCTTGGCGGACATTGTGGCCTACCCTTTAGTGAAGAAAAAAAAGAAAAGTACTGGTTGAATCCCGGTGTCATCGGGATGCCCGCCAATGATGGCACTCCCCGCGTATGGTACATGCTCCTCGATGATCGCAATGGTTTTGATTTTGAGCACCATAGCTTTGAATACGACCATGCCACTGCTTCCGCGCAGATGCGTGCACACAAGTTACCCGCCGCCTACGCTCTTACGCTGGAAACAGGACTTTGGGACAATTGCGAGATTCTTCCTCCGGAGGAAACTGCTGCCCAGGGGCAGCGGATTTCTTTTTAGCGAATGGTTTAGGTATAAAGTAGGGGTGCGAAATATTGGCATTTTACCTGTGCTTGGGCTTTGGCATCGCCATGCCTTCGGCGCAGCCCAAGCGTATTATCCTCGCTCGGGCTGAGAACCAAGCCACGTGCGTCGCAAAAATAAGATTGACGCAACTGAGTAATGAAAGATTATTAGGATATCGCAAAATCACAGCAATAATTATCTATGAATAGATTGCAAAGTTATTTATTGACAATTTTATTGTTGGCCATGCTATTTCAGGGCTGCCACTCGGTTGAAGATTCTGTGTCACGGCTCAGAAAAGTCGATTTATTATCATATGAATTTACAGGATTTACTGGTTCTACTGATACGGCATATAAAGATTATGAACAACTAAAAAAGCTGACTATTGAGAGATTACTAAATCTTTATGAAGAAACAGATAATACAGTGTTCAAAGGATATTTAGGTTGGGCATTGATTGATAAGAAATACGATCGTTTCGTGAGCTTTTTCGAGAAGACTCGAATTGATACAACTAGAATAACTGTGATGTCAGGCTGCATTATGAGCGATGATGTATTAAGTAATATTTTGTATAATAAGTTAATCACAGAAAGATATGAGGCTATTGAACCTAGCTATATCTCAACTACAGTTAATTCGGTTGACAGTATTATCCTAAGTAGCTCACTAAGAGACAGATTGTTTTATAGAGTTATGCAGAGGAATGCAGAAGAGCAAAAATCTTATAATTTAATCAAGGAGATAGCCTTTTCTAATAATAAAACTGCTATTGTTTATTTAGCCAGATTTCAAAAGGAAGACGATTTAGAGTTTTTACACAAACAAAAAGAGCTAATTCCTCAAGTTGTAGTTTGTTTTCCTCACCATTCTTTTCGAGAAATTCTAAATGATGAGATGAATTCATATCAGTGCGGTGAAAATGGCTACAACCGTATTCTGGCTGGATATTTGATGACTGGAAATCCATTTGAGAAAATCATAGCGAAGTTAAGAAGCGAGTGCACTGATATTGAGACTCGTAATTTACTTATATCAAGTGCTAAGTACACAGAGAATAAGCCAATAGATGCCTTAATTGAGTATAATTGGAAAAATTATAGAGAAATCAGCGACACGGGATTCAGACATTTACAGTTGAGCAGGGGTGAGGAAATACAAGATATTATACTTGATGGGGCAATAAATGGTAAAGGAGAATTCAGTTTTATTTGTTCAGATTATGAATTTGATCTTAAGAAGGCTCTTTTTCAAGAGTTGGAAAACCTACCTGATAGTGTCAAAGCAGAAGTAATTGTTAGCTGTGTGAAAAATATGAACTCTCATGATTTGTATTCTCTTCAAATATTGAGTGAGTCGATTAAGGCTCCCTCTGATAATTTCTTAAATACGATGATAGATCAAATTGGAGTAAGCCAATACGCATTTCGAATGTCGAAGATACTTGACTTAGTTAAGCCTCATCTTTCTTTTTTAGACAAAGACAACTTGGTTAAATTGTTTAGAGAAAACACTAATTGGGATACAGGAAATTGGGCGTCACACTTCAGAAAAGATTTTAAGGAAATGAAAATTGATATATAAAGCGTAGAGCTTTAGCACCTATCCAGGCTTTAGCATCGCCTCTATTGGGCGGAGCATGCTTGTGTGTAACAGGACTTGCTGGCTGATTCACTAGTAGCCTCCAGCGAGACACATTTTAGAATACCACCCATTACAAAGATGGCATAGGTCAAATTGACCTTTGGATGTAGTTTTGAAAAAGTTGTAGAACCAGTCAACAATGGTCAGCTGGGTAACCACCCCCGATTCTGCGAATCGACCCCGACAGCGGGGTACATGGGCGGGCCGTGGCCCGTAAGTAAGTACAAACAACAGTGCCTAAGGCGTAAGCCGGAGCACGGCGGACGGGATCGGCATGGTCCCAAAACTTAATTTTCCCGAAACCTCAATTTTGATGTACAGTATTTATTTGTTTAAAAATCAATGTATTACGTATTGATTATCCTCTTGGAAAGTGTTTTGCTTTAGCACTTCTGGCTCGAAGCCTAGAAAAAATTGAACGCGCAAACAAAAGGAGAGGCGGGTAATATTGTAGTGATTGTTTTTTTAAACTAAAACACCACTACAATGAAAAACTTAAAAATATTTTGGCTGATCTTAAGCTTTACCGTGCTAATGCTGCCAAGCCTAGAAAGTAAGCCCTCTGGTTTTGCAAGCAGCTTGCTTGACCTGAAAAAAAATCCTTGCGAGGAGCAACAAAAAGTCGTTGATGGCCTCATCAAAAAGATCAATGACCAAAATACGCCCGCAGCGGGGGAAGACAAAAGTCCCTTGGAAAAGGCGGAGGAAGAAATCGAAAGGAAACAGAACTGGTTAGATGATTTCCGTTGTAGCAAAGAACATGGTACCAATGTAAGGCAGGAGCGCCGTGACCGGGAAAATGCCCTGGATGGGTTACGCGAGAAGTATGCACAGATGCTGGCCATTACGGAACAACTCAAGGAAGAAATGGAAAAGTTCAAGACCGCTTGTAAAACCGCTTTGGAAGATGATGAGTCTAAAGAAAGCCTTGACTTGAAAGAATTCGAACTCATTTATCAGCGAGAAGAAGAAGCTTATCAAAAGAAACGAGAAGCACTCATTAAGGCTGCTGCCGACGAAGAGTTTATCCGCCAGATGGAAGAACTTTATAAGTGGGAGGAAGAGGAAGATTGCCCAAAGTATTATCTCCGTTTATTGAAAGAACTTGAGCGTAAAGTTGGTGAATCTGAGAGCGATTATCGTACACGACTCATTGACTTTCAGCGTCGCTACCCATGGAAACCCCCAACGGCAGAAATGCCGGAAGATGAGGCCAAAGAGCGCAATCGGCGGATCAACGATAAGTGGAACAAAGGCTTCTGGGAAAAAGTTAGAGACGCTATCAAGGCAAAAATAAAAGACCTCGAAGACAATGCACACGTCGTACCCGCGCCACCACAAGAAGAGAACGAACAGCCTAAGGAGGAGGATAAAAATCCCGATGACGAAAATGCTTTGCCTTGGGAAGACAGAAAGGAGCGGCAGCGCACGATTGATTATCGAGGTACGCTCTTCGGAGGCTGGCTCGTTGATCCAGGTGCCGCTACCTTTGAAATGGACCAGATGGATGGATTGCTAAAAAGCATCTATGAGCAGCCAGCTATCTATGAGCTGCTTGCGGAAGAGCTGGGAGGAGAATTTACACTAGGGACCTTCTCTACCGCTCCCGTTTTCACGGAAACGACCACTCGACCTGGCAAGCAGGGAGGGATTACGCTGACGAATGAGTTTTTGGCTCACTGCGAAATGGGTATCCAATTCACTTATAGCAATGCGATGACCGAAGCGCACTTTCCGGTAACAACCCTAAACTTTGGGAGTACCGACCCTACCCCGGTGACCGTTCAGGGTGATTATACCCTCCAGCAAAAATCGATGGGTTTGCGCACCGGTGGCAACTACCGCTTCTCCAATGGCTCATGGCAGCCGCTGCTAGGAGCATGGGCAGGAATCGTACAACAACATGAAACCGTAACGGCTACCATCGCTGATGTAAATTGGCAGCTAGGAGAAAAGACCAATACGGCATTTTCTTACGCGCTGGAAGCAGCTCTGCGTTGGCAATCGCCCGGCAGCATTTTCATCAACCTGCAAGGGCAGTGGAGCCAAACGGGGGGCAATAAAAATTATGGCATTGCTTTGGGCGTAGGCCTGCATTTTGGGGGATAAGTATTGTGCAAAGGAAGTAGAGGGATACGTGGCGATTACATCCCCGCTTTAGGTAAGGGGTATAGGGACTTCAACTATGCTGAATGCAAAGTCAACCCAAAATCAACCGTGACGATACTTCGCAAGAAGGGCCGTCACGGTTGTTTTTGGGGTAAAAAGCGCGTTATTCTTCTTGTTTAATAACCTTCAGCGTCTGGTAATTTTCAGGGGTTTGTACGCCAAAGAAGTAAGCCCCAGCAGGATAAACATCCATATCTATTTGCTGGCAATCTTGGCCAAACTGTTGAAAGACCCGCAGCAATTGCCCTTGATGATCAAACAGCTTGACCTCTTGGTCGCTTCCACCACAGAGTTGCAAGCTCTTCGTACAAGGATTGGGATAAGCCCGTAGCGAGGTGGCCGTAATTGCTGGTGCTTGAGTATTCACAATCAATAGGCTATCCGTCTCCACTTGGATGTCGATGACTTGTTCATTCAAGTTGATCAGTAAAGCATCATTGATATCAAACCCTGGGCTACCTTCCAGCAGAATCATGTCTTCGATGACGATGATGAACTTGCCTACGGGGCGGCTCATAGCCAGGGCACCTTGTCCACGGCCTGCAGCGGCAAACTCAAGCTGCCCGGAAAGCGGTGAGCGTCCAAAATCGACATTATTTGTACCAGCTCCGATGAACATCAAATCTTCGGAATTTTCTGCTGCCAGAAACCGCGTACTTGCTTCATTGATCATGGTAGGATCGAAAGCTATTTGACAAGCTATTGCCGTAGGGGGATTCGTGGGTGGAAAAACGGAGGGGTCTGGGATATGGAGAAAAATAGTGACTTCTACGGTATCTCCTGCGGTTGCTTCGGTGCGATTGAAGCGCAGTTCCAATGTCGGCCGTTCCTCTACCAGGAAGGTATCTGTAAGCAGGTAAGGTTGGGGCGGAGGTAATGACAATGTCTGCAGGCTGTCGTAATTTAAGGCGATGGCATCCAGGTCGAGCGAATCTATAATACCGTTGCCATCCGCATCGACGGAGACAAGATTGACCCCGCTGACGGGTAAATTGAGTCCCCAAAGCTCTGCTTCTTGGGGTTGCCAGTTTAGCGTCGCCTCAAATCTTATGGGGCCTGTTTGGCCATAAGCCACCCCCAGCGGCAGGAGGTCAAGGTAGTTGGCTGTTCCATCGTTGTTGAGGTCGCCCGGGAAAACAACCTGTGCCGGTAACAGGGTGCCACTGAGGATAAATAAGCAGAATAGGAGATTAAATTGCATTTTTGTAGGGTTGATGGATAATCGGCCCGTTATGGAGCAAAGTAAACTAGTGACATTGTTTCGCGTGCTTAGCAAGGCACAGTTGCAGCGTTTTTCGGAACGCCTGCCGGGAATGTTGGTTAATAAAAATACCAAAATTCTGGCATTATTCCTATATCTCCACCCCCTTGCTCCTCGATTTAAAGGGGATCAGATCAAAAAAGAGTCGATTGCTAAAGCGCTGAAAATTAGCACCAAAGAACTCGCTTACCGCTGTAGTGATCTTTTGCAAGCGTTGGAGCAGTGCATTGTTATCGATCAAGTGCTTAATGATGCTCCACGGCGAGAATTGCTTTTGTTGCAGTACTACCAAGAGGCAAAACTCGATAAACATTACCAAACTACTGCGCGACGGCTAAAAAAGTTATTAGATGATGCTCCCTATCAGGATGCCGATTACTGGGAATACTTGAGCCAGTTAAAAGAAAGCGAATTTCGGAGCCTGAGCAACTACGAACGGAATTATCACCCGGAATTACAGGCTGCTGCCGATGCTTTAGACCATGCTTACCTGGCCAAAAAACTCCCTTACCTTTTGGAGATGACGAATGCGGGGCTAGTGCTCGATATCCCCTATGAGCTACGACTGGCTGAAGATGTAAAAGCCTGGTCGGAGCAGCTCCCCTACCATCGAGCGGTGATCATTAAGCTTTATTCAGCCGTATTGAAAATGGTAGAACATCCTGCTGAAGAAGCCTATTTTCGCCAGGCAAACGAGTTGCTCAAAAATTATGAAACGGTGACTCCCCCCGAGCTGTTGAAAAATTTCTACACCTACTTGCTCAACCATTGTACCCAGCAAATAAGGATTCAGAATGATCCCTTGTATTACGAGTTTTATCTTGACCTGAATACCCACCTCATTGAAAAAGGGATGTTGCTGGAGCATGGTTTTTTGCCCCCATGGCGCTACAGCAACCTCGTCACAGTAGGCTTACGGACTGGCCGCATCCGCTGGACTTCTGATTTTCTTGAAAAATACCGAGCCTATCTGCCTACCGCAGCACAAGAAAACATTTACCACTACAACCTGGCCCACACCAGGTATTACGAAGGGGATTATGCAACCGCCCAAAGCTTACTGAACCAGCTGGATTTAAGCGACCTTCTACTGGCCATTGCTGCTAAAAATTTGCTGGTGAAGATATATTGGGAAAGCAAGGAAATCGAACTTTTGCTACACTTCCTGGAAGCTTATCGCGTTTATATTTACCGGCAAACATTAGCAAAGCCAAGCCTGAAAGCACAAGTGAAAGCGTTTATTACTGTGGTGCGACAAATGGCTAAAATACCTGCTTTTGAACCACAAAAAAGAAGCGACCTGGCGCAGCAGCTACCCCCCGTAACGGACATACTGGAACGAGACTGGCTGGAGAAGCAGTTGCTGAAGTAATCTTGAACAGTAGGCAACCATTTTTTGAAAACTCGCGTACGGGTTAAAAAACATCCGTTTGGAGGATAATAAGCGCCACCTACAACTGTTGCTTGAAGCTTGCCGGCAAGGTAATCGTTCTGGCCAGAAAAAGCTGTACCGGCTTTTCTATGGCTACGCCTTTAGTATTGCCTTGCGTTATGGAGACAATCGCGCGGAGGCAGAGGAAATCCTCAACGAAAGTTTTCTGAAGGTCTTCACCAGATTGGACCAGTACGATGATGCTTATGAGTTTAAAACATGGTTACGAAAGATTGTGGTCAACACGGCCATTGACTACCACCGCAAATACAAGAAACTGGAGGTTTACCCCGTAGCTGAAGAAGTAGCTATCACTGACGGAGAAAACGAAGGATGGAACAAGCTGCTTTACGAAGACGTTTTAGCGCATGTGCAACAACTGCCACCCCGTTACCGCCTGGTCTTTAACCTATACGTGATGGAAGGATTCAAGCATCACGAAATTGCCGAGCAACTCAACATCAGCGTGGGGACCTCCAAATCGAATTACGCGAAAGCGAGGAAAATTTTACAAAACAACATAAACCAAACGCCTTTGGCAAAACGCTACCGAGATGGACGATAAGTTTGAGGATAAGATTCGGGAGAGCCTGAATTCCCCGCCGGACTATCCATTTGAGGAACGCGTCTGGCAGGATTTAGAAGGGCGGCTTGATCAACTGGATAAAGGCGAGCCAAAATCAGGATTCCCCTTCTGGTGGCTGCCCATATTGGCGGCTGCAATCCCGCTGTTACTGCTGTTTTGGCTATGGGGAGCTTATCAACAACAAGGTGCCGAATTGGCCCATTTGCAACAAAGAACACCTCATGAGCAGGTGACCATCATGGACACCATCGTGCGCAGAACGGTTGTTGTGGAGTATGATACCATTTATCGTACCGTTTATGAGAAGCGCGGTACCCGTGATGATTCCAACGCAAAACAACAACTTTATCCAGCCTCTTCGCTGTTATCAGGAGCCCAGCCTTCTTCGCCCAGTAGTCTTTGGCCAGGAAAACCCGCTGCGAATGATGCTTACCTAAGCAGATTTTTTCCAACGCACACATCGCCTACTACATTAAATACCGGGCCAGGATTACCCGGGCCAGCCGCCGCAGAAAAAGACCTCTTGGCAGTAGGTGCAGCAAATTTGACCGAGGGAGAAACAACCAATACCAGGTGGAACCAAGGCCCCACAGCACGCTTACCTTTTCGTTTCTTTTTTCTGAATTATTCAGAAGAACAGGCCTTACCTGCCATTGTTGTCCCAACCATTGAACAAGGTAAAAAGACCTTGTCTGAACGCCTTGCGCCCGTTTTACCTTCGGCCGTAAAGATTGGATTTAGTGCGGGTACCTTTGCCGCAAGAGGACTGCCCGAGCTAGAGCAACAGTCTAATTTCTCTGGTGCACTTTTAGCAGAGCTTAGTTATAACCGCCATTTTAGTATTGTACTCGGAGCAGAATATCTGGCCAATACCTTCGGCCTCAAACACGATGACGACGTCGATTTTAGCGGTTTTCCTCTACTTCCTCCCAATACTCCGGGAGATGAGCTAGAAAAACTACAAGGCGATTTTCGCTATTGGCAAATCCCCTTGGGCATCAAATACCGGATGCTCGTGAAAAGGCGACTGAGCCCTTACCTGGGAGCAGGTCTCATGGCTATTCGGCCTACCCAATCACTCCTGAATTATGAATACGAAGGAAATGACAACTATTACTTGCTGAGCCAGGATAATATTCTAAACCGTCACCTCCTGCTCGAAGATGCTTGGCTAACGCTCGGATTTGATTATTACCTAGGTAAAAACTGGAGCGTTTTGCTTGACGCCAACGTGCAGTGGTCGTTCGGTGAAGCGAATAGTGTTATTGAAAAGCGAGAATTCTTGAAGGGGCGGTTGGGGTTTGGGTATGCGTTTTAGGGGGAGGTGAGTGAAATTAACAATAGGAACGCATTTGTCAAATGATGAAACTTACAGGCTTGTTTAGAATAATGATATTAACGCTACTCATTACTCAAGTGCTAAGCTGTCGAGAAGAATTGCAGAGCTTGATATTAACAATGAGGAGTTGAGATCGCACGAACCTGAGCTTCGTCAACTGATTATATCCAGAGGGGAAAAGAAGGTCAATGAACGACTATGGAGGTTGATGATTGATAAATAAAACATCGCTCATATTAGCCCGTAAGGTAAAGAGATGAAGAGGCTCTACCTCTTCTGGGTTATCGCAAGTTCCTCTTAGTTTAAAGCCGTGTAAATCCTGTTAAATCCCGTTAAATCCGTGTTCCATCCTATCTAACTATCCGTTTTTTAGAGAAATCACTTTACCCCATACTTGTCTTCCAATCCACCTCAACCCGCTTCTCCATCCATGGCAAATGAACAACAGAGATCGTCCAGGGCAGAAAGCTCAATATAATATCATAACCCTTAGGCTCGACCACAAGCCCCCAATGGTCTTCCTCTTCCTTCAAGAGCCCTTCACGCAGCAGAAAGGAAGCTCGCAAATTATCGACGCTCGAATTACTCATCTTGTCCCAGTTTTGCAGTACTGCATTAAGGAGGGATCTTACCATGCTGGCTTCTTCTTCCGTTATTTCAATGGAGGAAGGTACCGGGTAGTCCAGCGGCAACCCACAAAGAATTTTGTTGAAAAGCAGAAGATGTTCTTCCGTTTTTTGCTGCCCGGTAGCCAGGTATTGCAATAGGAGTACCGCCCGCTCCGCATCGGATGCTGTGATGAAAGAACCATCTTCCACCATACCCAGTTGCTGGAAAAATCTTGGAAGAAAAGGTGCCAGGATCACCAATCCTGCATTATCAATGTATAAGCCATCATTGAGTTCGTCCATGACAAGTATTGCTGTTTTGTTATCAACCGCCAATCATCACCGTCGGAATACCCACGACAATACTGCCTCCGTGGGCAGTCGAATCACCCATTCGGGCCGCGGGTTTGCCGCCGATCATGACCGTTGCTGAGCCTTTTACTATACTGTCCGGAGGGCCCACACAAGTACACATGTCTCCCAACACGGCAGCAGGCATTCCGTTGATCAATACAGTAGGAATACCAGGCCCTACAATCGGGCCGCCGACGTGTGGAATGGGGGGCATCCCCGGGGTTACCATCGGGCATACGTGCATATCTGTTAGTCTTGCTGCTGGTGGCATAAGCTTTGTTGTCTTTTTGATTATTAATTGATCATCACCATTGATCCTTGCACTTTTGTCATGCCACTGGATTTCATTTCAGCTTGGGCATTGCCTTGTGCGGAGAAGCTGGCGCCGGCTTCTATCTCAACATTGGTAGTAGCCTTGACCACAATTTCACCCGGCGCATCAAGTTCAATATCCTGGCAGCTTTTGAATTTTATTCCAGCAGCATCCATCGTGATCTGATTGCCGTGCTGATCACTGATGACGATGCTACTTTCCTCATCCGACAATACGATGGTATTATTGGCTGGTGTAGCTAAAGTCAGTTGCTTCTTGTCGTCATCAAATTCCAGTTTAAGCCCACTGCGGGTGAGGAGGGCCTTGAGGTGGTTGTCATCTTCCATAGGATAGAGAGGAGCTTGGGCTGTACCATAAAGCGCACCCAATACAAGGGGCTGTGCCAAGTCGTTTTCCTCAAAGCCCAGCAACACTTCGTCTCCTATTTCGGGTAAAAAGAAAGCTCCTTTTCCCGGGCTAGCATAAAAACTGGCCATGCGCGACCAAAGGCCGCTTCCCGTAGCATCCAACTCCGGAACATCTATCAAAACACGGTGGTTGCCGAGGGGGTCACCTGCCAGCGCTAAGACCTTTCCAGTGAGAATGCCCGGCGACGGAGGGAGCGCCGTGTCAACAGCCGCCGTTGCTGGCCCAATGTTCACGGTAGTTTTCCACTGGCCACTTTCAGCCAGATGGTGGAAGCCGGTGATCAAGTGCTTGCCGTTGAATTGTGCGCCAAACCCGGCAAGTTCAATGGTGCTGTTGAGGCGCGGGGATGCATTGCCGAAAAAGGTGATTGCTCCCGTAGGCTTAGCTAATGGGGCACTACTTCTTGCAGTACTTGATTTAGGATCACTTTTTGGTGCAACCTTAGCTTTTTTTCGCAATAAACTTCTTGCCCCTGTTTGCGAGGCTTGAGCATCATTGACCCTGGTGTTGAATTTAAAGCTCCAAACATCTTGGTCTTGTGTGAGGCGTAGGTCAGGATCACTGGCTGTGGCACTCGCTTTTACAAAAACCTTCCCGTTTTCGGCGTAAGCCAGTAAGTTATTGGCCTCTGCTCGGGCTTGGATGAAGCCCCAGTCGGTCATTTGAAACTGGCTCATTCGCTGGTGCCGAACGTTCGTCTCCTCTACCTCTAAGGGGAAGCCGCTTTCGCTCAAGATGGTACTAATTATTTCCTTGTCGGTAAGCTCACTGAAGAGCTGGTTGTCGGGCACCTGGTCCAGGGTAAAGGTTTTGTCCAGGCAATGTACCGCAAGCTTCATGCGCTGGCCCTCGTTGCCCTCAAGGGATTGATCGGTGATAATGCCAGAAAAAACCCGTTGATTATCTTGTTGATACCCTAACTTTATTTCAATATTTTTTCCTGGTGCAAGCTCCTCCATCGCTGCCATTAAACTTCTTCCTGAGGGTGCCAACATTGCGACAGTCGCCGAAGGGATGTTACCAATTTTGCTGGTGACCTCTATTTTGACAACATCCAGCACATCAGACAATGCGGTACCTTCGATGAGTACAATAAAAGAGATCAACTGCTGGTCTTCAATAAGTGGGGAAATAGCCATAGTGGGTTTTATTGTTTTAAGCTTTTTCAAAAGAAAGGCCTTCGTGAGCTAATACGATTTCTTCAACCGCTACTTCCGAACTTTGGGCCTTCATGTCCGTGCCGGTTACTTTCGTAGGGTAAGCATTTTTCAAGGTCCAGGTAAACATTGGGTTATGCTCCTCGTCTAGCAGTTGAATGGTAACGGTCTCGCGCTGAACGGTATTCATCTTTACCTCCATAAAGTAGTCATAAAGGGCGGTGTCTTGCTTAAACAGCCCTTTTTTCAGGGTCACATCCGAAGCTTTACGTAACCCGAGCATCTTCACCGTCGAAAAATCGACACTGTTACCCGCGCGATATTCCATGATGTCGTACTCGGCATCCAGGCCCATGACTTCTTGAAAAGCGATCTCAACTTTGTCACCGATGGTCACTTTGAAATGAAATTGGGGTACGGGCCAAAGGTTATCTTGATCTGACATATTTTTGCAATTAGATTAAAAATTTGAGCTAGACTTATGAGGTTTGCATTTGTTGCTGTAGCTGGATGACAATGAATTCTGCAGGTCTTACCACGGCAACTCCTATGTTTATTTTCATCCAGCCCTCTAAAATATCCACTGGGGTCATGGTGGTACCTAAGCCGATGTTCACAAAGAAAGCATCCTGTGGTGTAGCACCAGCCAAAGCACCTTGCTGCCAAATATTGGTTAGGAAGTTACGAATCATTGTGTTGAGGCTAGCCCAGGTATTCGCATCGTTAGGTTCAAAAACATAAGCTTCTGCCGCGTATTTTACGGATTGCTCGATAAAAATAATGGTACGTCGCACACTGATGTAGCGCCAATCCATACTGTTGCCATCCAGGGTGCGGGCTCCCCAAACAAGCACTCCCTTGCCGAGGAAATTGCGGATGGCGTTCACCGCTTTACCATCCAGGGGGGCATTAAGGTCTTCTTGTTCAATATTGGTGATATTGACCGCTGGTTTCACGACGGCGTTCATAGAAACATTTGCCGGTGATTGCCATACCCCTGTCGTATTATCGATCATCGTATAAATTCCCGCCATACCACCACTGGGAGGGAGTAGATTCAGGTGCTCTCGCACACTTTGCATGATGGCTTTGTAAAGGGGGTGAGTTGCCAGTAGCGTTCGGTGGATGTCTTCTTTTGAAAGTGGTTTACTGATGTCTTCTTTTTCGGCCTTTTCCGGAAGGCTTGCCTTGGTGGGGCGAAGTTGCTCAATGACAGCACGAATATTGTCTGCGCTGGTTGGCTT